>JBNGDS010000065.1:14397-17575 GCA_049975365.1 Desulfomonilia bacterium | reverse complement strand
ACAAAGAGCAGATCGGAGGTCTCTGGGGGAGGGGCGAAACCATGGCGCCAGAAAGGGACCGGCCGGGCACGCGCCGGGACGAACCGCTCGCCTCTATGGAGACACGGCGGCGTGGTATTCGGTCCAAACAACCGAAAGTATGCGAAGCGTTTGCCCAAAAAGGTGCGCAACAGCGCGCTGTGTTCAGCTCTGAGCATGAAGCTTGGCGAGAACGTCCTGAAGGTGATCGATGGGATCACCCTGGACCAGCCGAAAACCAAGATCTTCCTCCAGGCACTTGATTCGCTCGGCATGCAAGACGCTCTGGTGGTCGTGGGAACAGTGAACAGGAATGTATCCCTGGCATCCCGAAACCACAGCAAGAGCAAACTCCTGGATGTGAGAGGACTGAATGTCTACGATATCCTGAAGTACAAGGGTCTGGTCATGGATCTTGAAGCGGTTGAATACATAGAAGAGAGGCTGAAGACATGAAGGACTATACACAGCTGGTAAAACGACCGCTCATCACCGAGAAGGGGACCATGCTCAGGCAGAAAGACAACAAGGTGATCTTCTCTGTCCCGGTCGACGCAAACAAGATAGAGATCAAGAGGGCCGTGGAAGAACTCTTCAAGGTCCATGTCGAAGACGTGAAGACGCTTATCGTCAAAGGGAAGTCCAAGCGGTGGGGCATGCATACCTTTAAGCGGTCGAGTTGGAAAAAGGCGATCGTGAAGCTGAGAGAAGGCGAAAGCATAGAGTTCTATGAAGGGGTGTAGCAGATGAGCATTCGAGGCTTCAAACCAACATCGGCAGGCAGGCGAACCATGACGGTATCGTCTTTCGAAGAGATCACGAAAACAGGTCCTGAGAGGTCTCTCACCTGTACCCTGAAGAAGCACAGCGGGCGCAACAATAACGGCCGCATCACCGTACGGCACCAGGGAGGTGGACACAAGAGACTGTACCGGATCGTAGACTTCAGGCGTGACAAGACTGGAGTTCCTGGGAAGGTCGTGAGCATTGAATATGACCCCAACCGTTCAGCCCGCATATCCCTGATCCAGTACGCAGATGGTGAAAAGCGCTACATCCTCTGGCCAGATGGGCTTGCAGTCGGCAGCACGGTCATTACCTCGGAGGAAGCCGATATCAGGCCGGGAAACGTCCTGAGCCTCAAAACTATCCCCTTGGGAACCTTCGTCCACAACGTCGAGTACAGACCCGGAAAAGGTGGACAGCTCATCAGGTCTGCAGGGACGTATGGACAGGTGCTTGCAAAAGAAGATCAGTATGTCCAGATCAAGATGCCCTCTGGAGAAGTACGGAAGATCTTCTCAGAATGCAAGGCAACCATTGGTCAGGTGGGGAATGTGAGTCATTCGAACATCACCGTCGGCAAAGCAGGACGGAAACGGTGGCTTGGGATACGACCCACGGTCAGAGGGGTGGCTATGAATCCTGTGGACCATCCTCATGGTGGCGGCGAAGGAAGAGTGAAGGGGAATCATCCTATGACACCGTGGGGGGTATCCACAAAGGGGCATAAGACCAGGAAAAAGAGCAAGGACTCGAATAAGTACATCGTGAAGAGGAGGAAATAAGCTGTGTCCCGTTCACTGAAGAAAGGGCCGTTCGTCGATGACCATCTCCTCAAGAAGGTTTTGGATGCCCAGGAAACCGGGAGCCGCAAGGTCATAAAGACATGGTCGAGGAGATCGACGATCCTGCCTGAATTTGTCGGGCTCACGTTTGCCGTGCACAACGGAAAGAAATTCGTGCCCGTGTATATCACCGAAGAGATGGTTGGGCACAAACTCGGCGAGTTCTCTCCGACGCGGACATTCTTCGGGCACGCTGCGGACAGGAAGTCGCAGAGAAAGGGGCGCTAGAAATGGAGGCACGGGCTATATTACGGCATACCAGGGTCTCTCCCCAGAAGACACGGCTCCTCGCCGATCAGGTGAGGAACAAGCCGATCGCAGATGCCTTGCGGATGCTCCATCTCATGGGGACCAAACGTGCACGGATCATAGCAAAGGTGCTGAATTCGGCGGTGGCGAACGCAATGAATACCGGCATGATGGATGTTGATAATCTCTATGTGAAATCGATTCAGATCGATGAGGGAATGCGTATGAAGAGGTGGAGGCCTCGTGCACAGGGGCGGGCGAACAGGATCCTGAAAAGGACGAGCCATATATCCATTGTTCTCGAAGAGATCTAGGAAAGGGGTATTTTGTGGGACAGAAGATTCATCCGTATGGTTTTCGGCTGGGAGTAACAAAAGATTGGAAAGCCAAATGGTATGCTGATAAGGGATTCGGTGGACTGTTCGTCGAGGACAGGAAGATCCGGGAATACATCCAGAATACCCTGAGCCACGCCGGTATTTCCAACATCATCATAGAGCGGGCGGCAAACAAGGTCAAGCTGGTCATTTACACCGGCAGGCCCGGTCTTGTCATTGGGAGAAAAGGTCAGGGGGCCGAGCAGCTGAAGAACGACCTCGCCCGGTTCGTGGACAAGGAAATCATGCTGGAAATAAAGGAAGTGCGGCGACCGGAGACAGATGCTCAGATTGTCGCCGAAGGGATTGCGAACCAGCTCCAGAGGAGGGTTGCGTACAGGAGGGCCATGAAGCGATCCGTGACCCAGGCACTCAGGATGGGAGCCCAGGGCATCAAGGTCGCCTGTGCGGGAAGGCTTGCAGGAGCAGAAATTGCCAGGAGCGAGTGGTACCGGGAAGGCAGGGTGCCCCTCCACACTCTTCGGAGCGATGTGGATTACGGCTTTGCCGAGGCACGCACCATCTACGGGGTTATCGGGGTCAAGGTGTGGATATTCCACGGTGAAGTCATGAAGAAGAGGGAAGAGGCTAGCGCTTAGGGAGATAGACACAATGTTGATGCCAAACAAGGTAAAGCACAGGAAGCAGCAGCGCGGGCGCCTGAAGGGGAGTCCGGAACGGGGATCGAGAGTATCCTTTGGAAGTTACGGTCTCCAGACCCTTGAGCCCCACTGGATAACAGCGCGACAGATCGAGGCGGCACGTGTAGCCATCACCCGGTACGTACGGCGTGGAGGAAAGGTGTGGATTAGAGTGTTTCCCGACAAGCCGATAACCAAGAAGCCCGCTGAAACCCGTATGGGAAAGGGCAAGGGTGCGGTAGACCACTGGGTGGCCGTAGTAAAG
>JBNGDS010000065.1:0-14387 GCA_049975365.1 Desulfomonilia bacterium | reverse complement strand
GGGCAAGGGTGCTCCCGAAGAGTGGGTGGCCCCGGTGAAACCCGGCCGGATCCTGTTCGAGATCGACGGCGTAAGCCTGGATCAGGCACGGGAGGCATTCCGTCTCGCATCCCACAAGCTCCCTGTCAAGACTCGGTTCGTCGTTCGGGAGGGAGTCCATGAAGAGTAAGGAACTGAGAGAAAAATCCATGCACGACCTCAAGGAATTGAAGGGCAATCTTTCCCGTGACCTCATGGATGCCCGATTCAAGCAGTCCCTGGGACAGATCAAGGACAAAAGCCTCATGCGCAAGCTGCGTCGTGATATTGCACGGGTCAATACGATTCTCCGGGAGAAACAGTGATGGCAGAACAATCCAAGAAACAGGAACTCCAGGGTGTGGTCACGAGTGACAAGATGGACAAGACCGTGGTCGTCACCGTGGAGAGGCTGGAAAAGCACCCGGTATTCGGGAAATATATTCGTCGTCGGAGATCATTCAAGGCTCACGATGAAAAGAATGACTGCAGGAGAGGGGATACCGTTCTGATTCGGGAGTGCAGACCACTCAGCAAGGACAAGAGCTGGAGAGTGGTCAAAGTCCTTTCAACGCAGGAACTTGATTTGATCGCGGAGGCCAGCGATGATTCAACAACAGACTAGGCTGAAGGTTGCGGATAACTCCGGGGCAAAGGAGGTCATGTGCATCAAGGTCCTCGGTGGGACCAGACGCCGGTACGCCTCCCTTGGAGACGTGATCGTGGTGAGCGTGAAAGAGGCTATCCCGCGATCGAAGGTGAAGAAGGGCGATGTCTACCTGGCAGTCGTAGTTCGGACAACCAGGTCGCATAAACGGTCTGACGGCACGACCATACGATTCGACGAGAACTCTGCGGTCATCCTGAACAATCAGCGGGAACCCATCGGGACCCGTATTTTCGGACCGGTTGCGCGGGAGCTCAGGGCAAAGAATTTCATGAAGATCGTCTCACTCGCACCCGAGGTGCTCTAGGAGTCGGACAATGACAAAACAAGGATCGGACAGGATACGGAAGGGAGATACCGTCGTTGTCCTTGCAGGAAAGAACAAGGGGAAGCAAGGGCAGGTGATCAGGGTGCTCAACAAGAAGGACAGGGTCCTCGTGGAGAGGATGAATATGGTCAAGAGACATCAGAAGCCTACCCAGTCGTCCCAGGGGGGAATCGTGGAGAAAGAGGCGAGTATCCATACCTCCAACCTTGCGATTGTATGTCCCAAGTGCACCAAGGGTGTCAGGATAGGATACAAGTATCATGATGACGGCAAGAAGGTACGGGTCTGCGGGCGCTGCGGTGAGGAATTGGATAGGTGAGGATGGCAATGGCAAGGTTCAAGGAATACTACGGTAAGGAAATCGTTCCAAGTCTGACCAAGGAATTCGGCTATACGAACAGACACCAGGTCCCGAAGCTGGAGAAGATCGTCATCAACATGGGGCTCGGTGAGGCTGTCCAGGATATCAAGATCATTGACAAGGCGGTGGAGGAACTTGCAGTCATCGCGGGACAGAGGCCGATTGTCACCAGGGCAAGAAAGTCGATAGCCGCCTTCAAGCTCAGGGAGGGAATGCCCATCGGGTGTACCGTGACGCTGAGGGGAAACAGGATGTATGAATTTCTCGATCGTCTCATCAATGCGGTGCTCCCCCGTGTCAGGGATTTCAGAGGCATCTCGCCCAAGGGGTTCGACGGGAGAGGGAACTACACCCTCGGTATCACCGATCAGACTGTATTCCCTGAGATTGACTATGATGCAATTGACAAGATCCGGGGGATGAATATAACCATTGTCACCACTGCGGCCACGGATGACGAGAGCAGAAGTCTGCTCAACGCTTTTGGTATGCCTTTCAAGAGATAGATAGAGGACATCATGGCAAAAAAATCAATGATTGCGAAGCAGAAGAGGCCACAAAAATTTGAGGTGAGGCAGTACAACAGATGTTCCATCTGCGGCAGACCCCGCGGGTACTACAGGAAATTTGGTATCTGCAGGATATGTCTCAGGACATATGCGATGAAGGGCGAGATACCTGGCCTGAAAAAATCGAGTTGGTAAGAGGGGTGAACAGATGCATACCGATCCTATTGCGGACATGATAACCAGACTGCGGAATGCTGCACAGGGAATGAAGGAGAGTGTGGACATTCCTGCTTCCAAGATAAAGATCAATATAGCCGACATCCTGCAGAAGGAAGGGTATATCAAAGGGTACAAGTTCATCGAGGATGGGAAACAGGGTATTCTCAGGCTCAACCTGAAGTATCTCAACTCCCGGAGTGTTATCAGCGGAATCGAACGGGTATCCAAGCCGGGCAGGAGGATGTACAGAGGTGCAGACGAGATCCCTCTCATCAGGAGGGGCCTCGGGATTACCATCATGAGTACATCGAAGGGAGTCATGACCGGGCAGAATGCCAAGGCTGGGAAGCTCGGCGGAGAAGTGCTGATCAAGGTATGGTAAGGAGCTCAGAAGATGTCGATGTCGAGAATTGGTAAACAGCCCGTTGCAGTTCCCAAGGGTGTTACCGTGACCATAACGGAAGAAGCGGTCCACGTAAAAGGCCCGAAAGGAGAGCTCAGCAGGAAGCGGGTCGGGAATATCGATGTGAAGCTTGAGGGAAGTGAGCTTCACTTCACACCGGGAGATGAGGAGCGGCAGACGAGGGCCTTTCATGGTCTGATGCGCACCCTGGTCAACAACATGGTGGTCGGCGTCACGGATGGGTTCACCAAACGCCTGAGAATCGTCGGTGTTGGATACCGCGGCGAGGCCAAGGGCAACATGCTGATCCTCAACCTGGGATACTCTCACCCGGTGGAATTCCCTCTGCCAAAAGGGATCCAGGCGAGTGTATCCAAGGACGGATTGATCGAGCTCACCGGTATAGACAATGAACTGCTCGGTGATGTTGCTGCGCGCATCCGAAAGGTCAGGAAGCCGGATTCCTACAAGGGCAAAGGGGTCAGGTACGCTGACGAGGTCGTGCGCCTCAAGCCGGGCAAGAGTGCTGCTAAGGCCTAACGAGAGCGTTGAGCAAGGAGTAAAACCGTGAGCAGGAAGAGTGAAAAGGAATCCTGGCGTCTGAGGAAAAAGCGGGTCCGCACAAAAATATCCGGCATTCCCGAGAGGCTGAGGCTCAGTGTCTATAGAGGAAACCGGAACATTTACAGCCAGATTATCGATGACACGAAGGGCATCACGTTGGTGAGCGCTTCAAGCCTCGATCCTGAGCTTCGGGGGAAGATCAAGGGGTTCTCGATAGAGACGGCGAAAGAAGTCGGGTCGCTCCTGGCGAAGAAGGCCCTCGAAAAGGGCATCGAAAAGGTGGTGTTTGACAGGAGCGGATACAGATACCACGGGAAGGTCAAGGCCCTATCGGATGCCGCACGGGCCGGCGGATTGAAGTTCTAGACAAGGAGATGAGCGTTGGCAAGATTTGAACAGCTTGAGGACACGGAACAGTTAATAGACAAGGTTGTCTACATCAACCGGGTGGCCAAGGTTGTCAAGGGCGGCAAGAGGTTCCGCTTCAGCGCACTCGTCGTCGTGGGCGATGGAAACGGCAAGGTCGGTCACGGCATCGGGAAGGCAAAGGAAGTGGCTGTGAGCATTCGGAAGGGGTATGAGGTTGCGAAGAAGGCCATGGTGGATGTCCCCATTATCAATGGGACCGTTCCACACCCCATTACCGGTGTGTTCGGCTCATCCAGGGTCATCGTGAAGCCTGCTGCCCCAGGTACCGGTATAATCGCCGGGAATGCCGTTCGAGCAGTCATGGAAGCTGCGGGCTATCATAACGTGGTGGCCAAGACACTCGGTTCCAGGAACCACAACAATGTCATCCGTGCAACCTTCGATGCCCTGGCCAGGATGGAAACCATCCAGCACGTGGAGGCCAAGCGGGGCATTTCGTTGAACAGGGGACCTGAATCAGAGAAGAGGGCATAACTCGTGGCGGATAAAATCAAGATTACATTGAATCGATCTCTCATCGGCTGTACGGAGAAGCAGAGGGCAGTTGTGCAGGCTCTCGGCTTGAAGCGGCGCGGCAGGTCAAGGATCCTTCCTGACAATGAGGCTGTCCGTGGCGCAATCAGGCAGGTGTCCCATCTGCTCACGTGGGAGGAGGCGTAAACTATGCTGGATCTGTCGAACTTGAAGCCGGCTCCCGGCTCGCGGAAGAAGAACAAGAGGATTGGAAGGGGGAATTCATCTGGCCATGGGACCACATCGGGTAGGGGCGCAAAAGGACAGAAAGCTCGCTCCGGAGGCACGGTTCCCTCGTGGTTTGAAGGCGGGCAGATGCCCATCTACAGGCGACTTCCCAAACGGGGGTTCAAGAATGCGTTCCGCAGGGAGTATGCCGTGGTCAACATATCCGACCTCACTGAATTTGAGGCGAACAGCGTTGTGGACCCGGAGGCCCTGAAGGCCAGGGGAAAGATTTCCTCCGCCGAGATCCAGGTGAAGCTCCTGGCAAAAGGCGAGATAGATATCCCTCTCACTGTCCGGCTGAATAAGGCAAGCCAAGCCGCCATGGACAAGATCGTCAAGGCGGGGGGAACCTTCGAGGTAGTATAAGGGGAGATACGTGGCATACGGATTTGATAATATCGGCAAGGTCCCTGAACTTCAGAAGCGCATCCTGTTTACGCTGTTCATGCTGTTCGTCTACAGGATCGGTATCCATATCCCCACACCCGGGATCGACTCCGCCATCATGGCTGAGTGGTTCGATCAGCAGCGGGGGACCCTGCTTGGAATGTTTGATATGTTCGCAGGAGGGGGGCTGAGAAGCCTGTCCATATTCGCCCTGGGGATCATGCCCTACATCAGCGCATCCATCATCATTCAGCTGCTGAGCATGATCCACCCAACCTTTGAGCAACTTCAGAAGGAGGGGGCTGCTGGAAAACACAAGCTTACCCAGTACACGCGGTACGGAACAGTCCTGCTCTGCCTGGTCCAGAGCTATTTCATGGCATTCGGCGTTGAGCAGATGAGCGGGCCTGCGGGAGAACCGGTGGTGTTGAATCCAGGCTGGGGATTCAGGATGACCGCGATGATCACCATGACCACCGGAACATGCTTCCTCATGTGGCTCGGAGAGCAGATTACTGAGCGCGGGATCGGAAACGGGATCTCCCTCATCATCTTCGCCGGAATCATAGCGCGGATGCCGGTTGCCATCTACAACAGCGTGAGACTCACCAGAACAGGAGAGCTGCCGCTCTTCGCTCTGATCCTGCTCGTGGTGTTCATGCTCGCCGTGGTTGGAGGGATCGTGTACATGGAGACCGCCCAGCGGAGGGTCCCTATCCAGTACCCGAAACAGATTCGCGGACGGAAAGTCTACGGAGGACAGAGTACGCACCTCCCACTCAAGATCAATGTATCAGGGGTCATCCCGCCCATCTTCGCTTCCTCCATCATCGTATTTCCTGCCACCATTGCTCAGTTCTTCCCAGAAGTGGCATTCATGAAGGCAGCTGCTGATGCCATGAATCCCGACACGATTCTCTATAATGCGATCTATGTAGTCGCCATCGTCTTCTTCACCTATTTCTACACCGCGGTCGTGTTCAATCCCATTGACGTTGCGGATAATCTCAAGAAACACGGTGGATACGTCCCTGGCATCAGGCCGGGGAAAGCGACGTCGGAGTATCTCGACAAGGTGCTTTCAAGGCTCACATTCGTTGGGGCGATCTACCTCTGCGTGGTGTGTGTCCTTCCCATGATACTCATCTCACGAGCCAATGTGCCGTTCTATTTCGGCGGAACGTCTCTGCTGATCGTCATCGGTGTTTCACTGGATACCATGAGCCAGATCGAATCTCATCTGATCGCACGGCAATATGACGGGCTGATGAAGACCGGCAGGATAAAAGGCAGACGCTAAATTCTTCGAGGGGGAGAGAATGAAAATAATACTCATCGGACCACCAGGGGCAGGCAAGGGAACTCAGGCGAAGAGAATGATCGACAGGCTGGGTGTTCCGCAGATCTCAACCGGAGATATGTTCAGGGCAGCGGTCAAGGAAGGCTCTCCAATGGGCCTGAAGGCAAAGGAATATATGGACAAGGGCGCTCTCGTTCCTGATGAAGTCGTCATCGGTGTCGTGGAGGAGCGGTTCAAGAAACCGGACTGTGCAAAGGGGTTTGTCCTGGATGGTTTTCCTCGCACTCTGGATCAGGCAAAAGCCCTGGATGGAATACTGGAGAAGATGGAAACCAAGCTCGATCATGTCGTGGTGATCGATGTGCCGGATGATTACCTGGTCAACAGGCTCACCGGGCGAAGGACTTGCAGGAACTGTAACTACATGCACCACATCGAGTACGATCCACCGAAACAGGACGGAGTGTGCGACAAGTGCGGCGGAGAGCTCTACCAGCGGGATGACGATAAGGAAGAGACCATACGCCAGAGGCTGAATACCTACCATGCGCAGACATCACCGTTGATCGAATACTATTCCGGGAAAGGGATCGTGAGGATGATCGACGGAACGGGCAGCATGGAACAGGTGCAGAAAGCCATCAAGGATGCCATCGGGGCATAACGGACATATGGCGAAGGACGTCATTGAAACTGAAGGCATTGTTATAGAACCTCTACCGAACGCTATGTTTAAGGTTGAGCTGGCCAATGGGCATCAGATTCTGGCGCATATCTCGGGCAAGATGAGGATGCACTACATCAGGATCCTGCCGGGTGACAAGGTCCAGGTGGAGATTTCTCCGTATGACCTGACCAAGGGCAGGATCGTGTATAGATCAAAATAAGAAGAGGCAGAAATGAAAGTGAATGCATCGGTTAAGAGGCGCTGCAGAAAGTGCAAGATTATCAAGAGGCACGGGGTTATCAGGGTAATCTGCGAAAATCCGCGGCATAATCAGAGACAAGGGTAAGGAGGCACACACGTGGCAAGGATTGCAGGAGTTGATTTACCCCGGAACAAGCGCGTCGATATCGCATTGACCTATATCTACGGTATCGGGAGGACGCGGGCTTCCCAGATCGTCGCTGCGCTGGACATAGATCCCTCCACGAAGGCCGACGACCTCGGCGAGCAGGAGATTGCGAGCATCAGAGATTACATCGACAAGAATTTCAGCGTTGAAGGTGATCTCAGGCGTGAAACCACGATGAATATCCGCCGTCTCATGGATATCGCGAGTTATCGCGGCATCAGACACCGCAAGGGACTGCCTGTTCGCGGACAGCACACCCATAACAATGCCAGAACCCGGAAAGGCCCGAGGCGGGTTGTGGTTGGGAAAAAGAAATAACGCTTTTTGAGGGAGCACACAGATGGCGAAAACCAGACAGAAGACTGGCAGGAAAAAAGTTAAGAGGGATATCCCTGAAGGTGTGGTTCATATCCAGGCAACCTTCAACAACACGATCATCACCATATCCGATCCTCAGGGAAATACCATCGCATGGTCATCCGCCGGTTCACAGGGATTCAAGGGATCCAGGAAATCCACGCCGTTCGCAGCTCAGATCGCTGCCCAGGAAGCGTGCAAGAAGGCCCAGGAATACGGTCTGAAGAGCGCATTTGCCTACATCAAGGGTCCCGGGAGCGGCAGGGAGTCCGCCCTCAGGGCCGTGAATGCAAGCGGTATCAGGATCACCGGCATCAAGGATGTGACACCGATCCCGCATAACGGATGCAGGCCGCCGAAAAGAAGAAGGGTCTAACGTAAAGGAGGAAGAGTCTTGTCAAGGTATGTAGGAGCTGTCTGTAAGATATGTCGCAGAGAAGGAATGAAGCTCTTTCTCAAAGGGGAGAGGTGCTTTACTGATAAGTGTGCCATGGAGCAGCGGGATTATCCCCCGGGCCAGCATGGGCAGGGCAGAATCAGGACCAGTGAATACAGGATACACCTGAGGGAAAAACAGAAGGTCAGATACACCTACGGGGTCTCGGAAAAACAGTTCAGGCGCTATTATCAGCTTGCGAAACGTCGGAAGGGTGTGACAGGCGACTATCTGCTCGCGCTCCTTGAGAGGAGGCTCGACAATATCGTATACCGACTGGGATTTGCGGCATCTCGCGCACATGCACGGCAGCTCATTACTCATGGACATATCCTGGTGAACGGACACAAGACCGACATTCCTTCGTTTCTGGTAAAGGCTGGTGATCAGGTCGAGGTCAAAGAAAAGAGCAGAAAGCTGGAGATCATCAACCAGGCTCTTGAAAACAGAGAGCAGAGGGGCGGCTTCGAATGGCTGGAAGTCGACAGGGAAACGATGAAAGGGCATGTAAAGGCTCTGCCAGAGAGAAAGGATATGCCCATGTCGATACAGGAAACACTTATTGTTGAGTACTACTCAAAATAACGCGAAGGCAAGGGTTAGGGATGATTGACAAAAATTGGAAAGAGATAATTAAACCCGGCAAGTTGGAGATAGTGGAGGATACGTATACCGACACCTATGGTCGGTTCAATGCCCAGCCTCTGGAACGGGGTTTCGGCGTCACTATAGGCAACTCGCTGAGGAGGATTCTCCTTTCGTCCATCTACGGCTCCGCGATCATAGGAGTGAAATTTGACGAGTCACTCGGAGTTCTTCACGAATTTTCCAGCATTTCCGGTATCTTTGAAGATGTAACTGACATTATTCTCAATCTCAAGAAGGTTGTACTCCGGATGCACACAGATAAACCCCAAACGGTCACGCTGAAGAAAAAAGGCCCGTGCGAGGTGTTCGCAGGGGATATCGACACGGGCGGCAAGATCGATATCATCAATCCTGATCAGTTGATCGCCACGATACAGGACGAGGTGTCCCTCAAGATGGATCTCAAGGTAGATTGGGGGCGGGGGTATGTCCCGGCTGAGATCAACAAGGAGAAGATCGATGCCCACGAGTGGATAGCCATTGACGCAATCTTCTCACCGGTACGCAGGGTTTCGTTCAATGTGACGCCGACTATTGTCGGACGCAGGACAGACTACGACAGGCTCTCTCTGGAGATCTGGACAAATGGCGTGGTCAAGCCGGATGATGCGTTGGCCTATGCGGCAAAGATCCAGAAGGAATACATGGATACGTTCATCAATTTCCAGGAGAATGAGCTCGAGCAGGAGATACTGGAAGAGGAAGAGGAGAAGGAGCTCAACAACAATCTCTTCAGGACCGTGGAAGAACTCGAACTGTCTGTCCGTTCCGCCAACTGCCTGAAGAACGCCAACATGACGTATATTTATGAGCTTGTCCAGAAGACCGAGCAGGAGCTTCTCAAGACCAAGAACTTCGGTAGGAAGTCACTGGAGGAGATCAAGGAGAAGCTTGCAAAGATGGGATTGCATATCGGGATGAAACTCACTGATCTTCCTTCTCCTGAAGAGATCGAGGCTCGACGGAAGAAGATGGAAGAAGAGGAAAGCAAATAGAACCCACTGTATCGGAGTACAACGATGTATCATCAGATCGCAGGAAGAAAACTCGGACGAACAACGGATCACAAGGAAGCACTGCTCAAGAACCTGGTCACCTCACTGATCCTTCACGATAAGATCGAGACGACCGAGGCCAAGGCCAAAGAGCTCAGGAAGATTGCAGAACGGATGATAACACTGGGCAAGAAGGGTGATCTTGCCTCCATCAGGCGCGCGGCGAAGTTTGTGCGCTCGAAAGAGGCACTCGGAAAGCTGTTCAAGGAGCTCGCTCCGCGGTTTCAGGGGAGAAACGGCGGCTATACCAGGATCATCAAGTATCGCACCAGAAAAGGTGATGGCGCCCCGACAGCTCTGATCGAATGGGTGGAAGCAGCGACCAATGCCGCTTCCAAGAAGAAATCTTGACAGGGACAGACAATCCGCCTGCAGTAACCATATCAGGGGTCAGCTTTTCCTACGGAAACAGACGTGTCCTGCACGGGATCGACGTGGACGTCTCACGAGGATCCTATTGCGGGATCGTGGGGTCCAACGGATCCGGAAAGACCACACTTGCCTATCTGATCGCAGGTATCCTCTCACCTTCCCACGGGACCATCACGACACACGGCCTAAAGACAGGCCTCGTGCTCTCCAATCCTGCAAACCAGGTCGTGAGCCTCGTGGTGGAAGAAGATATTGCATTCGGCCCCGAGAACATGGGTCTCACGAGTTCCGAGATCTCCTCACGGATCGTGTACGCCCTCGAAATGATCCATTGCCTTCACTTGAGAAGCGCACTCATTTCTTCACTGTCCGGTGGGCAGCTTGCAAAGATCGCGTTTGCTGGTCAATTGGCTCTGGATGCTGATATCCTGGTTCTTGACGAAGGGATGGTGATGCTCGATCCCGTGAGCCGCAGGAACCTGCTGGAGACCATCCAGGAACTCAACGCTGCCAAAGGCAAGACAGTCATTCACATATCGCACCGACTCGATGATCTGGAGGCCGCGAACAGGGTTGTTGTCATCCAGGACGGCATGATCACGCACAGCTCACAGGGGGTTCTCGACCTGGTCAGGACTCTCCCCGGGCATTCCATACCCGGAATAGAACCGGGTGAATATCTGCTCTACCGGAAATTCCTCCACGACATGGGGATCGATGAGCCCGATCTCCACACAGCGACACGCCTGCTTGCCCGGAGAATGAACGTCGCAGGTATTCCTCACTGAACGGCCCCCTTCACAGTCTCCTCTGTCATGAAACTTTGAGAGAAGACCTCCAGTGCTGCGTGATGAGGCCTGTCACGATCAGGACGAGACCAACGAAGGTCGAGAGATAGATCTCCTCACCCACGAATACGTGGATAAAAAACAGAGAGAGAAACGGTGAAATGAAGATCAGATTGCTCACCCGCGCGGTATTCTCCGAGAGTTTGAGAGCAAGGAGCCAGAGAGCGAACGTGATGCCCATCTCGAATACCCCCACGTAGACCGCACCGGCAAGGCCGGGCAGTTTCGGAAGGCCGGGGTGTGAAAAAATCAGGCAGTACACGAAAATGAACGGCAATCCGAACAGAAAATTGAGCAGCAGGGTTGACACCGGATCACGGGTGTCCTTTGTGGTGAAGATCCAGTAGAGAGCCCAGATCACAGTGCTCCCCAGCGCCAGGGCTACACCGAGAGGGCTGACGGAACCAAGGTTCAGGGGATTCCCTCTTGTGAATATCACCACAACCCCGGAATAGCAGATGATACCTGCGATGATCTCGCGGATACGGATGGTCTGCTTCAGGAGAGGGATAGAGAGGTAGGTCAGCATGAGTGCCCAGGTATAGTTCAGCGGCTGGGCCACCTGTGCGGGGAGAAGATCATACGCTTTGAAAAGCACCAGGTAGTAGAAGAACGGGTTCAGGATGCCGAGCTTGAACGAGAGGAGATATTCCCTGGGTGAACAGGAAACGATGTCCCCCAGCTTCCCTCTCCCGAGTTGAATCAAGCCGAGTACCACGATCGATGTCAGTGATGAATAGAGCAGGAGCTGAGCCGGGTCCAGGTACCTGAGGCTCAGCTTGAAGGCCGAGGCCACCGTGGACCACATGAGCACTGTTGCCAGGCCGAAGAGATATGCCGTGTACTGGTTCGCCATGGGTCTCAGCACTGTGCGGGTGAATCGAGAACGCGCAGGATCTTCTCTGTGGATTTCAACCCGGATCCGGTGAAGACCGTAACAATGACTTCGTCATCCTTCAAGCTCTTGAGGTAGTTCGCGGTCCCGGCTATTGCTGCACCAGATGGAATCTCGATATAATGGCCGAGGTGCCACATCTTTCTCGTATACGCCATGATTTCGGCATCGCTCACCTTCAGGATGTCCCCATGTGTGGAACGGACCGCCTGGATGACCTGCATCCCCCTGACCGGATCTGCTATGGCAATACCCTCAGCCAGCGTGTCGCTCTTTTCAACATGGGGAATGGAAGCCGCACCGGTCGTGAAGGCCTCATAAAGCGGGGCGCACTGTTCTGACTGCACCGCGATGATCCGCGGGATTTCATCGATCATTCCCGCACGGCGAAGTTCTGTAAAGCCCAGAAATGCCCCGAGTACAAGGGTGCCGTTCCCGGCGGGCAGTACAATGCTGTCAGGTGTTTTCCATCCAAGCTGTTCCCAGACTTTATAGGCAAATGTCTTTGTGCCCTGAAAGAAAAATGGATTCCATGCATGGCTTGCGTAGTATGAGGCCCGGGCTGAGAGCATAACTGCACGTGCGGTATCCTCCCGTGTTCCGGGGACACGCTTCAACTGTGCTCCATACGCCCTGATCTGTGCGAGTTTGCCAGGGGAAGTGTCCGCTGGTACGAAGATCATGCAGGGGATATCCGCCCCTGCACAGTATGCGGCGATCGCGCCCCCGGCATTCCCCGAGGAATCTTCCACCACGGCTCTGATTCCCAGTTCCCGAACTTTGCTCACCAGGACAGAGGCACCCCTGTCTTTATAGGAGAAGCACGGGAAAAGATGATCGGCCGTGATGAACACCTGGTACCCATCCAGCATGACCCGAAGCAGGGGAGTGAATCCTTCGTCAAAGGTGACGATATTCCGTTCCCCACGGACAGGAATGGCTTCCCGATAGCGCCACATGGTGGGTTTCCTGGACGCGATCTTCTTCCTCTCAAGAGACGGCTGAAAGGAGATATCAAGGAATGATCCGCAGTCACACCTCCACCTGATGTCATCGAGTGCATGGACTGCCCTGCATGTGGGGCATGTCAGTTCTCCCATCATTTCCCCTTCCAGATCATCGGAGAGGCCCGGGCCTTTGTTTTTCCCCAGCCGTGATTCCTTTGTACCTCGCTCTGCGCACCGGCATCGCTTCCTAAAAAAAGCGTTTCTTTTGTGGGAATTTCTCCCTAAGGCCTACGCCTCGAATAGCTCTCGAGAGTTTCCTTGAATGCTCGGGCATCCTTCGGGGGCAGAGGAATTCTGCCCGAGAGGATATCCTGAATCGAAAGAACAGAGGTTCCATAGTATGCCGAGGTCTTCTTCAGATCAATCTCGAGAGACGCCCCCTGCAGTGCGATGCCGACGAATATGCCTATACCCCGAGAATAGGAGAAGATCTCTGAGGTCAGCCCGAGATCCGTGTTCTCATCCACCTGAAACGTGAAAGGCCCAGCTATGATCGACGCATCTGCCCCGAACAGGAAGTTCTGTGCAGAGAGGGACTCGAGACTCGAGTTCTTTCTGAAGACGAGGATTACGTCCCTGAGCATCACCCCGGACTGGATACCGATGCTGGTCCCCCTGAGGGTGACGAAAACTGGGTTGGACCAGGTACCCTGGACATCCTTCACTGCAAGGATGCCTCTTCCGGTTCTTCCCCCGATGATGAATCCGAGCTTGAACATGTTTGGAATGATGATGATGCAGCAGGCTCGCTGCAGGATAGGCCCGGGAATACTGGATTCCGGATGTGCCATGATCTCGTTCATCACTGTAGTGGAGTCCTCTACCCGGGATGATTCCTCCGGACGCGCATACACACTATCCGCTGCTGCAGGCATGAGGCCCATGAGCATGACGAAGACACCAACGAGTATTCTTCCCCCTGACAGCGTGACGGAGGAATGAGGGTGTGTGCGCTTCATGAACCCTTGATTCCTACTCTCTCTCCCGAGATCATATCTGCGTCTCTCCATCCCCGGGCAGGCGTCCGGGGGTTTCCCGTTCATCGGCAGCAGGCCTGATTCGGGCGAAGAGAGCAGCCTCTGCCGATGCCTTGGAACCGAGGAGAATCGCAATCCAGCGTGTGCTTTCGAAGCTTTCCATGGTGATCTTCACGATCATGGTCAACGGGACGGACAGCAGCATGCCCACGGGGCCGAGGACCCACCCCCAGAAGACCAGCGACACGAACACCACAAGCGTGGACAGCCCGAGCCCCTGCCCCATGACGCGTGGTTCGATCAGGTTCCCGAAGGACACGTTGATGACAAGGTACCCCAGCCCCACCATTAAGGATGCAACGGGGCCGGTATTGATCAGGGCCAGAAGGAGTGGCGGGATCGCGGCAATGATAGAACCTATGTTCGGGATGTAGTTGAAGAGAAAGGCGACGAATCCCCACAGGATCGGATAGTTTCTGTCCAGGATGGTGAGCCATATGGTCACGGCAACACCGGTAGCCAGGCTGATATAGGTTTTGAGGACGAGGTAGCGTTTCACACTCGAGAATATCCTCGCAAAGGTGGCAAGGGAAGATGTCGGGTTGCTGAAGGCGGCTTGAAGTTTGATGGGAATACTCGACACCTCGAGAAGAATGAACACGACTGTGAACAGGATGAGCAGCGCATTCGTGAGAACGCTCGATAGCCCGCTCAAGATGTTCGCCACGATCTGCATCGCGGCCCCGGGGTTCAGAAGGTCCGTGAAATACCGGTCGGATATCATGAATCC
>JBNGDS010000064.1:0-18569 GCA_049975365.1 Desulfomonilia bacterium | reverse complement strand
TCATGAGGCAGATCCATTCTTCTTTGAGAAAATCGCTGAGACGACAACGACCTATGCATCGTACCTTGACTACACTATTGTGAACGAGAACACCTACCTCTACCTCGTGGGTGCTCTCAAAAACGGGCAGTGGTGTTTTTCAGATGTGGTGAGCGCTCACCCCACCGCTGTCCGGACCCGCGGGCAGGTGAATTATCCACCAGTAATCTATTCACCGCCCATTCCCCATGGAACTGCCGGCATCATCTATTCCTACGACGTCAATGCAACGGACCCGAACGCCGACCCGATCCTGTATTCCCTTGCCCAGTCTCCTTCAGGCATGGTCATCGACCCGGAAGACGGACTTATTTCCTGGGTCCCGGATGCGCAGGGAGAGTATCCTGTGATTGTTGAGGTCTCGGACGCCAGGGGCGGGGTTGACACCCAGGAATTTGTGATCGCGGTGACATCCCTGAACAGGCCTCCATGTGCAGACGCAGGGGGCCCATACTCTGCCGTGCTCGGGGAAGCCATTTTCTGTGATGGGTCCGGGTCATCGGACCCTGATGCCGACCCCCTCTCCTTTGCGTGGGATTTTGGGGACGGCCAGACCGGAATTGGGGTGGGTGCATCCCATACCTACAGTGAAGCAGGCTTCTACCAGGTCTCGCTCCAGGTGAGCGACGGGATGGGAGGCACAGCTACTGATACGACCGATGCCGTCATCATTCCTTCACCGACACTTCATCTTGATGGGGTACCATCCACCATCATATCAGGGGAACCTGCAGCCCTTGTCTGGACATCCGAGCATGCAGACACCGTGACCATCGATCACGGCATCGGGCCTGTCGATCTCAACGGCGCCAGGAGCGTGTCCCCGTTCTGGACAACGACCTACACCATCACTGCGACCGGGCCCGGCGGAAGTGCTATCGACAGCGCGACCATCACGGTCCTGCAGAAACCAACCGTCACAATGAATGCACATCCCGGGAGCGTTATTGAGGGAAATTCGTCGTCTCTGTCCTGGACATCGTCCAATGCCGAGAACCTTGTCATCGAACCCGTCATTGGAGATGTGAGCGCATACCCTGAAGGGTCGGCGGTTATTTCCCCTGAAGAGACCACCACGTACACCATCACGGCCACAGGCCCGGGAGGGAGCGCGACAGACACTGCAGTGGTCACGGTACATCCATCGCCTTCAGTCGATATTTCCGCGAACCCTCCCACCATCATCCAGGGTGAAACATCGCTTCTGACCTGGGAATCCTCGAATGCAGGCACATGTGCCATCGATCAGGAGATTGGGCCGGTCGATTCCCAGGGGACCATGAGCGTGACACCCCTGATGACCACGACATACACCATCACTGCAGCAGGTGTGGATTGTGTCGTGGTGGATCACGCAACAGTGACAGTGCTCCACCCACCGACAGTGGACCTAAGTGCTGATCCCGAGCACATAAATGCCGGCAGTGGTGCCCTCCTGCACTGGGAATCTTATAATGCAGACTCGGTCAGCATAGACAAGGGGATCGGCCCTGTTGAAGTCAACGGCGAACGTCTTGTGCTTCCCCGGGAGACCACCACGTATACCATCTCTGCACAGGGTCCGGACGGGAGTGCCACGGATAGTGCAACCGTTGTGGTGCACTATGCCCCCGCAGTCACTCTCGCTGCAGTGCCGCAGGTAATCATGGCAGGGGAATCGTCCGTCCTGAGATGGACTTCCATGAATGCAACAGAGGTATCCATGGACCACGACATCGGGTCGGTTCCATCGAGCGGGTCCGTGAATGTCTTCCCTGCAAAGCATACCACATACACCATCACTGCCGCAGGCCCAGGCGGAACGGCCACAGCCAGCGTTAGCGTCGATGTGTATTATTCACCTGCTGTGAGCATCACGGCACATCCGAATCCAATTTTATCCGGGGAAACGACAACCTTGAGCTGGACATCCGAGCATGCAGACCAGGGGACCATTGACCAGGGCATAGGCAATGTCGCTTCTGACGGGTCCCTGGATGTAACGCCTGAGACAACAACCACCTACTCGATCATTGTCCTTGGTCAGGGGGGATCTGCTGCAGACAGCGTGACAGTCACTGTGCTGCAGCCTCCCGAGGTCAGCATCTCAGCCAGTCCCAATCCCATCACATCAGGGGAGTCGACCTTCCTGAACTGGTCTTCCGAGAACGCGGAAGACGTGTCCATAGACCAGTCGGTGGGGGAGGTGGATTCAGAGGGATCACGTCTCGTCACACCACCAGAGACCACCACGTATACCATCACCGCCCATGGCCAGGGGGGGACTTCCCATGACAGTGTCGTGGTCGTGGTCGATGAAGTTCAGAGCCAGGGCAGTGACCGCGCATACATCACGAATAACGATGCAGACGATGTCTCCCTCATCGATCTTACGACGAATACCGTGCTGCAGCGGATCCCAGTGTCGTATGCGCCCTATGGGATTGCCGTGAGCCCGGACGGTTCTCGGGTGTATGTGACCTGCGAGGACAGCGGGGTCTTTGTGATCGACACGACCGATCACAGTGTGCTGACCACCCTCGATGTCTATGCGATCTGTGTGGCGGTGAGCCACGACTGTTCGATCCTCTATGCCGTGTCTCCCTGGGAGGGCACGGTGAGGGCATTGAGAACATCGGATTTCGCTTCCCTGGGTTCTGCTGAAGTGGGGATGACCCCCCATGGAATTGCAATCAGCCCGGATGATGCCAGGGTGTATGTCGCATCCCTCGAAGATGGCGCCATCACGGTCCTCGATGCACAGGACCTGGAGGTGATCGACACCATAGACCTTGGTCCTGGGGCAACTCCCCTTGATATCGAGATCACACCGGATGGGACAAAGGCATACGTGACCTCCTTTGACGACGGTACAGTGAAGATCATCAACACGCAGGTAAACACGATCGCCGGGGTGATCGATATCTACCACATTCCAGAAATCAACCCGTATCCGCGATACCTCGCCCTCAGCCCCGACGGGTCGCGGGTGTACGTGACCTGCGAGGACGGCTACATCTCAATGATCGATACCAGTACAGAGGCAGTCACAGGGTCTTTCTTTGTGGGATACGGCATGTCGGATCTCTGCTGCACTCCCAGCGGCGAATTCTTCTATGTCCCTGACAGGGTCGCCAATGCCGTGAAGGTGTACGAGACAGGAACGAACGTGCAGACAGCCAGTGTGGAGGACCAGTTCGATGGGCCCTATACCTGTGGATCGTTCATTGCAGTGAGCGGCTCCAGGGTTTCGGGGCAGGTGATGGCAAACGGGATTCCATGCGCAGGGGTGAGGGTGTATCTCACTGGCGACACCATGGAACGGATTGCCCTGACCAATGCCCAGGGCACCTATACGTTCTACGTGCCTTCCGGGGAGTACACCCTGAGAGCAGAAATGCAGGGGTATGAATTCTCGCCGCACACAGTGTCTGTGCAGTGTACTGGAGGGGGTGCAACAGCTCCGGACATCGATGTGCTTGTGGGGGTGGATCTCTCTGCAGCACCCCCTGTCATCACCAGTGGAGAACCTGCAACACTGACCTGGACAGCACACAATGCCGAAGAGGTGTTCATCGATTGCGGAATAGGGAGCGTGGGTCCTGACGGGAGTGTTGATGTGTGGCCGGAACAGACTATGAATTACACGATCACCGCAACCCATGCATCAGGTGTGAGTGTGAGCAAGAGTGTCACAGTCGTTGTGATACGGCCCCCGGAAGTGAGTATTTCTGCAGACCCGGATACGATTGTCTGTGGAGAGACAGCCACGTTGAGTTGGACATCACAGTATGCAGATACTCTGTCGATAGACAACAGGATCGGCGGAGTTTTGGCAGCGGGATCCCTGGGCGTCAGTCCGTCAGAGAGCACAACCTACACGATCACTGCATCGGGCCCGGGCGGAACTGCAGTCGATGCAGTGGAGGTGACGGTGATCCCGAGGCCCACGGTGAGCATCTCTGCAGACCCGCCGGAGATTCCCCTGGGAGGAACTGCACTGCTCACCTGGACATCAGCCAATGCAGATCTTGTTGAGATTGACAATGGGATTGGCCCTGTGGAGTCACAGGGGTCACTTCAGGTGAGTCCAGAGAGCACCACAGTCTACACGATCACGGCGACCGGCCCGGGAGGTGTGGTCACCGGTTCCCTCACCATACCGGTGCATGCACCGCCTTTCGTGGAGATAACCGCTGAGCCTTCAACAATCGATCAGGGTGAATCGTGCAGTCTCACCTGGAATTGTGCAAACGCGACCCTGGTCCAGATCGATCATTCCATCGGCACAGTGTCATACAGCGGGACAGTGAATGTCTCCCCATCAGAGACCACGATGTATACCCTTACAGCAGCCGGTCCCGGGGGGACGAGTGCAGCAACTGTCACAGTACACGTCATCGATCCGCTCATTGCCATCACGTATCCCAAAGGTGGCGACACCATCTCCAGGCCGGACGTCCTGGTCACAGGGAAGCTCAGGGAATCATATAGTGGTGAAGTACGTGTCACGGTCAACGGCATGCCCGCCCTTGTCTTCGGGAACACCTTCGTGGCAAACCACGTCCCGCTGCTCCAGGGTGAGAACACGATCACGGCACGGCTGGTCTGCACGGGAGGGGACACAGGAGAGGCTTCGATAGTCATAGAATCATCCATTACACGGTTGTTCATCACGCTGGCAGCCCTCGAATACTCAGGCCTCCCGGGCTTCCAGACGCAGCTGAGTGTCGACTCCCTGTTCAGGGCAGAAAACCAGACCATCACGGACTCGGGCCCTGACGCCGTGACATACACGGACCAGGAAGGAAAATCGTGCACAGTCACCATGGACCAGGAGGGGATATACTATTTCACGGCACAAGTGACCACAGATGAGGTGTACACGGACACCATTGCGATTGTCGTCCAGAACAGCGCAGAGCTGGATACGCTCATCACCTCGAAGTGGAACGCCATGAGAACATGCCTGGAAAACGGCGATGTGGACGGGGCCATGGAGTATTTCACTGCACGGTCCCGTGACATGTTCGAGTACAATTTCACTCTCATGCACGAACACCTGCCTGAGATCGTCGCCGGGATGCAGGATATCCAGCTGGTCAAGATCAGCGATGGGGTCGCCATCTACGAGATGTGGGCCGAACAGGATGGAGAGATGTATTCGTTCCTTGTTCGGTTTGTCATCGATGCAGACGGGATCTGGAAGATCGACTTCTTCTAGGGGGATAGTACAGAATGAAACGATTCATGGTGAGAGTATGTGTCCTCGCATGTGCCATGGTGCTTCTGGCGGAGAGTTCGCAGGCAGGGTGGATCATCTATCACAAGCCTGCCTACAAGGGCCGGGTGATCGACATGGACACCAAGGCGCCCATCGAGGGTGCCGTGGTGAGTTTTGTGTATGAGAAATACCCCATGATCACCGGTCCTGGTGGAGGAAATGCCTCAATAGTCGGCGTTCGGGAAACCATGACGGACGAGAGGGGGGAATTCAGGATTGCACCCTTCATCTGGCTCATGGGGCCGAATGCAACGGAAATGGATCCGAGAATAACCATCTACAAGCCCGGGTATGTTCGCTTCGGCGATGGGGTGTATGTAAATGGTGTGCTGATAGACTATGATGATCCCACCTTTTTCGAGGAAGATAAATTCGGGCAGGCAACAAAGCTGAAAGTTGGGGGTTTCGGGAATGGGTGGAGTATTCCGGTGGCCCATGGTGTTGTGGAGCTTCCAAGGCTGAATACTATGAAAGAAGTAAAAGAAGCAGCATGGGGAATGGGTGATTATAACAAGAGGCCAATGTTGAAGAAAGCACTGGTAGAGAATGATATCAGCGCGTGGCAACCGTACCAGGGGAGAACAGCACTTATCTCAGCTGCCAGGGAGGGGAATGAGGTTATGGTCGAGGAATTGGTGAAAACAGTTGATGATGTGGATTATGTCCGGTTCAAGGGGATGAATGCCCTGATCTCGGCATCCAGGTATGGTCACGCCTATTGTGCCAAGGTCCTGCTTGAGCATGGGGCAAACGTGAATTATGCAATGTTCAACGGCTACACCGCGCTCATGACCGCTTCCGAGAGTTGTCATCCTGATACAGTGAAGGTCCTGCTCAATGCAGGTGCAGACCCGAATGCGGTGGACACACAAGGGGAGTCGGCAATGCTCAAGGCCCTCGAGCGAATGACCAACAAGGATGAGCAGCATGTTCTGGAGATCGTAAAAGCCCTTGTTGAACATGGGGTGGATGTGAATTATCGAGCCTTGGGAAAAACAGCCCTAACCATGTCTGTCAGCAGTCCAGAGATAATGAAATTTCTTATCGATTCAGGGGTTGATCTTCACTCCGATCAAGGAAATGAGGCGTTGATTAGAGCAGCCCTAGATGCTTACAAGGAGACGATCATATTGTTGTTGGAGTCTGGGGTGGACATCAATGGGACAGCATTCCAAGGGAATACAGCTCTCATGAAGGCTGTAATCAGCAGAGATGAGGAGCTTGTACGATTCTGTATAGAAAGAGGCTCAAAGGTAAATATCTCAAATTCACAAGGCCAGACAGCCCTTATGAATGCAGCATATCAGGGTAGAATTGAAATTGTCAGATTGCTTCTCGATGCCGGGGCCGATGTGCATGCAAAAAACTCTCAGGGTGAGACTGCTGCAATGATAGCACAGAGCAGAAAGCTTTTTGATGTTGTGAAGGTTTTGCAGGATGCAGGAGGGACGAGGAATGAAAAGAATAACATTACTGATCATGATAAGTAGTTTCGCTGTTGTGTGCAGCCCTGGTGAAGGGTTTGCCCTCCACACAGAGACCCACGAATACATTCACGAGTATATTGGAGACCCTGTTTTCACAGGCTTCAACCTTCATCATTACATGAAAGAATACCTGGGTTTTCAGAAGGGAGTGAACCAGGTCATCCTGGGGAACCCCTACTGGTGGCTGCCCGCACCTGTACAAATGTCTGTTCTCGAGTGGCTCAAGAAAGGGGGCACTTTTGAAGACAACCCCCCGTTTTGCACGGCGGTTCCTTATTTGAGGACGCTCAACCATTTCCACGATCCCCTGGAGGAGGATCTCACCCAGGCAGGCTGCGGGGAGGGCTGTGATGCAATCATCTGGGCCTGTCAGGCCGCCGGCGAGCAGGGATATTCATGGCATGACATCAGGGAATATTACTACATGGCCCTCACATCTGAAGATGATCTCGAACAGCACATGCAGTTCTCCAACACATTCAGGGGGCTCGGGCAGATCATGCATCTTGTCACCGACATGTCGGTCCCTGAGCACACGCGGGATGATGTGCACGTGTTGGGAAATATCCCCGGCGTTTCACTTTTTTATACTGATTACGAAGTGTACATGAAAAACATGGGGGATAAATTTCCTGAATTCTTGGATTCAATGACGGAAGCGATCTCTTTCCCCCCGCTAATCACAGATTCAACAACCCTGAACGAAACATTGATAGAAAACATTCAGTTGATAAAACCTCTTGCGAACATATTTGATTTGGATAGGTTTGGTGGCTCAAACCCAGAAGACACACTGGGAGATCAAATAGGGCTTTCGGAGTATTCCAATGCAAATTTCTTGAGTCCGGACACCATGTTTGCAGAATATATATACCCAAGCATCGGCGAGTGTGAAATAGTTATCAAAGAGAATCGGAAATACTTAAAAATCCAGCAGACAGCTCTCGGGGAAGAAGTCGACCCCATAGCAGTTGTCAGCTATGTGTATTTCTGGAGGATGCGGTATTATCCTCCCTTGGATGAGTACATCCCCGTAGGTCTCGACGATGAGTGCTACGATGCATACGCCAAGCACCTCATCCCGCGCGCGGTTGGGTATTCATCCCAGGTCCTGCAGTACTTCTTCCGGGGCAATATCGAGATTTCGCTCCCGGAAGAGGGGGTGTACGCGTTCACCGACACCATGCCGCTGGATCCATCAACGCAGGGTTTTGACCATATCAGGCTGTGCGTGAGGAACATCTCTGAGGATGGCGAAGAAATGAGCGGTGGGTCGATTCAGCTTGTCGTGAAGTACTCTGTGATGAGCATGGATCCCTTTCGCAATTATGACCCATACCCGCTGGAAAACAACGAGATGCACTGTTTCGTGGAGCCGCTGGATAGCTATGACGATCATGTGATTCCAGCTGATCACCCCCTCGAACTCGATTTTGACCTGGGTGACCACCCGATCCCCATGTGGGCCACGGATGTGTACTTCTCCATAGTGTATCGGGGATGCCTTGGAAGGGAAGACGGGTTTGTCGAAGAGAACGCGGTCGCTGTCGGGTTCAAGGATGTGTCTGAACCCACCCTGTTCGATGTGGTCAACACGACCGATTACGCCAGCATCAATGGGTGCTGCTGCTACGTGGGGGATGACGAGGGCTTGTCAATAGCACTGAACTTTCTCGGCATCGATGATTTTGAAAGCATTATCCCTGTTGAATTCAGTGACATCTACATCAGGTTCTCCCCGGCGTCCTCTCCTGAAGAGGCTTCATCTGAAATCGGGTCGCACATCTACTGGATCCCTGTACTCGACCCCGGGTCATACACGAGGATGTACCTGCTGACCGATTACCAGTTCACAGCGAGCTCGTACTGTGAG
Organism: Desulfomonilia bacterium; assembly: GCA_049975365.1. GTDB lineage: Bacteria > Desulfobacterota > Desulfomonilia > UBA1062 > UBA1062 > DSBG01. The sequence goes on along the minus strand of JBNGDS010000064.1, from coordinate 9,907 downwards.
TCGACATGGGACCAGACTCGAACCGGCCAGTGCAGCGGCATGAGGAACCAGGTTCAGCACAATGAGGAGAAAGACCTGTGCTGGAGATTGTACCCGCCGTTGGAATATTTCAGGGGGGTGGAATTCTGGAACAGGATACAGCTCATCCAACACCAGAAGTGCAGTGAGGAGTACCTGGAGGAGAACGATGGAACCTGCCCCAGGTGCGATCTCGAGACGATTCCGGACGACTGGCCTTTGGTGATGCAGTAGTTGCTCATGTATTGTGGAGGAAGAACGATGAAAACTATGATTCCAGCTTTGTTCATACTCTGTTCTCTCGTGTTTCTTGCCCACCCGCTCCACGGAGCTGATTTCACGGTGCGTAAAGTAGACCAGGAGCAGCTGAGGGTGCTTCTCTACGATCCTGAAACACAGTGGGAATGCTGGGTTGAAGAAGGGGAAGAGTTCAAGGGGTGGACAGTCGAAGAAATCACGCCCCTCGAGGTGTACTTCATCAGGCAGGTCAGCGAAAAGCTTGAAGAGGTGATGATATATCCTGTGCAGAACAGTCTCGAAATGATCGGGAAATAGCACATCCGTGATGCGAAAGTATCTTGCTCAGCTCTGCAGAATACATCGGGATTGCTTCGCTGCGCTCGCAATGACTTCGAGTGGTGCGATATTGCCCCCTGCGGGGGTTCGTAATGACGAGGAGTGGAGCAGTCATCGCGAGGCGGAATCCAGAGGATTCCAACGCGGCGATCTCGGAGTTCTTGGCAGAGCCCCACCAATGATCCTTCTGATACCAGCTCTGCTTGTATAGACTGGGATTGCTTCGTCGCTTCCACTCCTCGCAAAGACCTTTATGGATCGGAATTCCCTTACGCCCTGCGCCGTAGGCCCTGAGCCTCAATTAAATTCGCAATCCGCAATTCGAATTTCAGCCCCGCTTTTACCGCGAACTCTTCACCCCCCTCCGTTCGCAGTAGGGGATGAGTCTGCAGCGTGAACAGAATGGGCTGATGGGCACACAGAGATACTGGCCATAGGGCACGAGGTAGTTGTTGATGTCTTTCCAGTATTTCTCGGGGAGAATCTGCCTCAGCTTCATCTCGGTTTCTTCCGGGGTTTTCGTGGAGATATAGCCCCAGCGGTTCGTGATTCTGTGCACGTGGGTGTCCACGCAAAGCCCCATGTTGTCGAACCCCAGGATGATCACCAGGTTCGCAGTCTTCCTGCCCACACCGGGCAGATCCAGGAGGGCATCCATGTCGCTTGGGACCTTGCCGTTATATTTCTCCAGGAGGATTTGCGATGTTTCCCGGATGTTCTTTGCCTTGGTCTTGTAGAATCCAACCGGAAAGATTGCTGCCTCGATCGTGTCCAGTGGGAGATCTGCAAGTTTCTCAGGGGTCGGGGCGATGGCAAACAGGCGGCTGCAGGCCTGATCAGTGGTAACATCCTTGGTGCGCAGGCTCAGCATGGTGGAGATCAGGATCTTGAACGGGTCATTGTCCCGGGCAACCCTGCCTACGATGGGTTCCTGGAATTTCGGCACTTCCTGCTTCAGGATCGAGAAGACAGCATCGATCACGTCATTGGTCACAGGTCGTCTCCGGGCATGAGCGATCTACGCAATCAAAAGATTCATCAGGAATCGAGGAGATCAGAGCCCAAAGGAGAGGCCGAGGACATACCGCCTGTCGTCCCTCTGGCCGGAATACGCGCCCACTTCTTCAGCATAGGTAAGCAGATCGAGCTGAATAATCTTGAGCTTGAAGCTGATCCCCAGGGTCGGGTATCCCTGATAGAACCCACCCCTCACCGAGGCATACTTGGGGAATCTGTATTCAGCCCCGAGACGAAGCCGCTTCCCAACATCTTCATCTTCCCCAACCTGGTTGAAGAGGTCGACATAGTCAAGGGTGGCAGAAAAGGATTTGAATACTACAGCAAACCCAAGATCGATGTGATCATCGATGTCCCGGGCATCGCCGAGCTTGTTTCCGATCAGATTATTGGCACTGATTCCCATATGGAAATCAAAATATTTATCACCTACCTTGAAATCTTTCTTCTTGTAGATCATTCCTATATCAAGGAGTACGTTATTGCCGTCTTCGAAGTCATCCCTGAGGGTGCTGTCAAAATCACCGCTTGTGATATCAACTACTGTATATTCTTCATTCAGACTTCTCCTGAACAGATACTTCAGGCTTGCACCTATCAAGAGCTTTTCATCGAGGAGTGGATGTGCATATCCTGCACAGATGCCGGCATCCTCGATGATCTCCGTGATCATCCTGGGATACTGCCTGTCCCTGGCCAGGAAGTTTGCCTTTCCCGATGCAATGATTCCAAGGGCAAAGTTCGGTCTTGCATAATACGGAAAGAAAGAAGCGGAGGCGTGCGCATAGTCTCCAATGTATTTTCTGAGAAAGTCTGCGGTTTCCTGCTCGTTGTCGAAATCCACATCCAGTGCATCGTCATAGATGTCATAGGCATTCTGGCCAACCTCGAGTTCGAGGGGGAAGAAAGAGATCTGCCTCTCCTTGATATCTGCCAGGCCTGCGGGATTGTAGAACAGGGCATTGGCGTCATTGGACAACGCAACGAAGGCCCCACCCATGCCCATGGGGCGGATTCCTTTGTATATATACGGGTATTCTTTTGCTGAAAGCGGTACGGTTGAAAAAAAGATTATGATCACGAACAGTACGACATGCTTTCTCATATCAGTCCCCTGATCATTCAGTCTCTGGTTCTTCAGGCTCTTCGGGTTCTTCCGGAGGTGTAAACCCATCAAGGTATGCATAGAGCCGTTCCGGGGTTAGGGTTTCAAGTATGAGTTCATCTGTTATCTCTTCTTCCGGCTGGTTGAGCACCTCAAGGAGAAGTGTTTCAATTCTGTCACAGATTTCACTCTGTTCCGGGTTAGCAGCAATAAAGGCATCTACCGCATTCTTCAAATCGATCATATCCTGCTGGTAGGATTTTGGGAATATTTCTTTTCCGGTTTCATCCTTCTCCACGAAAGCATTGGGGGTCAATTTAGACCAGTCATATACAGAGAGAAAACTAGCGGGAATTTGATATATTCTGTACGCGTCCTTGTTTATAGGGACAGGGCCTTCACCGGGTGCAATCCTCTGATACACATAATCATATCTTGAAAATATTTGAATAGTGACAGCTTTCCCAACCGAAAGAATGAAATGTGCCGCAGATATAATGCCCAATTTGATCTTATCGTCATCTGTCGATGCCCCTGATTGGTCCAGATTTCGAAGAATGTCCTGCGCAGTTGTGAGTAATTCTATGAGGTCGGATACACAGTCCCAATCAATGTAAAGGGCATAATAGTTATCAGTCGTGTCGATTATGAGTACTGTCCTATCTTCGGCACTGCAGGTTGCTCCTTCGAATTCCGGAACAGGTTCCAGGTCGAGGGAGGTCGAAAAGTAGTCAAAGGCGGAGTATGTCTGATCCGTTGAATTTTCTAAGAGTGTGATAGCATCTATCCCCGCTTTTCCCATGTATGCTGATGCGAGCAGCCGTGCCACATCCGGATCAGGAGAGTCTTCGTTGAACCGGTCACTTAGGATGGTGATCGCAGTTTCATAGTCAGCGTCATCGATTGCAAGAGCTGCTTTTTCAAGATCTGCAGCTTCACTCGAGTCGTTTGAGAGACCTTCGAATGCACTGTCACTGCTGCAATTAGAAAGAATGATAAGAAGCAGGAGCAATACTGTGGTGATTCTTCTTTTCATCTCAGCCTCCATTCCCCCTCATGTCCTTGAGAAAAATAGTTCCTCACGTTCAGTGCAATTTCTACACCATTATCGTGAGAGATGATGACCTGTCAAAGTGTTTTTCCCGAATTTTCTCGGAAGATCAGGTCCTGTTCCTCAAGGGATCTCTTCTAAGTATATTCATACCAAACGTGATATGCCGGCACTGGAGTACACGCATGTATAGATTTTCGGAGAAAACCTTTTCGATTTCCGTGGAAAAAAATTTCCACCACACCAAGACAGCGCAGGGACAGAGGTAAAGGGCTAGATGCTGAGGATGCCGCACATACAAACATGGAGGTGTATTTCCATAGATAAGTTAATATGTTATACTCTAAACGAGTGAACTCCAAATCAAGGATCATGACACAGGCATCCGGAATGGATATTGCAATCTATAATAAAGAAGCGTACATATGTAGTAATGATTTTTCATTATTTGATAACTGTCTATGAACAGGATTGAAGCATTTTCGTGGAAAGGTACGGAACCAGCCCTTGATATGAGAAGTGTTCTAACATGAGGTCAGGGTTGTGTGAACAAGAGGAGCGTAGCACAATGGAAGTAAAAACACTGAGAAAAGTATGGATCTTCATTCTCTGTATTCCCTTCATTGTCTGTGCAGCATGTTCCAGCGACAGCGGTTCTGACGGGTCGGCCTCGGCTGAATCAATCTACGATCCCGGGGCCTCTGTCGGTGCGGTTGGCTATGCTGATGCGTACGGAATTGCGCTGTTTGTCCAGAATGAAGAGGGAGGATTCACCCCTGTCTCAGACGGGCAGTACATCGAACCCGGTGAGACAACCCTAGCTGTGGAGATCAATGGTGATCCCGAGCGCATTGACCGGGTCTTCCTCAGCGATGGTGGTGTTTACCAGGTCGAGGCATTCCTGGATGGCGACGTGTACACCTGCGAGTATGAATTCAGCGAGGAACGCCTCTATGAGAGTGTCCTTGTCCAGGTGATCCACACCAATGCCGTGGCGACAAAAGAAAAGTATGTGTTTAAGACATTCCAGGAATGCTCGGAGGATGAGTTCATCAAGAACGGGATCGGGATTGTGCTCGGCCAGGAGATCCTTGATTCCCAACTCATGGGACTCGAATATGCCCTCGATACCCTGATCTCAGGCGTGTTTTCATATATCGAGGTAGAGGGCACAGATCTCATCTCTCTTCTCAGCTTTGGGGATGGAGATCTCTCGACCCCGGATGTGATGATTTCTCGTCTCGAAGCGGTGCAGAGCATCGAGTATCCCCAGGCACTGCTCCGCATATCCCTGACCATCGAAGACATCGATCTTGCGGCATTCCCACTGTATGGCCAGAATCTCGTGACCACCCAGGACAATGATCTCTCTATCGATCTCTTTGCAGCCCTCCAGGACATGGATGGCGGCAAGAGACAACTGGTGGTGAATTTCTTTGATTCTGCTTCCCTGGAATTCTCGAAAGATTTTTTCCTGCGGCCCATTGTCGAGGATCTCCTCGTCTCCGAACTCGACCTTGTGGCAGCCGATCCCATCTCCATCGACCTCGGTGAATTGCTCCTCACCGTGAAAGATATCCTGCCCGGCGAGATCAGTGTGAATGATACGCTGGTGGACCTCGACGAACTCTTCGACAAGCTGAACATGGATGTCGAGAAATACCTCTTCATCGATCTCTTTGGACTCTCCGAGTTCACCACGCCAGATGCCCTCGCTCTCGGTGCAGGGTTCTATGCTGCGGACTATGATGACGTATCCTGGGGCGATGGTCACACGCCGCCGCCTGCTGAAGAGATCTCCCTGGAAGACATGTTCGTCGAGATCAGCCAGAATTTAGTTGACGGGGTTTTCGAGGAGATCAGGCAGGAGTATGGGATCCTCATCGAAGAACTTGCCTATGGCGATGGCAACCAGGCAACAGACGATTTCGTGGTCAACTCGCTCCTGGTAGAGGACACACCAGATCCTCAAGCGAAGCGAGTCTCCATCAATTTCACGGTGAAGAATGTCGACTTCCGGGCAGTGTCTTTGTTCGGCCTGGCCCTGATCTGCACCCAGGACAACGACCTCACCATCGAGGCCGAGCTCGACATGCAGTATCTCGAAGGCTCGACTGACAGCGGCCAGCTGGTGCTCGATGTTGTCGATGTAGGCGATGTAAGCTTCAGCAAGGATTTTCTCGGCAGGCTCTTCATTGAAGAACTTGTCAAACTCGATCTCTCGAACCTGGAGACAATGAGCTTGAACATCGATGAGATCCTGGGGGATCTCATTCTTGAGATCGATTTCTCCTCTTTCTTTACCGGTGCTTCACCCGAGTTTCCTGATGTGACGCCCTGCACACCTGCATCCGAGTGGATTCTGGAGATGCCGGCTGCATACACACTCTCGGGCGTCATCTCCCAGTCCACGGTGAACTGGCTCCTTGATGCCCTGGTCAGTGACGGGTTCGAGTGGGATGTGAACGAGGTGTTCGCAGCGATCATGGGCGAGGATTTCGAGGGATTTCTGTCCAACGGGTCTGAAGATGAGGAGACAATCCTGCTGTTCAGCGTTCCTCCTGTGCTCGATGTACGGTCATCCCGCATCAGGATTGTAGCTGATGATCTGATCCTCCTGTACCGCCTCGAAGGTGAGCCGCAGTGGGAGGCATCCCTGGATCTCGATCTCATCCTGGAGGTGCGCACAAACGGCAATCAGCTCGACTTCTACGTGAGCACTGTGCCTGAGAACTGCCATTTCCACGTGATGCGGGATAACCCGGGCAATCTCGGTGTGTTCGATCATTCGAACCTGGTCAACGATATCTTCACCGATCTCCCCGAGATGCTCGGTGGATCACCAGACGGACCGGTATTTTCCATTGCGCTGGATTCCCTCGAACCAATCATCGTGCTGAAAGATGTGGACGATCCTGTCCGGGTGACGAGCGGGGAAGGGTACCTGTACGTGGATGGGGCTGTAGAGGAACTCGATCTCTCGTGGATCATCGACCTGTTTCTATTGGGTATCATGGAATAAAGCGATAGAGACATCTCCATGAGCGGAGACAGTCTTTGCGAGGAGTGGAAACGACGAAGACACAATTCGTCAGGATAGACGAATTGGACGTACCGAAGGTTCGCCCCTTGGGGCGAGGTACAAGGATGTACCGAGTCAATCTCGGGATGTATCAGCAGAGCTGTGAAAAGGGGATGAGGTAAAGGTGCAATATCTCTTTTCACGTGATAGAAGGTCTGATACGTCTCACTTGAGGCATTTGATGTTGCATTAAAAAAACTTTCATATATAATAATGATAATTCATTATTTTACTAGTGTTGAATATGCTTGTTGATTGGAATTACGATTGAGAAAGAGGGCGATCGGGTACAATGAAAAATTTCGTGTACGCACATCATCGAATTCAGGTGTTTCCTGGTAATGAAAATTCATTACAAAGAATGATGACATGAGGGGTAGAGCGTGGGGATACGGCATCAGAGTCAGGGGAAACTGACCGGAGTTTCTTTTCCGGCATCCGTGATGGGTGGTTCATCCATGGATGATCTCATGAGTACAGTCGAATGAAAAAGATCATCCGCTTCTGCCTGTATCACCCCATCTGGGTTCTTGCAGTGGTGGCACTGATCACCGCGTTCTTTGCGTTCCAGGTGCCCAATCTCAAGATGGACCCGCGGGTCGAGGTCATCCTCAAGCAGAACAACCCTGTCGAGAAGGTCTACAACGCGAACAACCAGGAGTTTGAGCCCTACGCCGACATCATCGTGGGCATGCTGCACGACGATATCTACACCCCGTCTTCCTTGGAGAAAATTAGAAACATAGCCCATGACATAGAAGAAATCCAGGGAATCAAGCGGGTCACCTACATCCTGAACATGAAGAATATCCAGGGCTCTGAGTCCGGCCTCGATGTTTCTCCCATGTACGAGGACGGGGAAGTCCCCGGAACGGATGCCGAGGTGGCCGCGCTCAGGGAACGAGTCGATTCGTGGACTGTGAACGACAAGGTGTACGTTGCAGGAGATGGGAAAGGGACCGCCCTCCTGGCCGTGCTCGAGGATGATGTAGAGACCGATGCGATCATCCCCATCTATTATTCCATCGATGAGATCCTGAAGACATACGACGGCCCGGAGCAGTATTTCGTGTCAGGGACAAAGGTCATAGAAGCCCTCCAGGGCCACTACATGATCAAAGACCTGATCTTCCTGCCCCCGCTTGTCTGCATTGTGCTGCTCGGATCCCTCTACCTCTTTTTCAGAAATCTGAGGGGCACGATTCTGCCCCTGGTCTCTGTCGCCATCTCTGCGATCTGGACCGTGGGCTTGATGGCGATCTTCAGGATACCGCTGACCATCGTGACCACAGCATTGCCTGTGGCCTTGATGGCGTGCGGGTCGGCCTATGGAATTCACGTGGTGGAGAACGTCCTCTCCGACATTGCCGAAGGCAGAAGGGGATTGCCAGGCATCAACCGGGCGCTGAACAGGATCAGGATGCCCATCATCATGGCCTCGCTCACCACCATGGCCGCCTTCATTTCCCTGTGCTCCACCCCCATCGTTCCGCTGGTGCACTTCGGGCTGTTCACGGCATACGGCATCATCGTGTCCATGGTGCTCGCACTGACGTTTATCCCCGCAGTTCTCTCCCTGCTGGAAACGCACGGCAGGGAATTCGTGCCACACCACCACTCGAGCAAGGATATCGTCTCCCCGCTGCTGAAGAAACTCGCATACATCAGCATCCACAAAAACTGGTGGGTCATCGGGGTCAGTCTTGTTGTGCTGGTCATCTCCGTTATCCTCGGAAGCCACGTGAAGAGCGATCTCAATCTGATCGAAGACTTCCGGGAGGGGAGTCCCATCCGTGTCGCAGATAAAATTCTCAACGAGAATTTTGGGGGCACCTCCCAGTTCAACGTGGTCTTTGAAACCGGGAACCCTGATGACATCAAGGAGCCAGCCGTTCTCAGGGAGATGGAGAGGCTCCAGGCCGAACTGAACACACACCCGGACATCGGAAAGGCGGTTTCGATCGTTGACTTCATCAAGAGAATGAACCAGGCCATGCACGATGGAGATCCCGCCTTTTACACCATCCCCGAGTCGCGCGAGCTCATCGCCCAGTACCTCCTCCTGTTCTCGTTTTCAGGCGGTGGCGAGGAGCTGGAGAGCTTTGTGAACTATGACTATGACAAGGGACAGATCCTCCTCCAGATGAAGTCCGGCAGCGGATACCTCGCCCAGGATGTGGTCGATGCTGTAGACAGGTTCCGTGAAAACGATCTCCAGGCCTCGCAGGTCACAAACATTTTCACCACCGGCCTGGCCATGCTCGCAAAGGAGTTCAACCGCCTTGTCGTCAAGAGCCAGGTCCAGAGTTTTGTGTTCTCGTTTTTGCTGTGCTTCATCATTACTGCAGGCATATTCAGATCGCTGAGGCTCGGGCTCTACTGCATGGTGCCGCTCATCATCCCCATCGCACTTGATTTCGCGATCATGGGGGTGGGCGGAATCCGGCTGAATGCGGCAACCGCAACGGTTGCGAGCATCGATATCGGCATCGGCATCGACTACTCCATCCACTTCCTGAACAGGTACCGGCACGGGATCTGGAAGGGGTATTCCGTGCCACAGGCGCTCGAGACGGCGCTCACCACCTCGGGCAGGGGGATCATCTACAATGCCCTGGCCGTGGGTGCCGGGTTCCTCGTTCTCCTGCCGTCCCAGTTTGTGATCCTCTCCCAGGCAGGTCTGCTGGTAGCCATCGACATGATCACCATCTCGTTCTCGGTCCTCACGTTCCTGCCCGCCTGCATCATCCTCCTGCCGCCCAAGTTTCTGAAGAAAATTCCTGAGAGAACGATTGTTGAGGTGCCTTTCAGGCTGAGGAAACAGAAGATCGCTGCACAAGGTGCTGGTGTTGTGGAGGGTGATTCTGATAATACACAGGAGAAAATCTACCGGGAGGTTCAGCAATGAGTGTGAAGCATGCACTTTCCTGTATTCTGATCGTGTGCGTTGCGGTGGTGTTCTTCTCTCTGCCGTGCAGTGCTGCCGAGATGACCGCATACGAAATCGTGAAGAAATCCGAAGACCTTCTCGACCAGGCAGATGACAGCAAGACCGAGA
>JBNGDS010000063.1:11206-18712 GCA_049975365.1 Desulfomonilia bacterium | reverse complement strand
GGATTGTCACGCTGCTCAACGGATGCGTAGAAAGCATCCATATCGACGTGGATGATCTTCCGGTAGCTGTTCATTGCCCCTCTCCGGATGAGAGAATCCATGATACAGAGGGATCCCTGTTCACTATGGCAGAAGGATGCGAACCTGTCAAACCAGCCCTGTCATCACCTCGATCATGGCCGTATTGTTCCGGTGGGGATGAGCCTGTGACAGTCAGGATTTGATTTTCAGGGAGTCTCTGACCTTCAGTTTCGCCTCGATGAGCTGTGAATGCGAAAGCCTGAGCAGGCGCGAAAGAGAGTGCACGAGGTGGTCTTCGTGGGCTTCGAGTCTGCCGTCTGCATATACGATGCGCCAGATAGTTTCAATGAGGTGAATCTTCTCCTCTTCTGAAAAGGTCTGGTTGATGCTATTGGTGAAGTGCCACAGGTCGATGCTTCCGTCGAGTTCTTTCTGGGCTGCGTCCATGATCTCGGTTGCTTCCTGTGTAGAGAGCGAAAAATCATCGTGGAGAATGGAGAGGATTCGCTCCCGTTCTTCAGGAGAAAATTCGCCATCGATGTTCGCCATTTCCAGAAGAAGAGCGCACGATGCCAGGTGGATGTCGTGGGGATCCTGGCTTTCTTCCTGACGAGACGAAGCCTGGATATCATGTCCGAGGAATTTCCTGAAAATGTTTCGCATACCAATCTCCCTGCAGGACTATCGGTCTGAGTGCATGACTCTGTAGATACATCATGCACAGGGTAGACTGTCAACCCGGTCGTGCACAGGATGATGTATTTCATGGGGCCAGGAGAGAAAGACGTGGCCGTGTGGTCTGGAATATGGTAGAAATTCTCAGTGGAACAGAACGTGACTTCAGGATACTCGCCGTAGTCGAGGAGGAAGAGTACGGGAGTGCATGGAATGGATCTGCCGGTATACCTTGACTATAATGCAACGACGCCCATCGACCCCGACGTCCTTCATTCCATGCTCCCATTCCTGGAATGTGAGTTCGGGAACCCATCAAGTTCACACTGGTATGGTATCAGCCCGAAGAAGGCCATTCTCACAGCACGCGAGCAGGTGGCCACTCTCATCGGATGTTCACCGCATGAGATCGTCTTCACAAGCGGTGGCACAGAAGCAAACAATCATGCAATAGTGGGGATAGCCAAGGCTCTCATTGACAGAGGCAACCACATCATTACATCTGTCATCGAGCATCCTGCAGTGCTTGAACCGGTGAGGTTCCTGGAAGACATGGGGTTTGAGGTAACCCGTGTCGGTGTGGATACATACGGCATTATCGATGGTGATTCCATCCGGGCAGCCATGAAATCCACCACCACCATCATCAGCATCATGCACGCAAACAATGAGATCGGGAGTATCCAGCCGATACGGGAGATCTCGGAATTCGCTCATTCTCGCGGGTGTGTTCTCCATACCGATGCCGCACAATCCCTGGGAAAGATCGATGTCCGGGTCGATGATCTCGGAGCCGATCTTCTCAGTATTGCTGGCCACAAGGTCTATGCACCTAAGGGAGTGGGAGCGCTCTATATCAGGAAGGGAATATTCCCGGAGACGTTCATGCATGGGGCCACCCAGGAGAGCGGCAGGAGGGCTGGAACCGAAAACGTCGCCTCCATCGTTGGGCTCGGCACTGCATGCGAGATTCTCCGTGGTGATCTTCCTGGGTATGCCTCGCGCATGACAGCTATGAGGGATCGTTTATGTGCAGGGATCATGGGGGAAATCGATGGGGTAAGGCTCAATGGCCATCCTGACAAACGGCTGCCCAATACCCTGAATCTCTCATTTCAGGGGCTCGATGCCCCCAGGATTCTCGAAGAGATCGGCCTTGAAGTGGCCGCTTCTGCAGGTGCTGCCTGCCACGCTGATAGTGTCGAGATCTCGCATGTCCTTCGGGCCCTGCGTATTCCTGAAGATTGGGCCCGGGGAACGATCAGGCTATCCACTGGCAGAATGACCACACAAGATGAGATAGATCGCTCCGTTGCAGCCATTGTGAAAGCGGTGCGCTCATTGCGCAGTGAACTCTGATCTCTCCTGCAGGATGCTGCCGGGAGGATTTATTCCTCTACGCGATTGTCATGGAAGAATTCCCGGATGATGCCGGTAATTTCGGATGGTTTTTCCATGGGAATGAGGTGGCCGGCATCTCCGATAAGGCGGTATGTGCCGTTTTTGAGGATAGAGGTCGCCTTCTTGAGATCGATGAATGTCCTGTTTTCACTCTTTTCCCCTTCGAGGACAAGTGTAGGACAACTCACCTTCGGGATGAGGGGCCAGGGGTTATACTGCATTCCACCCATGAAGAGTGCAGCCTCACGGAAGGGAGAGCACGTCAGCTGCAACCCTCCTGTTTCGCCTTCTTTCATTCCAAAGCGGATATAGAGATTGAGCATTTCATCGTCCCAGTTCATGAAGAGGGGTTTCTGTTTCAGATACGAAAATGCCTCGTCACTGTCGTTCCAGTGATCCCTTCTCCTGATGGATTTTGAAGCGAGGGGGTGATCTTCTACTCTGATCTTGACCGCGTAGAAATCTTCGGGCAGGAAGATTGGCTCGATGAGGATCAGGCCCCGTGCGTCAAGATTGAACATGGCATGTGCAAGCGTGAGGACAGTGGCTCCCATGGAGTGACCCACCAGGGCAGGGCGCTTGATTCCGAGTCGTGTACAGAAATTCGCAAGGTCCTGTGATATCACCATCCAGCTCAGGCCTCCCTTGGTCGGATCTGTCTCACGGTGATCGCAGAAATACGGTGCGATGACCCTCCATGATGGAGCGAGTTGTCGCGCAATAGGGTGCCACAGCCATGGCAGGAATCCGGTTGCATGGAGCAGGATCATGGTCGGGCCGTCTCCCTCGTAGAGAAGGTATGGGAGGTCAACATCACCGATATCCTGGGAAAGAATCTGAGGATTCACGTCCTGTTTCATACAAAGTCTCCTCTCACGCAGACGAACACTCCATGGTTGAACCCCCGTGCAGCAACACAGCCTCTTTGAGATCCTGAATTATGGTTGTACGGGGGCATGCGTCACTTCTTCGATGAACTCCTGAATCTTTTCCATCCGGTAATCAGGCATGAGGAACACAGAGGTGCTCTCGGATGATACTGCTGGATGTTCCTGACCTTCAGACGCTTCGTATATCATGATCGAGTAGTCTTTCTGCCCGGAAAAGACGAGCGTGTACTGCGGTGTGGGCATCTCCTCGACCTTCATGCCGTTGATGTATTCTTCACACATGAGCCTGCTGATGGATGAAAGGAGTTCTTCAACGACGGATGTCTTCACGTCGTTGCCCTGATCATCCTTCCAGGTGACGAGCGGTTTCGTTTCCTCGCCTTCTCCTGAGGGGTGTTCCTCCTGAGCCTCTTCCTGGTTCAGGGTGATGGTTTTCCCCTCAAGGCTCAGGGTGATCCGTTTGATTTCATCCTTTGGAAAGTCCATAACAACCTTGTTTCTCAGGTCATCCGGTGTTGTATCAAAGACTCGTCTGAAGTCACCCTCTGCCATATACACATTATCGTCCCCTGGCAACCGTACAAAGGTGTGCCGGTAGGTGGGGGCCGTCTTCCCGACATCAAACTCGCGCACCAGGGTATCGCCGGCATAGGCCGTTACCGAGATTCTGTTCTCCTCGTCCAATTCATAGCGGATATATGCCTTGGATTCCGACACGAGATCGGAAATCTTCAGGAGTTCGAAAACCTTCACCATATCCTGCATCATCTTGGTGTCGGCTGGCCAGTCTTCCGGGCCAATATACCAGGTATTGTCCCTCTTTGTGACGGTCAGCGTGTTCGAGTCCCTGGTGACCTCGACCTTGGTTATCCGTGCCGGTTCGACCTGTGGGAGGTCAGGGAGATCGAAGTGGACACGGTCCGTACGTTTCACGACGAGGTAGGCAACGAGTGCAACGATGATGATTGCAAGGAGCAGGTATTCTCTCTTTGACTTCATACCATCACCTCTCCTGTTGGAACATGAATTCAATGCGTTTCTTGCGTGAATGCCTCTTGGCCCATACAAGGATACCGAATACGACGACCAGGATCGGGAGCCCGATGATATTGAATCCCTTGGTTATGGCCTTGACCCGTGCATCGGTTTCATCAAGTGGGTTGAACCGCTGCACTTTGCTGCGCATGAGGGCAATATCCACCCGATCGTTGAGCACATCGATGATGTTCATGACAAAGGCCGAATTCGGGCTTTCGCCCTCCTTGTCCAGAAGATTGTCAGTGAGCATCTCTCCCGAACCCACAATAAAGATCCTTGCCGGGGGAGATTCCTGTAAGACCTCCCCGATGCCTTTGATTTTGTCCAGGGGCGTGGATCCTTCGGCGGAGGAGGCCTGTTCTTCCTGGCCGGAAGGTTCACCCGATGTATCTGTCGATTTCTCAGGTATAGGCTTCCCGGCGAAATAGCTGGGGAATTGCCCTTCGATCATGTAAGCCAGGTCATACTGCTGCATCTGTTCGTCTGATGAAGGCTTTTTCAGCATCATTGGATTGAAGGTGATATTCCCCCGCATCTCCCACGATCTTTCAGACGATGAGAAAAGGCGCACGGCATCGAGCTTGTTGGCCTCTATCCGTTCTTCATCGATCTCGAGGGGGGATATCTTGTATGTTACGAGGCCCCGGATATTCTTCAGATAATCCAGATCTGTGTTGATATTCTCACTCGTGATAATCGGAGCATAGTACAGCAGTTGTTCTCCGCTCCCGAACTGCTGAGGCATCTGCTGCCGGAAGCAGGTTTCATCCATTGTATAGGATTTTTTCACCCTAACCCCGTAGTGCTCCAGGAGTTTTTCGAGGCCCGTGTCGAAGGGGAGATACTGGGCCGGCCTCTGACCATAGGGAGAAGCGCCCTGCATGATTTCCTTGAACGGATCGATGAAGAGCGCCAGGTTCGTCCCTCGCATGAGCGCCTGGTCGATCTGAAAGAGTTCATAGTCAGAGAATGTATCGGTGGGGCGTGCAATGATGAGGCATCCCAGCCCTTCCGGAATCCCTTTCTCGGAGAGCTCCACTTCCTTGAGGGAGTAGCTCTGAGAAGCCAGTGCATTGAAATGTGCGAGTGTTGCTCCGGGCTGGGCTCCAGGAGCACTATAGAGCGAGATGGTCCCTCTGTCTGTAAGGTACCCCAGGTTCTCATTGATTCCGATGAGGGATTCGATGCTCTCCCCGATGGCGCTCTCAAGTTCATCGAGACCAACGAGCTGATACTGTGTGCCGAACAGGGGTACGCGGAATGCCTGGAGGATCGGCAGCATGAAGGATTTCTCCTGATATTCTATGAGCATGCCGATAACCCCGCTGCCTGGGGGCACCTTCCCTTCTGCGAGATCGGGCCACTTGAGGAGCATCAGGTTGTAGTCGGTCGAGAGCTCTTCCATGTCCTGCACGTCGCTCGGCTCGATGAATGAGTACTCGAGCTTCCTGTACATGTGGGTGTTGATCTCCTGGACCAGCTCCTCGATATCACCGGGAAGCCCCTGCATTTGCTTGAGCCCCATGTAGGGAGCCACGTCCATGAGCGATGGGGAGAGATAGAGCTTCACCTGTACCTTTTCCTCGAGATTCAGCAGGGCGCTGATCTTGTTGTTGAGCTTCTGCATGGCAGTCGTGAGTTTGTATTCCAGCGCATTGGTGGTGGTGATTGTGGGTATACGTTCCAGCATGTCGCCATGAATGATGACGAGCCCCATGTATGCATTCTTGAACTTGACCTCATCCTTCTCGACTGCCTGGATCTGCACGGGGTAGATGCCGTAGTTGCCCGCAAGCCTCCTGTTCTCCTGTGTCTGGTCCGCATAGGCCTCACCTTCGGCGCTGACATCATAGAACCTGTAATTGAAGTAGTCATTTGCATACAGGGAATACTCGGACAGGAGATCCCTCAGGTACCGTTCCACCGTATTGTACGGTGCAGGCAGATCCCGTGTGAAGAACACATTCACGGTAAGCGGCTCAGAGAGAGTTGATACCACCTGTTTGCTCACCTTCGAGAGAGAGTACACATTGTTGCTGGTGAGATCGATTCTGACAAACATGGTCAGCCCTACCACGTTGACGAGCACGATCACGACGAGGTAGATAATGAATTTCATATACTTCGATGTGTCTTTCCTGGCCATTTCAGTCTCCTTATCTCTTATCCTGCATGACAAGGTGTGCACCGTACAGCGCTATAATCATGATACTCAGGAAATAGATGATATCACGAGAGTCTATGATGCCCTTTGAAATGTTCTCGAAGTGATATCCCGCCCCGAGGTAGTGTATCACGTTGAGAATCCCGGCCGGGAAAAAGAACAGCATCTTG
The DNA here is from genome assembly GCA_049975365.1 of Desulfomonilia bacterium. Classification (GTDB taxonomy): domain Bacteria; phylum Desulfobacterota; class Desulfomonilia; order UBA1062; family UBA1062; genus DSBG01. Next base: position 12,353 of record JBNGDS010000063.1, on the reverse strand, counting down.
TCGATCAATGTGAGAAGGAAGCAGATGAGCATCCCGATGATGAAGGCGATGATCTGGTTTCTCGTGGTGCTTGATGCGAAAATTCCGATGGCACTGAAGGCGCCTCCGAGCAGAACAGCTCCGATATACCCGCCGATGATCGGTCCCCAGTCGAGTTCTCCCAGGAAAGAGATCCATATGGCATATGACAGGGTGGGGATAAGCATCACGGCCACAAACACAAGGCTCGCAAGAAATTTGCCCATGATGATGTGGGTGAGCTTGACCGGTAGAGTCAGGAGCATCTCATAACTGCCTGCATGGAGTTCTTCGGAGAACAGCCGCATGGTCACGGCTGGGATCACGAAGGCGAATATGAGCGGCAGCATCGTAAAGAACGTCCTCAGGGTTGCCTGATCGAAGAGGAAGAAGGTGGCAAAGAAAAACCATCCCGAGATCAGCAGAAAGATGCAGATCACGATGTATGCAATCGGCGAGACAAAGTAGTCTTTCAGTTCCTTGGCAAAGATATATGCAGCCTGAGCCATTTCACGCCTCCTTGGTGAGTTCGCGGAATATCTTTTCCAGGGACTTGGTCTCCTGGGAGAATTCCAGCAGGATCCAGTCGGTCTTCCGTATTGTCCGGTAGATATTTTCACGCAGGTCTCTCTCACCGTGTGTGGTGAGCCTCATTCTCACCTCGCCCGGTTGGATCTCGATGGTCTGTTCAACGCCTGAGATCCCTTCAACTGTAAGAAGCTTCTCCCGTGCATGGTCGAAATCCACGTTGAGCAGAGACAGGATGATGGTTTTCTCCTGTCCGCCTGACTGTTTGAGCATCTCTGTGCTGCCGTCTGCCACGATGATCCCCTTGTCGATGATCACGATCCGATCACAGGTGGCTTCAGCCTCGGAAAGAATATGCGTGGACAGGATGATGGTTTTTTCTTTGCCGATCCTGCGGATAATGTCCCGTATCTCCATGATCTGGTTGGGATCGAGTCCAGAGGTCGGCTCGTCCAGGACCAGGATCTCCGGATCATCGATCATTGCATGGGCGAGGCCAACTCGCTGCTTGAGCCCCTTGGAGAGCTCGCCGATGGTCTTGTGCATGATGCCATTCAGGCCGCAGAGGTCCACCATGCGCCTGATTCTTTCCATTCTCTCT
>JBNGDS010000063.1:0-11196 GCA_049975365.1 Desulfomonilia bacterium | reverse complement strand
TCGTACACGAGCATGTTGTGATAGAGTGGGGCGGATTCAGGCAGGTATCCGATGAGCTTTTTGATCTGGAGCATCCCGTCGTCGATCGAGTATTCCTTGACTCTGATGCTGCCTGAACTCGGCTGCAGGTACCCTGTGAGCATGCGAAGCGTTGTTGTCTTCCCAGCACCGTTCGGCCCGAGGAGACCAGTGATCTCTCCTTTTTTGATGTCGAGATCGATGTGGTCAACCGCGCAGAGCTCTCCATAGTACTTCGTGAGCTGTTCCACGTGGATCATGCATTATCCTCCTTTATCCCAAACATGACGTGTTCTGTCTCGATGGATTTTCACCGGTGGTTTTTGACACAATTGGGATACTGATAAAGTAGATTTTTCATGGTTTGTCAAGATGTTCGGGGAGGGGGCTTCCGAACTGTCGGCCAATGAGGATTCCCGGCAGGGCGTGAATGCAGGAGGGGAGCATGGTGCACCCGACACAGACAGCGGGTGTGGGCACATGCCGTGTGGAAGGAAATGCATTTCTTCCCAGGGAACCCAGGAAATGAATTCCGGACCGATCGGGTTTCGTGGTAGGAGTGCAGGCATGATATCAGGGGTGGACACAAAGACAGATATTCTCATCGTGGGCGGCGGGATCATCGGCTGTTCCACTGCATATTTTCTCGCAGCCAACGGGCTCGGGGATCGGGTTGTCGTAATCGAGCAGGACCCGAGCTATGCACGCGCAACGACACCCCAGGGTGCAGGAGGAGTGCGTCGGATGTTCAGCGTCAGGGAAAACATCCTCATGTCGACGTTCAGCCTGGATTTTTACAGCAGGTTTTCAAGGACCATGGCCGTCGACGGCGAGATGCCGGATATATCGCTGAATCGACAGGGCTATCTGTTCGTAGTGGGAAAGCAGGGCGCTTCCCAGCTCGAGGAGAATTACACGCTGCAGAAACGTCTCGGGGTGAACGTGATGCTGATGGATACATCGGCCCTGGGACAAAGATTTCCTTCCATCGGGCGGAAGGACGTGGCCCTTTCGTGTTATTCCCCTGATGACGGATGGGTCGATCCCTACGCATCTCTCATGGGATTCAGGAAGAAGGCATCGAGCCTTGGTGTACGGTTCTTCAAGGATCGCGTCACAGGATTTGATGTCTCGCGTCGGATAATCAGAGCTGCCCGAACAGAATCAGGACGCACGCTACTCGCAGAGAGGTTCGTGAATGCATCAGGTCCGTGGGCAGGCGAGGTGTCATCAATGGCCGGAATGAAGATTCCCGTGGTCCCCATGTGCCGCTTGCAGCACTACTGGCAGTGCGCCCAGGAATGTGAAGCCCTCCCCCTTGTGAAGGACGAGAACGGGCTCTTCTTCAGACCGGAAGGAGATGGATTCGTTGGCGGAAGACCCAGCTGGGAGATCACCCATGGCTTCATCGATGACATTACACGGGGATACTGTGCCGACTATTTCGAGCGTGTCGTCTGGCCCCTGCTCGAGGTACGGGTACCCGGATTCCAGGCTCTCAAGGTCATGCGTACATGGGCAGGTCACTACGCCCAGAACCTGTTTGACGGGAACATGATCCTGGGGTCGTGGACGGGTGGTGCGGAAAACTTCTTTGTGGCGTGCGGATTTTCGGGGCATGGCATTATGCATGCGCCTGCCGTGGGACAGGCCCTCACCGAACTCCTTGTCTTCGACAGGTTCGAGACCATGGATCTGATGCGTTTTTCATACGACAGAATCATTTTCAACAAGCCGATTCGTGAACAGGGGATCATATAGGCACAGTGCTCCTCTTCAGATAGTAGGGTTATACCTAACAATAGCTTGATATCATTGTATGATAACAGGCACCCCAGATTGTGACACGATGGAATCCCTCGAGATTTTCGTCCTGGATGCCCATCGGGAACAAGAGTGTATATGTGAAAGGATATCAAGAACGTGTACCAGGACCGATATCATCCAACTGTGCGGGATTCGCATTGAATCTTTCCTGTAAGGTGTGTAAAGGAAAAGAAAAACTGAGGAATCTTCCAGGATAGTACCCTGGAGAGAACCTGCGTGCCGAGGCCATGCAATCCGACAGGATGTCACCTTTTGAATTTTCAATGCGCAGCCTGAAGCGTTTGATGCAGCACTCCACGGATCTTTTCAGCTCGTTCAGGAGGGCTGAACACGTGTTCATGGTGGTCATGGCCGTCATCATCGGAATTTTTGGGGCGGCAGGCGCTATCCTTTTCAGATTCATGATCAAGTTTTTTCACGAGGTCTTTTTCCAGGCAGACTCCTATGCATTCAGCTATATCTCGGCTCTCCCCTGGTGGCAGAAAATCCTTATGCCCGTGGTGGGCGGGTTGATCGTTGGTCCCATTGTCCACTTCATCGCGAGTGAGGTTCGGGGAAGCGGCATACCTGAGGTGATAGAATCCGTGGCCGTCCGTGGTGGCTCCATACGACCCAGGGTGGTGATCGCAAAGATCTGTGCCGCTGCAGTGACGATCGGTTCGGGAGGATCAGCAGGCAGGGAAGGCCCCATCGTCCAGATCGGTTCTGCCATCGGGTCCACGATAGGGCAGTTTCTGTCGGTCTCTGCACGGAGGCTGCGGACGTTTGTCGCATGTGGTGCTGCAGCAGGGATCGCAGCCACCTTCAATGCCCCAATTGCGGGTGCCCTGTTCTCGGTCGAGATCATCCTGGGGGATCTGGCTGTTGCACACTTCAGCCCCATCGTGATCTCTTCGGTGGTGGCGACACTCATTTCGCGGCATTTCTTAGGAGATTTTCCCGCGTTCATTGTTCCCGCATACAATTTTGTAAGTCCCTATGAGTTCATTCCCTACACCCTGCTGGGAATCCTTGCCGGACTCATCAGTGTCCTGTTTCTCGTCACCAATTACGGGATTCAGGATATCTTTGAGAAAATCAGGATCCCCCCGTATCTGAAGCCCGCATTGGGTGGACTCGGTGTAGGGATCATCGCCCTGTGGCTGCCTCAGGTCTACGGGGTGGGGTATGAGTCCATAAACGAGGCTCTCTGGGGAGGGGATTTTCAGGGGCTTCTTGCTGCCCTTCTATTTGCGAAGATTCTCGCAACGTCCCTGACACTGGGATCAGGAGGTTCAGGTGGCATCTTTGCGCCGTCGCTCTTTATGGGGGCCATGCTGGGCAGCCTCATAGGAAAAGAGGTCCATCTCCTCTATCCCTCGATGACTGCAGATGCCGGGGCCTATGCCCTGGTGGGAATGGGGGCGGTTGTTTCAGGAACATCCCATGGCCCCATTTCCGCAATCCTGATCATCTTCGAACTCACGAACGACTACCACATCATACCTCCGCTCATGGTGGCCTGCATCATCTCCCTGCTGATCGCCACCTACGTTAAGAAGGAATCCATGTACACCATGAAACTCGTTCGGCGGGGCATCAATATCTTCGAGGGGAAAGACATCAATATTCTCAAGGGAATAAAGGCACGGGATATCATGAAGACGGACATCGAGACCATTCCTGCAACCCTTTCCTTCAGCGATCTGATACAGCACATGATCAGGAGCCACAACCAGGAATATTTCGTCGTGGACAGTATGCGAACCATCCTGGGGGTGATTTCTTTGAGAGATCTCAAGGAGTTCTTTCACGACGAGACATACCTCTCCGGGCTCGTGATCGCATCGGACATTTCCCATCTTCCACCCGCAACGCTCTACCCGGACGACAGCCTCGATCTTGCCATGCATCATTTCGGCAGGCTCAATGTGGATGAACTGCCGGTAGTCGAGAACAGGAATAGCAACAGGCTGATTGGGACAGTGCGCAGGATGGATGTCATCGATGCATACAACCGGGAGATCTTCCGACAAGACATCGTGGGAGGTTTCCATAGTGTTGCCACTGCGGTGGACAAGAGCAGGGTGCTGGAACTGTCTGAAGGGTACGTCCTGATTGAACTCGAACCGCCCGACGGGTTCATGGGTAAATCCATCGCTTCGCTCAATATCAGGGCCCGTTTCGGGGTCGAGGTGATCCTTATCCGAAAACCAGCAAATGGCAAGTCAGCTGCGCAAACCAGGACAGGGGCATTCCCGAGCCCTGACTATGTAATCCAGCCTGGAGACAGGCTCCTGGTCATGGGTTCTGAAACATCCATAGACCGGATGAAGAAGGGATAACCATAGTATCGTGAAAGAACTGATCCCTCACAGCCGCCTATATACGGGGTCTTGAATCAGGAAGAAAACTGTGGTGTACATGAAGGAGATGCATTCCCAGGAGAGAAAAGGCTTTGTGTGGAACATCATGCCTATCCCTGAATATGGATTCCCTGACAAGGAGGCTGAAGCATGAAGGCCATGGTGCTGAACAGGCTCCAGGACCTCGAGTTCACCACATATCCCCTCGAGGAAATCGAGATGCCTAACCCGCACCCCGGAGATCGTGAGATTCTTCTCGAAGTCTCGGCCTGCGGGGTGTGCCACACCGAACTCGATGAGATCGAGGGCAGGACACCCCCGCCCGTGTTCCCTATCATTCTCGGCCACCAGGTCATCGGTACTGTTATCGATGCCGGAAAAGAGGCCCGACGGTATTCCCCTGGAGACAGGGTGGGTGTGGGCTGGATATTTTCGTCCTGCGGGCACTGTGAATTCTGCCTGAGCGGGCAGGACAATCTCTGCCCAGAATTCACGGCCACTGGCAGGGATGCCCACGGGGGATATGCACAGTACATGACAGTGCCGGAAAATTCCGCATTCCTGATTCCTGACGTCTTCTCCGATGCCCAGGCAGCGCCGCTTCTGTGTGCAGGAGCCATCGGGTATCGATCCCTCAGGCTCACGGGCATGCACGACGGCGACAGGCTTGGATTGACCGGGTTTGGGGCATCGGCGCACCTGGTTCTCAAGATGGTTTCCCACCGCTATCCTGCATCAGACGTGTTCGTGTTTGCCAGGAGCGAAAAGGAACGGGAATTCGCCCGGGAACTCGGGGCTGCCTGGGCTGGAGACACAACTGATCCTTCTCCTGAGAAGCTCCACTGTATCATCGATACGACACCTGCCTGGAAACCCATCGTTGAGGCGATGAAGAATCTTCTGCCCGGCGGGAGGCTGGTGATCAATGCGATCCGCAAGGAAGACAGGGACAAAGACGAACTTCAGAAGCTCGATTATCCCGAACACCTCTGGATGGAGAAGGAGATCAAGAGCGTTGCCAATGTGGCCAGGGCTGACATACGTGAATTCCTGGAACTCGCATCTGAGATTCCTCTCGTGCCCGAAGTCCAAGAGTATTCGCTCGAAGATGCGAATACTGCGCTTCTCGAACTGAAGCAGAGAAGGATCAGGGGAGCGAAGGTGTTGAAGATCAGACCCGGGAAAAATTCTCTGCAGTTATCCTCTTGAGAAGGCACGTAGCCGACTGATCGCAGGCAGGGAAGAGAAGTCGGATGTCACAACGACGAAGAGGAGGCGTACATGGAGTATTCAACGATCCTGTTTGAAGAGAGAGGCCATACCGGCATCATCACCTTGAACCGACCGAAGGAATTCAATACGTTCAATTCTCCCATGGCCCAAGAGCTGAACGGGTGTCTTCTCGCATGCAATCAGAATAATGCTCTCAGGGCCGTCATTATCAAGGCGGCAGGAAAGACCTTTTCTACTGGCATAGATGTCCGTGAATTCTTCGACAAGAACCTGGATGAATACAGGGAGTGGATAACCCTCATGGACAGGATGCACAAGACGATCGCCTCCATGAAAATACCTGTCATTGCGATGGTGCACGGGTATGCAGTGGCAAACGGAGCAGGGCTGGTGGCTGCAGCAGATTTCGCCGTCATATCTCAGGAAACAAAAATTGGAACGACCGCCATCAACATCGGGCTCCTCTGCACAGGGCCGATCATTCCCATGAGCCTTGGGCTCGGGAAAAAGAAGACCCTGGAGCTGTTGCTGTGCGGAGATATGATCGATGCCATGCAGGCACTCGACCTCGGCCTCGTGAACAGGGTCGTTCCGCGGGAAAGGTTGGAGGAGGAAACACTGGCCCTGGCTGAGAAACTTGCATCAAAGAGTCCGCTTGCCGTTCATCTGGGAAAGTCCTTCTACTACGAGATGATTGACAGGCATTTCTGGGACCGGTTCGATCTGCACTCCGAGGTCTTCTCGACCCTGTGCACAAGCGAAGATGCTCGAGAGGGCGTCTGTTCCTTCCTGGAGAAGAGAGCACCTGAATGGAGAGGTCGATAGCCTCCTTGAGATGGATGTCGGGGTGTTGAATGAGCGCACCAATGAAAACGGAAAGGAAGAAAAGATCATGGACCTGAAGGGAAAGACAGCAGTCATTACCGGGGCGGGGCAGGGTATCGGAAGAGCGATTGCAATCACCCTCTCTGCAAAGGGAGCCGATGCGGCATTGGTGGATATCAACAGTGATCGGGCACAGGCAGTCGCCCGAGAGATCCACCAGACAGGGGCACGGGCGGAAATGTTCATCACCGACGTCACCCGGTACGACCAGGTGTCTTCAACTGTATCCGGTATTCAGGAATCCTTCGGCAGGATAGATATCCTCGTGAACAACGTCGGCTGGGATGACACGAAACCCTTCATAGAGACAACACCGGACCTCTGGCAAAAGATCGTCGAGATCAATCTCATTTCTGCGTTCAACGTGACCCACGCGGTTCTCCCACACATGATCTCCAGGAACACCGGACGGATCATCAACATTTCGTCTGATGCAGGAAGGATGGGGGCCATCTATGCAGCTGCATACTCGTCTTCGAAGGCAGGCATTATCGGGTTCACCAAGACCATTGCCCGGGAAATGGCGCCCCACAATATTTTGGTGAACTGCATAACGCCTGGCGCCATCGACACTCCTCTCTGGAATGAGATCACGAAAGACGAGGCAGGTGCTTCCATGCTGAGGAAGACCCTCCGCTCGATTCCGTTGAAGCGGATGGGCGACCCCGTGGAGGTGGCATCTGTGGTTGCATTCTTTGCCTCCGACGAGGCAAGCTATATCACGGGCCAGGTTCTCAGTGTGGATGGTGGAATGCTCATGTCTGACTGAATGATTCACGGTCCTGTTCATTCCAGACCGAACACAGCGTTTGCGGAAGAGAGCTTCCGTTCATGCATCTTCTTGAATTATCGGCATATTTTCTCTTCACAAGCCCACATTTCCATGATATACTCTAGCACATTGTTATAGAGTATGAAGGCTCAAGAAGGAGGGTGGTATGAGTGGGGCAAATGCCTTGGATCTGCTGGATATCGCATTAAGCAACGAAAAGATGGAAATGGAATTCTTTCTCCATCACGCAACGAAAATTCAGAATCCACTGGAGAAGGAAATTTTCCAGGAGTATGCCGATGAGGTCAGGAAAAACTATCTCCGTCTGAAAACCCTGAAGGAATCGATATCAAAAAAAGCATCAAAGCAGTCTGTTGCTGAACCGTCCCAAGATTCCGCGATTATTGATTTCGACTATGAGGAAAAACTCACCAGAGACATTGATCGTGCCCTGGCGGACTATGACGATTTCAGGGTCATAGAAGCAGCGTCCGATCTTCTCGAAACCATTGCAGAATTTTTCACGAGGCACAGCGAGACGCTGAGCGATCCCACAGGCAAGGAACTGTTCAAGGCAATAGCTGACATCAAGCGAGAAAACCTCCTGCATCTGAAAGACATCGAGGAGTATCTGAAAGACCCTGGGTCATGGTTCGCTGAACTCGAACACCATGGCCTTGACGGAGCGTAAGAGCCTTTCCGATTGCATATCTGATCGAGCCGATCTATACAGCCTGACATGGAAGATCTCTTCTCCCTGCCTGGTGAGAGTCGTTTCGGCCCATTCTGTATCGTGTGGGAGACTGTCTCTAACAAGAACAGAATTCGGCGCGTATTTCTTTCTGATGAACATCACAGTGCCGGGGAACGTGCTGTGATGTGGTTCCCGCATGTGAAACAGGGATCGTGTCACGAGGCTGAACATCTCTGTGTTCAGATCAGCAGGTTTCTCACAGGAGAAGAGATCGTCTTTCCTCTCGATACTCTCATGTTCGAAACGTGCACGACGTTCCAGAGGGACGTACTTCTCGCTGAATACCACATACCCCGTGGGTGGGTGAGCACCTACGGAAAGATCGCCAGACATCTCGGCCAGGGAGGCCCCAGAGCAGTCGGGACTGCTCTGGCCCGCAATCCGTTTCCAGTCGTCATTCCCTGTCACCGGGCAGTGAGATCGGATGGAACCCTGGGTGGATTTCAGGGCGGTGTTGCGATGAAGAGGGCACTCCTGGAATATGAGGGAATCCCATTCAGTCCTGAGAACAGGGTGAAGACAGAGAAGGTTTACTATTGAGAATGATCTCTCCCGGTTTTTAGACACTGTTTCTGCGGATCACCATCAAGAATGTCAAAACGGGTGGGGTTTCTCTCCCCGGCTCGGAGTACAGCACGTATTCACTTTTCCCCCATGCATGTTATTATTGATTCAGAAAGGAGAGACCATGGTCGACCTCATCCGCTGGCTCATCGAGATGGAGTTCATGGCAGGCAGGCTCTATGCCGATTCCGCGTCCTTCTTCCGCAGGAATGAGCAGCTTTCCAGGTTTCTCCATGGACTTTCCCAGGATGAGGTCTGGCACTACGACATCATGAACCGGGTTGATGATATCCTGCGCCAGGATTCTCATCGATTCCGTTCTGCAGTCACCCTGGATAGTGCGAGCAGGCTTCGTCTTGAAGAACCTCTTTTGAAATATCGTGAACGGCTCACCGCAGGGAATCTTACGCCTGAGGAGATGTTTGATTACATCGTCTCCATCGAGTTTTCAGAGTTCAATTATTTCTTTCTCTACATCATCGAGACGCTGAAGGAGAGCGATCCGGAATTTCAGCACATCGCAGCGAAGATAGAATCCCACAAGAAGAGCATTGAGCGCTTTGTTGCACGGCTCCCTGACAGCAGGAGATATCTGGAGAGAATCAGAGGCATCAGCAGTGTCTGGCAGGAAAGGATTCTCCTCGTTGACGACGAACCGGCAATTGTCAAACTCCTCTCAGCCGTCTTCGAGATGCGATTTTGCGTCGAGGTTGCCTTCAACGGAGCAGAAGCACTGGATAAAATATCTGGCAGTTTTTTCGACGTGATCGTCTCCGATGTGGACATGCCCGTCATGAGCGGTATCGAGTTCTTTTCACAGGCCAAAAGCAAAGATCCCACCATCGGGGAACGGTTCCTGTTTTTCAGCGGTGACATCTCACCGGAAAAAACGAGATTCTTTGAGGAGCATCACGTTGCATTTCTTGCAAAACCCTCGACACTCGAGGAAATAGAGTCGAGTGTCTCCAGGATCGTGAAGGAAGCACCGTCTTCTCAAGAACACTGACAGGGTATCTGTGCCCTCATTGCATGCAGGTGCAGCCGAATCTGCAGTACACTCAGACCTGAAAGAGTGCTGTGTGAATACATGCTCTTGCATTCATGCTCTCTATCACCTATAGCTTTGGGACGTGGCTGTAGAAATGAACATGGAGGAGAGGTATGCAATCTGATGAACAGAAGAATGTGTGGAAAGTGCTCAAGGTTGTACCCGAGAACCACGATGTCAACTCGCTCTACATAGACGGCTCCAATGGTAAGTTCTCCGAGAGGAGGGCGGGTCAGTTCCTCAGCATCAGAATCCCGCTGGATAGCGGCTGGAGTGAACCACACCCGTTCACCATATCCTGTGCCCCTGAAGACCCTTACCTGAGACTCACGATTAAAAAGATCGGTGCATTTACCTCTTCCATCCCAGAGCTGAAACCCGGGACCGAGGTGAAGCTGGCAGGGCCGCTGGGCGGATTCTGCAAGGATATCGAATCGAATTCCAACATCGTCATGATTGCAGGAGGTGTTGGAATCACCCCATTTCTCAGCGTGTTGCTGCACTTCCACCACGCAAATCTCCATAATGATGTGAAGCTCTTCTGGTCGAACAAGACAAGGGATGATATGTTTGCAGTCGGTGACCTGAATGAGATGTCAAAGGACTTGAGTCTTACGGTGATTCATGTCCTCAGCAGAGAGGACAGTGTTGCCGGGTACTACGATGAAAATTTTCCCGATGTCGTATTTGAATCCGGTCGGCTGACCAGAGATATCCTGAAAAAATACGGAATTCGTGATACAGATTCCGTCTATATTTGCGGTCCTCCGCCCATGCAGGAATTTGAGCTGACAGAGTTGTCGTCATTGGGAATCGATCCTTCACGCGTGGAAAGGGAAAATTTCATCTGGGAGAAGAAGTGATCGGGTCCAAAGATCAGAGGACACGGAACATTCGTTTCATCGGATAGGGAGAGATCCCATGTCGAAAATCAAGGTGCTGTTCGTGTGTGGCCATAACAGCGCGAGGAGCCAGATGGCAGAGGCATGGCTGAATCATGTGTGCGGTGATCTTTTTGAGGCGTCGAGTGCAGGAATACACCCGGCACAGAAAATTAACCCGCATGCTATACAGGCTATGAAGGAAGTGGGAGTCGATATCTCCATGAATAGACCCCGGTCCGTCTTCGATGTCTACAAGACGGGAGAGGTGTTTCACTACATCATCACTGTGTGCGACCAGGCAAGCGCAGAGAAGTGCCCGGTGTTCCTGGGACTTGTCCGCCAGATGCACTGGAGCTTTTCGGACCCGTCAGGTCATGATGGATCCTATGATGAGAAGCTGCAGGCCATGAGAAAGGTGCGAAATGAAATCACGAACTCCATTGAACAGTGGTGTGCCGAGTTCCGGGTCGGCTGAATTTGTTCAATACAGAGAAGTTCAGCATTTCCGGCAGGTGTGGATCTGGGTTGTCGTCCTCGGCATCACCCTGGCAATATGGTACACATTCATCATGCAGGTCGTCTTGGGTATTCCCATAGGCAGCAATCCTGCTCCGGACAAGCTCGTGATTATTTTCTGGATCATATTCGGGATTCTCTTTCCCCTGTTCAGCATGACCGCGAGGCTCATCACCGAGGTCAGGAGTGATGGCATTTATGTACGGTTCATGCCGTTTCACCTCACGTTCAGGCGGATACCATTTCCCGACATCACGCGGTGCTGGGCACGGGATTACCGCCCCATCATGGAGTTCGGGGGGTGGGGTATCAGGAAAACCGCCCGTGGTATGGCACGGGCGTATACCGTC
>JBNGDS010000062.1:0-19084 GCA_049975365.1 Desulfomonilia bacterium | reverse complement strand
GTCCCTGAGCTGATCGATGACGTCAACAACCTTGGAATTTCTGATATCAGGACAGTTTTCCTTAAAGGAGATACCCAGCACGAGGATCTTTGTGTCTGTGATGCGGTGAGATTTCTTGATCATCAGCTTTATCAGCTGGGTTGCAACATATCTGCCCATACCGTCATTGAGTCTTCTTCCGGCGAGGATGATCTGGGGGATGTATCCGAGGCTTTCCGCTTTATGAGTGAGATAATAGGGATCTACGCCAATGCAGTGTCCTCCCACAAGCCCTGGAGTGAAGGGGAGGAAATTCCACTTTGTCTGTGCGGCATCGAGGACGTCCCGAGTGCTGATGCCCATCTTCGAAAAAATCATGGCAAGTTCGTTGATAAAGGCTATGTTGATGTCTCGCTGGGCATTCTCAATGACCTTGGCGGCCTCAGCAACCTTTATCGAAGGGGCCAGGTGGGTTCCAGCTGGAATGATGGACCTGTAGAGAGCATCCACGACTCGAGCGATTTCAGGTGTCGAGCCTGATGTGACCTTTTTTATGGTGGTAAGCCGGTGAACCCAGTCGCCGGGGTTTATTCTCTCGGGACTGTACCCGCAGAAGAAATCGATGTTGTATTTCAGTCCGGATGTTTTCTCGATAACAGGGACACAGTCCTCTTCCGTTGCCCCGGGATAGACCGTTGACTCAAAAATGATGAGGGCTCCCTTTGAGATGACGTTTCCAACTGCAGCACTCGCCTTCAGCAGCAGGGATATGTCGGGTCTGTTATAGATATCGATCGGAGTGGGGACCGTGACGATAAACGTTGTACAGGTTCTCAGGTCATCCTCGTTAGAGGTGAGCGAAAGGTTTTTTGCGGACACGATCTCTTCACGATGGACTTCCCTCGTCCGGTCAATGCAGTGTTTCAACTCATGAATCCTGTGCGCATTGATGTCGAATCCGATGGTGGGATAGAGTGTTCCAAACTCTACAGCCAGGGGAAGGCCTACATACCCCAGGCCAATAATGGCGATACGGTGTTCCATATACCCTCCTCCGGTAGTTCACACCACAGTGTGTATCCATTCCACATATCGACCCTGCACAAGAAATACTGTAGGAACATCACTACGAAATGCATACACCAGCAACCGTTTCCTCGATAGAGGAATCTTCCGTACGAACATGTTTCTGTTCTGACGTCCCATGAGCCCTGCGTACGTTCCAGAGATCTCGGCCTGTCTTGACACTGGGCGGCAAAAGACATAAGAGATCACACTGTGTGCATACTGTTCACGGAGAGGGTGTATATGCCGAGACACATTCGAAAAATCGGGGTATTTGATTCGGGAATAGGGGGTCTGACTGTCCTGAAATGCCTCATGGATGTGATTCCTGACATAGACATGGTCTACCTGGGAGACTGCGCACGCCTTCCCTATGGAACGAAGTCCCCCAAGACCATTCTCCACTACTCTCTCCAATGTGCCCGGTTCCTCGCATCAAAAGGTATCGATCTGCTGGTCGTGGCGTGTAATACTGCGAGTGCACATGCGCTGGGCGCCCTCGAAGAGGAGCTTGATATTCCGGTTGTTGGGGTTATTGAAGCCGGTGCACGAGCGGCTGTGAAATCAGGGGGAAGAAGGATAGGGGTGATTGGAACCCCGACGACGATCAAGAGCGGGGCGTACGTGCGGGTCATGAATGAGATTGCCCCTGGTCTTGAAATTTTTCCCCAGGCATGTCCTCTCTTTGTCCCTCTTGTGGAAGAAGGGTGGTTTGCAGACGACATAACAGAACAGATTGCCAGGAGGTATCTTTCGGGGTTGATCAATGTGCGGATTGACACGCTTCTTTTGGGGTGCACACACTATCCGCTTCTCAAGGGTGTTCTCCAGAAGGTCGTGGGGGACAGTGTGGCTATCGTGGACTCCGCGATGTCAATAGCACATGTGGTGAGCGAGATCGTTGAAAAGCCCGGAGCCCATGCATACACGAGAGAAGTGGTGTACTTTCTCTCTGATCGTTCTTTTCGGTTCATCGAGATTGGAGAGATCATCCTGGGACATGAAATGAAGTATGTATATGATGTAGATCTTTGTGTATAATGGGGATTATGAAGGGAAAAGGAAAGAACCTCTCCAGGGTCAGAAATATCGGCTTTGTTGCCCATATCGATGCCGGGAAAACCACGGTTACGGAACGGGTACTCTACTATACGGGCAAGATTCACCGGATGGGCGAGGTTCATGATGGACAGGCTACCATGGACTGGATGCCCCAGGAACAGGAACGGGGTATCACCATCACATCAGCAGTAACTACCTGTGCGTGGAAGAACAACGATATTCATATCATCGACACCCCGGGGCACGTGGATTTCACCATTGAGGTGGAGAGGAGTCTGAAGGTCCTCGACGGCGCTGTCGTCATCCTGTGTGCGGTCGGAGGAGTTGAGGCCCAGACGGAGACCGTCTGGCAGCAGTGCAGAAAATACCGGGTCCCTGCTATGGCGTTCGTGAACAAGCTGGACAGGATCGGCGCTGACTTCAACTCTGTGGTCAATCAGATCTCATCACGACTGGAGGTCACTCCTGTCCCTCTCCAGATACCGTATTATGATGGAGATATCTTCAAGGGCGTGATTGACCTTGTAACGTGGAACACCCTTGTCTGGGACGATGATACCTTGGGAGCTACCTATACGGTTCAGCCCATCCCTGACGCAGTCATGGATGATGCACGTCAAGCCAGGGACAGACTGTTTGAAGTGCTGGCCGATTTTGACGACGAGATAACAGAGCTGTACCTCGCAGGGGAGATCCCGGGAGAACAGAAGACAAAACAGGTGACCAGGCGGTTGACCCTGGAGAACCGCATAATACCTGTACTATGCGGTTCTGCACTCAAGAACAAGGGGATTCAGCCCCTCATTGATTCTGTCATTGACTATCTCCCCTCGCCAACCGAGGTAAAACCTCCCCCAGCCCACGACAAGAAGACAGGGGAGATCATACCGTTGAAGATGGATCCGGATGGACCTCTAGTAGCCTATGTATTCAAGGTATACGTTGATGAAGGAAGGAGAATGGTCTACCTCAGGATCTATTCTGGGGTATTACGGGTGGGAGAAGAAGTCTACAATGTCACACGAGAATTTCACGAAAAGATATCCAGGCTGTTTGAAATGCATGCCCATCACAAACAGCGTATTGATCATGCTATTGCCGGGGATATCATTGCGGTGGTGGGCCTCAAGGATTCAGTGACCGGGGATACGATCTCTGAAGAAGGCCAGAGGCTCATTCTTGAACCAATAGAGGTTCTTAAACCGGTCATATCGGTTGCCATCGAACCGAAAAACTCTGAAGCCACGGAACGGCTGAAGCTTGCCACCCAAAAGATCATGGAGGAAGACCCCACCATCAAGGTTCACGAAGATACGGATACCGGCCAGGTTATCCTCGCCGGGATGGGGGAACTTCACCTCGAGATAGCCCTCGACAGGTTCAGAACTGTCTTCGGTGTGGACATCAATGTCGGCAAACCTCAAGTCCTCTACTGTTCAACGATAGATCAGTCTTCCTCGGCAGCCAAGCTATTTGACAAGATGATTGGAGAGATGCATCACTTCGGCCATGTGGAGGTACGAACGCGTCCGAACAAACGGGGCTCAGGCAACTCTTTCTCCCTTGACCCATCCCTTGACAGTGGGATGAAGGAGTATGTGCTCGCCGGACTCACCGAGGCATGCCTCGCTGATCCCCTGACTGGGTATGAAGTAGTTGATATTGACGTAACCGTAGAGAAAGTCGTAATAAATGAAAGAACAACTGGGCAGGGATTGAAGATCGCATCCCAGATGGCCCTGCAGGATGCTATGAAAAAGGTGGGAACGGTGCAGCTGGAGCCGATTATGGAACTGGATGTCCTCTCACCTGAGGAATATGTGGGGGAAGTCGTGGGGGATCTGAGCTCGAGGAAAGCGAGCATAGAAGGTGTGCTCATTAAGGGGAAGTATCATTCAGTCAAGGCATTCGTCCCGTTGTCCCAGGTGTTCGGTTATTCGACCATACTCAGATCGCTCACTCGTGGCAGAGGGAGTTTCAACATGAAATTCCACGGGTTTGACAGGATCTAGATCTCGTGTCATTCAAACAGTACAGATGGATCGTTGAACTGGTGGTCATAACGCTGTTTCTCTGGGTGGGTGCAGGGATCATCACTACCATCGCCGGGCATGTTCTCTACGAATATCCACATGCTCAACTCGGGAAACAGCACCACTCTCTCCAGGCAAAGAAGGCCTCTCCCACGAAGGGCATCTACGACATCATTGTCCAGAGAGATCTTTTCCAGGTCGCAAAGAAACGACCGGCCTCATCCGATGTCCCCATAGAACAAGATGTCATCAGGCCTGTTGCCGAGATGGGCCTGACGCTCAGGGGCACGATCACGGGACCGAAAGAGGTCGCCCGGGCAATCATCGAGGAAAAGAACGATCAGATGATCTACAAGCTCGGCGAAAAGGTCAAGGGGGCCACAATTCTTGCCATATACCGGAACAAGGTGATCATGGATGTAAATGGACAGGAACAGATGCTTATCGTTGAGGAGACGAAAGGCCCTCTTCATGCCAGCACATCGCGGAGGAGAGAGCCGAGATCACCCCCAAGGCCTTCTGTCCCCGAGCCGAGAGACGAGGGCCCCTCGGGTCTGACCGATGTTATGAGAAATCTTGATCAGTATATCGGGAAGGCCAGAGTCGTACCCTATTTCAGAGAAGGAGAGCCGTACGGCTTTCGTGTGAGTAATGTCACGGATGATGCACTGATCTACGAGCTGGGGGTGCGCTCCGGTGATATCATCAGATCGGTCAATGGAATGCCCATACGAACCCCCGAGGATGCTTTTGCCGCATACCAGGAACTCCAGAATGAATCAACGGTTGATCTTGAGTTGGAGAGACAGGGGGAGACCACCACGATAACCGTGCCGCTCAAATAACAGGCCCATCGTCAGACGATGGATAGGGACGAGGAACGATGTTCGAACAGTTTTTCGGGCTTTCTGAGAATCCGTTTAATCTAACTCCTGATCCAAAATTTCTTTTCCTGTCAGAGAATCACAAGGAGGCACTGTCGTTCCTCGAGTATGGAATTCAGCAGCGCAAAGGGTTCGTTCTCATCACTGGAGAAGTAGGAGCAGGCAAGACGACCCTGTGCCGATCTCTGCTGTCCTCTCTGCCGAAGAAGGTGCGAACAGCCCTTGTGCTCAACCCGTCACTGTCTGATATAGAGCTCCTCCAGACCATCAATCAGGACTTTGGTATCGAGGCATCGCACACGTCCAAGAAGGCCCTGCTGGATACGCTCTATGACTTTCTGATCGATACCTTTGTCCATGGGGAGAACGCCGTACTCATCATAGACGAGTGCCAGAATCTATCCCCGGATGTGCTCGAGCAGATCCGGATGCTCTCGAATCTGGAGACGGAAAAGGAGAAACTCCTCCAGATCATCCTGGTGGGACAACCTGAACTCACGCAGCTGCTCTCATCGGAGTCCATGAAACAGATCAATGACAGGATACTCCTGCGGTATCACCTGTGGCCGTTGTCTCGGAGAGATACCGAGAATTATCTCGCTCACAGACTCATCATATCCGGTTCACAGGGAGATGTTCAGTTCACGTCAACGGCGGTGAGACGAATCTATGCATATTCAGGAGGTATACCCAGAAAGATCAATGCCGTTGCAGAGAGGTCCATGCTGATAAGCTACCTGAGGTCCACGAGAAGAATAACCGGCTCCATGGTCAGTGACGCAAAACAGGAACTTCAGGGAAATTACACAGTTCAGAAGACTCTGTCCAGGATGTGGCTGCCGCTCCTTTCAGGCATGGCAGCAGTCATGATCATCGGTATCATGTGGCCATCACTTTTCACCGATCTCGCCGAAACATTCAAACCTGCTGTTGTCGCTACAGAGCCGGTCATGACGGTTGGTTCACACCAGCAGGAGGCCGGTATGATGGAAGATCGGTATATCTCCGAGAAGACACGGAGATCTTCAGACTGGGTGATCCCCAGCTATGAGGATGCGCTCGATATCCTGGGCCAGATACCGGATGGCCTCAACGGTCCCGATACACTGAACCTCCACCCTATACCTGGACATCTCAAGCATATCCCATATCCATCCATTGTATCCGTGAACGAGGGGTATCTTGTGCTGGTTCATGCAGAGGACGACTATGTCAGGGTTGTAGGCAAGGATAAGGCGGTGCTGGAGATATCCATGGATGAGTTCATCCATCTGTACAAATGGAATATCATGGTAACCCACGCACTGCCTCTGAACGACGAAATTCTTTCCCTGGATGACGAAGGGCCCGGGGTTGAGAGAATCCAATCCGTTCTCAGCCAATTCGGGTATCTCTCGGGTGAACCTCACGGATTCTATGATCTCGATACGGCAGCCGGGGTAGAGAAACTCCAAGAAAGCTACGGGCTGAAGAGGGATGGCATAGTCGGGCCGGAGACCATGATGCTGATATCTCTGCTGGAAAAGGGTGTGCAATGAGTTCAATTTTCGAGGCACTCCAGAGAGCCAGGCAGGAAAATCCCCCTGTTGATCTTCCTGTTTCAGCACACGACAATTCATCGAGGAAGGTCTTCGTTTCGGTCCTGACAGCAGTGCTCATCACAGCGGGTGTTATGGCCGTGGTCTTCATCGTATTCGGAAGTAGAGGAGACCGGGCTTCCGTTCCCGGTCCTGGTTTGAAGCTCTCGGCTGATCCGTCGCACCACGACGTTTCATCACAGGTCAACGCCCGTCATTCCAAGGAAGCGAGGAATTCTCCTGGACACGATGCACAGAAAAATCCCTTGACAGAAACCCCCGAAGATGTGGAAGCATACCTGCAACTCGGGGCCGGGTTCTATGAGATGGGTGATTACGAGAACGCTCTGATCACCTACACGAAGGCTCACCGGTTTTACAAGACTGACGCAAGATTGTTGAATAATATCGGGACTGTGTTATTAGCACAAGGAAAGATGGAGAAGGCTGTGGACTACTTTGAACAGTCACACAGCCTCTCTGGTGATTACGTGGAGCCTGTGTACAACATGGCATGCGCGTATGCTCGAATGAAGAAACGGGATGCAGCCCTTGAGGCCCTTCGGACTGCTGCGGCGATGCATCCGGACGTATCTCTCTGGGCAAACGAAGACTCGGATTTTGCATCTCTTACAGGAGATCGTGAATTCGAGGCAATCCTGGGGAGACACTGATCAACGAGGGGGAAACATGGATATTCGTCGGGTTAGTGCGGGAGTGATTCTCATCATCGTATGTTGTACCGGGGTGCTTTTCGGGGCCAGGATCATTCCAAATGATGATGCTGAAAAGATTCTCAAGGAACAGCAGGCGATTCAGAGGATGGAAATCAGACGAGAACAGATGAAGAAGGAGGCCCCCCCACAGACCCCGACACCCCAGGAGTCGAACACATCGCAGGAACCGGTCCTGCCGAGGGTTTCGAAACAGTCCGAGCCCGCAGTCCCATCCAGTCCCCCAGACGCAGCTGCTCCGGGTGATTCCGCACAATATGTCACCATGGATTTTGATGGGGTAGATATCAAGGTTTTCATCAAATTCATCGCCGATGTGACGGGCAAGAATTTCATCATTGATGAAAAGGTCTCTGGAAGGGTAACCATTATCTCCCCCAGGAAAATGTCTCTCGATGAGGCATATAACGTCTTCCTGAGCGTCCTGGAAGTCAATGGTCTCGGAACGGTACCATCGGGAGAGGTGATAAAGATCGTCCGCTCTGCTGATGCTATCACAAAGAGTCTCGATACGACTCTCGAACCGCCGGTACTACGTGATGACATGATGATCACGCAGATCATCCCCCTGAGATATGCTGATACAAACGATATGAAGACGCTGCTGACCCCCCTCATGTCCAAGGGCACCTCGCAGGTTCTCTCCTACCCACAGACAAATGTGCTCATCATTACCGATACCAAGTCAAACATAAAGAAAATCATGGATATCCTGAAGATTGTCGATGTGTCAGGGTTTGCCGAAGAAATCCGGATATTCCCGCTTACCTACGCCTCTGCGTCTGACCTGGGGGCAAAACTCAATGAAATCCTTCAGGAGGGCAAGACAGACCAGGTGACACGCCTGCGGGATATTCGAAGGAGAGATGTGGTTGCGGATACCTCCGTGACAAAAATCATTCCCTATGAGAGGACAAACTCCATCATAGTCCTCGCCCCGCCACAGCAGATAGAGGATATCGAGCGGATTATCAAGAAACTGGACATTCCCACTCCCACTGGAAAAGAAGACATCCATGTCTACTACCTTCAGTATGCCAACGCCGAAGACCTGGCCAAGGTGCTCACCGATGTTCCGACACCCCAGAGTCCAGAGGCAGCTGCAACGCCAGAGGCTGCTGCCACAGGCAGAACCACTGCGCAGCGCACCAGGAGCAGTCTGAGTGCAAACGAGGAGATCAAGATCACCTTTGACAAGGAGACGAATTCGCTCATCATCTACGCGGATCCGTATGCCTACCGGAGTATTGTGGAGACGATCAAAAAGCTTGATATCCCTCGCAAACAGGTCTTCTTGAAGGCTCTCTTCATGGAGGTGAATGCCACCAAGGATTTCAAGGTAGGGGTGGAATGGACCTTTTTCGAAGATTTTTCCTATGACGACGGTGAGCGTGTGGGGGGGGTATTTGCACGGACTGGGCAGAATTTTGTCACCGGCCCCGCCGATGTGCCCAGCGGTGCAATCCTGGGTGTCGTCGGAGAGGCCATCACCATCAGCCAGAACGGAACAGAGATCACGTTCCCCAACATCACGTCGTTCATCAATGCCATGACAGTGAACGCGGACATCAACATCCTTTCAACCCCCCAGATCATCACAATGGACAACAAGGAGGCGGAAATCAAGGTTGGAGCGAACGTGCCGTACGTGACCCGGGAAGATACGGACACCACCAACATCAACAGGACAGTGCGAACGTTTGACTACCGGGACGTGGGAGTGACCCTCAGGCTCACTCCCCAGATCAATCAGGAAGGCAACATACGGCTCGATATCTTCCAGGAGATCACCAGCCTCGTCCCGGGACAGGGAGAAGCTGAATTTGCTCCCACCACCCTGAAGCGTTCCGCGACAACCACGGTCACTGTCAAGGACGGATACACAATGGTAATCGGAGGACTCATTGGCGACACCCTTACCACCGGGGTCACCAAGGTCCCCCTCCTGGGCGATATCCCCCTCCTGGGGTACCTGTTTAAGTCTCACTCGAGAAAGGGTGAAAAGACGAACCTCTATATCTTCCTGACCCCGTACATCATCGACACGGACGAGAAGATGAACACCCTCTACCAGGAAAAGTACCGGGAGATGAAATCCTACCAGACACCTGGACAACACCACGACACAGACAAGGAAGCCATGGATGAAAATTCCAAACCTTGAACATGTGCTGAAGGACATGCAGCTCATCGACGAGCCAGCACTGGAAAAGGCTCGTCTGGTGCAGCAGGAAAAGGCGGTGCCCCTCCAGGAAGCACTGCTTTTGACTGGTGCGCTCAGTGATTACGATGTGATCCAGGCTCTTTCACGCCTCTGGGGTATCCCTCTGATGCAGGTCATCAGCGAACTGGAAGTTGATCCGAGCATCCTCGATACACTCCCGGTACCATTTCTTCGCAAGTATTCTATGGTTCCCATCAAATACCAGGGCAACTCCCTGATCGTTGCTGTTCACAATCCCACGGATCAGGAACCGCTGTTTGATATTGTCAAGATGCTTTCCCTCAAGGAAGTGAGGAGGGTACTTGCCCCGAAGCAGGAGATCCATGCCGCGATAAACCGGCTCGTGGAGATGAAGGAAGAGAGTGCAAAAGATATCATGGAAGATATCGAGGAGGAGGAGGACGAGATCCTGAAAGACCTCGAGAGTATTCAGGATATCACTGTCATGGAGACGGAGGCGCCGATCATCCGCCTGGTGAACCGCCTTATGGTCCAGGCTTTCAGGGAACGGGCCTCGGATATTCATGTAGAGCCATATCAGACAGACGTGAAGGTACGGTTCAGGGTGGACGGCATTCTCCACGACGTGCTCAGCCTCCCGAAGCGGATCCACTCAGCCGTGGTGTCGAGAATCAAGGTCATGGCCTCCCTCAATATTGCAGAAAAGCGCCTGCCTCAGGATGGGAGGATCGGGATAAAACTCGGAGATCATTCCGTGGACCTCAGGATTTCCAGCGTGCCCACAGTGAACGGCGAGCGGGTTGTCATGAGGATCCTGGATAAGTCGTCTGTACTTTTCGGGCTCGAAGAACTGGGTTTCTACCCCGATGACCTGAGGATTGTCGAACGCCTGCTCAAACAGGAACACGGGATCATCCTCGTCACAGGCCCCACAGGATCAGGGAAGACAACCTCTCTCTATTCCATGCTGAGTCGCATCAATGCGCCGGACAAGAACATCCTCACCATCGAGGATCCCATCGAATATCAGCTCAAGGGGATTGGTCAGATACCCGTTAACACCAAGGTTGGTCTCACATTTGCGTCAGGACTTCGTTCCATCGTGAGACAGGACCCTGACGTGATTCTCGTGGGGGAAATCCGCGATCTCGAGACTGCAGAAATTGCCATACAGGCTGCACTTACAGGGCATCTTGTGTTTTCGACCCTGCATACCAATGACTCCTCCAGTGCCATAACCAGGTTGATCGACATGGGTATAGAACCCTTCCTCGTGACCTCTTCGGTCAATGCCATCGTTGCCCAGCGGCTCGTGAGGAAGATCTGCTCTTCGTGCAAGCAGGGGTATTTCCCCGAGAGCGAAACCCTCCTGGAGATCGGCTTGTCAAAGGAGATGCTCCACAAGGACGGGTATCTGTTCAGGGGTGCAGGATGCAAGGATTGTCTGGATACAGGGTATAAAGGGAGAACAGGTATCTATGAGATCCTGAATATGAGTGACAATATCAAAACCACCATCCTGAAGACCTCTGATTCGAACATCATCAAGAAGGTCGCCGTCAAGGAAGGGCTGCACAGCCTCAGAGAGGATGGTGCACGGAAGGTTGAGGACGGAATAACCACAATAGAAGAAGTCCTGCGGGTCACGCAGCAGTAATGGCGAAACAGAAGAAGATCTACCGCTGCTCTGCATGCGATGCTGTCTTTCCCCAGTGGATGGGGAAATGTCCCCAATGTGACGAGTGGAACACCCTGACAGAAGACGTCCTTGTCGAAGAGAAACAGACAGGGATTCCCCTGTCCAGGCAGACCATCCCCGTCAGCCTGGCGGACGTTGAGATCAGAGACCTCGGTCGGAGACATTGTTCCATTGACGAGCTTGACAGGGTTCTCGGCGGAGGGATCGTAGACGGATCTCTTGTGCTGATCGGTGGAGATCCTGGTATCGGGAAGTCAACCATCATGCTCCAGATGGCACACCGGCTTGCCGCCAGTGGCATGAATGTTCTCTACGTGAGCGGAGAGGAATCAGCAGTTCAATTGAAGATGCGCAGCACACGGCTCGGTCTCCTCTCCGGCAACATCCTTGTCTACCCGGAGGTCGTGCTGGAACAGGTCAAGGAACAGATTGCCACCATCAGACCGGATCTGGTGATCATTGATTCGATCCAATCTGTCTTCTCATCTCAAATAGATGCTCCACCCGGAAGCGTTTCTCAGATCAGACACGCCTCGGGCATGCTCATGGAAGTAGCAAAAGGGATGAACACGACCGTATTCGTGGTCGGCCATGTGACGAAGGAGGGATGGATTGCAGGGCCCAAGATGTTGGAGCACCTGGTTGATACGGTGCTGTACTTTGAGGGCGACAGCACCGGTGGGTATCGAATCCTCAGGGCCGTGAAGAACAGATTCGGTACGACAGGCGAGATCGGAGTATTCGAGATGAAATCCACTGGGCTTCACGAAGTGAAAGACCCGTCATCGCTCTTCATCCGTGGCCTGGGCGGAGATGTGGCCGGCAGTGCGATTATGGCAACTATCGAAGGGAGCAGGTCCTTCCTTGTCGAGGTGCAGTCCCTGGTAAGCAAGACGAGCTTCAGCATGCCAAGAAGGATAACCATGGGTGCTGACCTCACCAGACTTACTGTGCTCCTGGCTGTACTCGAGAAGAGGGCCGGAATATTCCTTTCTCAATCGGATGTTGTGGTAAATATCGCTGGTGGGATGAAAGTCCATGAACCTGCCGTTGATCTTGCCCTCGTCATGTCGATTGCCTCAAGTGCCATGGATAAACCGCTACCCAAGGGAACGGCGTGTATCGGAGAACTAGGTCTGAATGGAGAGATGAGACCTGTGAATCACATGGAATCGCGGATGCGTGAGGCCATCAAAATGGGATTCACTCAGGTCCTGATCCCTGCTGCAAACAGAGAATCGATGGCCTCGGCACGGGGTATGAAGGTTATAGGTCTACCTCACGTTCGGCAGGCTCTCGATATGCTCTCGTGATTCGCATGAGACTGTGCACAGGGTTTTTCGTCAGCACACCTTCCTTGGGTGTCCGATTGTCATACTGGGGGCAGTGAAAACGTCTCACAGGCCTCTGGCTGCACATATCGCGATTGACATTTCCCACAGGAGGGCTACAATAGCCACAGTGCAATGAGATATTCCTTGAGTGGAGCATCTGTCCTGACGATAGGAGAGGCATGAGAAAGTATAATATCTCTGTTACCATACCTGCTGCAGGAAAGTATGAACTCATCAGGGAAAATCTCTGTCCCACCGGTATCCAGGAGGAAGATTACTGGAATGAATGTTTTACCTGGAATGATCTGAAGACAATCATCCCATCCCTGAGGGCAAACGGGTGGAAAGTAAAGGTTGATCCGGTTTCCGAGGAAGACTGTCTCGGTAAAATACACATATTTTCATTTACTTACGGCGTAAACCATGATTTCAAACTCCTTAAAGTATCCGGAATCCGCATCATCATGGCCCGGGATTTCGGCATGTCCAAAACACAAAAAGAAACTTTTCACCCATCTAGGTATTGACAGAACACCATTAACGCATTAATAATTTTATGCAGTTAGCTATTTTTTACTGGACCATAAAGGAGGTTTGTCTATGGGCACCTTGACCAAGAGCGGAATTATAGATGAAATCGTTCTCAATACCGGTCTATCGCGTAAGGAGGCGAGTGACGGCATTGAGACGTTTATTGAAATCATTAAATCAAACCTGGTCAAAAAGGATCCGGTGAGCATATCCGGGTTTGGAAAGTGGAAGGTGAGAGAAAAGGCAGCGCGACGGGGAAGGAACCCGAAGACCGCCGAGGAGATTACCATTTCTCCCCGATCAGTGGTGACGTTCTCACTTTCCAACGTGCTGAGGTCGAAACTCACCAACAAGTCTTGATACACGCTCCTCCTTGGACCCCGCGGGAGCCGAACAGTGACCGTGTGCCGGACGTCAGGGTGCCAGAAAAAACACACGGATCCTCCTTACGGTGACTGACAGGAAGCGGGGAACAAATTTTCCTCGTTCACGGAAAGAATAAACCAAGAGAACATTTTTTACAGGTACGTGTTCCCTCTCTACATCAGAGGAATTCTCACTCCCGCTGGTGATGGGGGCCTATGCCGGGATTTCTCCCCGAAGACAAGAATTGTTCGATGCCGGAGTTGAAATCCCGGACTATCAGTTTTTACTGGAAACTGTACACCGCGTGCATCTTCTGGACAGAACGGGTTATTCCTAGAACACGAGGCCCGGTGAGGAACACCGGGCCGTGTAGTTGTTGATTAGTCTCCAGGCTCTATGGCATCAGTCGGACATACATCCGCGCATGCACCACAGTCTGTGCAGAGTTCCGGATCAATGGAGTATTTGTCCTCACCTTCGCTGATCGCTCCAACAGGACACTCATCGATACAGGTCCCACATGCAATACATTCATCAGTGATAACATATGCCATGGTTGCTCTTCTCCTTTCCCGGTTTCTGGCATGCTTGGTATACAAATTACGATGAAATGGCAAGTATTTTTTTCCCGTCCAGATCATGGTGGGCGCAGGGCGGCAATAGGGGAAAGACCTTCTCCAACACTTGACCGCCAACAGCAGGATGCGTATAAAGAGTAGGCCATGGCCTCTAACGTACATTCCATGATCCAGGCCTTACGGAACAGGCCCTACTTTTTTGATGAGGGGATTTGCTTCGAATGCCTCAGGTGCGGTTCATGCTGTACGGGAGAGCCTGGGTTCGTTTTTGTTGAAGAAGAGGAAATGGATGCGATAGCAGATTTTCTCCTCATATCCCGCCAGGTTTTTATGGAGAGATGCCTCTATCCTGTAGGGGAGAGATTCAGTATCAGGGAAACAGAGGATTTCCGGTGCATATTTTATGAAAATGGATGCGCCATTTATCCGGTTCGGCCTCTCCAGTGCAGGACGTTTCCCTTCTGGGCACAGAATCTGAGATCACCGAGGGCATGGGACGAGACACGGCTCCGATGCCCGGGTATCGGGAAGGGCTACAGGTATTCTAAGAGCGAGATCCTTGATATTGTTGCGTGCAGTGTTCACCTGTTCAGTGATCTTCCAGGAATGTCATTTCATGAGGGAAATGAATAGGCACCAGGTATACCCTGAACCGTCAGAAACGGGATGTACATGGATCATCTGCAGGCAGGATGACAACGGACACAGGTTCATCATGTCGGTTCACGACACCCAGAAAGAGGCCCTCCAGGTTCTGAAACGATACGAGGGTATGACGCACAAACAGGTGTATTGGATAGAGGAGTTACTCCCGAGACACGGATTCGCATACATGAAGAAACCCTGAGGGAAATGCCCCTGACCAGGGGTACAGGTATCCAGGGAACAGTTCTCATCGGAGCGCTGATACGACATGACATACACTTCAATTATCTTCGACATGGACGGTACCCTTCTGGATACTCTGAACGACATTGCCGATTCCATGAATGCTGTGCTCAGGCTCTCTGGATTCCCGACACACTCTTTGGAGGAATATCGAGGTCTTGTCGGAGACGGTATTGAGGTCCTTGTAGAACGTTCACTTCCTGAAGAATGGCGAACGGGGCAATACATCGAACAGTGTGTGAACGCAATGCGGAATGAATATGCTCAGCGCTGGTCAGCCACGACACATCCATTTGAGGGCATTCCCGCACTCCTGGATGAGCTTTCCAGGAGAGATATTCAGATGGCCATTCTTTCCAACAAACTCGAGTCCTTTACACAGATCATGGCATCTACCATGCTCGGCTCCTGGACATTTCGAGAAGTTGTAGGCCTCAGGAGTGACGTGCCGAGGAAACCCGATCCTACCGGTGCTTTCGGTATTACCCGCTCCTTGAATGTATTACCCAAGCGGTGCATTTTTCTCGGAGACTCAGGGGTTGATATGCTGACAGGGGTCAGGGCCGGAATGCATCCTGTGGGAGTGCTGTGGGGATACCAGGAGAGAGAGGCCCTGATTAGAGCAGGGGCACAGGTGCTCATAGAAACTCCGGGAGAACTCCTCGATATTCTTGGAGGTTGAATTCCATGGAATTGAAGATGGACTGAGAACACGGGTCATGTCCGTGTTCTCATCTGCACGGGTGCCCTCTGAAAATTGGTCTTATTGTAGGATCTTGGCAAACTGGAGGATGTTTGCCGGAACTTCAATTCCCAGGTCAACCACCGTACGTCCGTTTATGTAGAATTGCGGCTCTGGATCGAATTTCACCGGAACTTCACGCACGGATTTGCCGTTTATCAAGACATCAACAACAGACTCAGCAAGCATCTGTCCGAGTTTGATATTGTCTGCTACAAATCCCCCCAGGGCACCGTCTTTCACCGGTTTTGAGGAATAAGCGAGCACAGGCGTCTTGCCCGCACTCTCAACAATCTGTTTCGTGTTGTCCATGATCAATACCTGGTTCCCGATGATGAAGGCATTCACTATTGAAGTGTTCTGTCCGACGGCCGCAAGAAGATCATCAACACTCGAGCAGACAACATCCTGGTAGGCGATTCCGAGCTTGGTGCATGCATCCCTCGTTCCTTTCTGATCGAGGGGTGAAGAGGGATGGCCATTTTCCACCAGGAGCAGGATCTTCTTCATGTTCGGCACCATTGCTTGAAAAACCTTGATCTGGGTGTAGTGGTCGAGGTAGTAGGTGACGCCCGTTATGTTTCCCTCCGGTTCGTTCAGATTCATGACGACTCCGAGTTCCTGAGGATTGCTGCAGGCACCGATGAAGGCAGGAATGGACGGGGGATGTTTTTTCAGCCATGTGGCACCATGTGAGCGCAAGACCAGCATCCCATCTTTCTCTGTATTGAAACGCTGCACCACGGCCCCGAATTCATCTTCACTGGGAAGAGCTCCCTGGTATTCAATGTCGAGATCCGGCGCGAGAGCCTTGATCTTCTCATTGAATCCCTGGAGTACAGCATCCACCATGCCCGATTTTGTATACCACGTCACTCCAAGACTCTTTGCGTTGAGTAAAACAGGCGCACCAAAGAAAATCGTCAGTGAAAACAAACTTATAACAAAGATACAAATACGTTTCATACCCAAACCCCCCTGCAATCATAGTGTGAATAGGATTTAAACTGGGAAAAGTATAACAAGAAGGGTAAAAATTTCAATAGAATAATTGTGATTGGTTCACGTCATTCCACACCGTCAGGGACCATCATGTATCGACCAGCAATCCCGAGGATCAGGTCACACACAGCATGGGAGGTGCGTCGTAGATGCTGATGGACAATGTGATTCACTCCCTATCATGTCGTATGTCGGTATATCATACCGACACCTGTGCAGAGAGAGGATTCTCATAGATGCCGGGGCCTTCCCAGCAGATCGTGTTCTTTCCGTTGAGCTTCGCCCTGTAGAGGGCCGTGTCGGCCCTGCTGATGAGGTTGTCGATGGACTCGGGAGAAATGTACTGCGTTATGCCGAGCGAGATAGTAATCCTGAAGTCTTCGGGCAGCCCCGGGAATGTGACACTCGATGCTGCATCTCTGAGGCGTTGGGCACACATCATGGCATTTTCAGGATCAGCATATGCAAGGATGACAACGAATTCTTCTCCACCGTACCGTGCGATGTAGTCTTGCGCGCGGATATTCTTTCTTATCTCCCCGATGAGGGTTTTCAGGACAAGATCACCTGTCTGATGGCCGCAGGTGTCGTTGACCCGTTTAAAGTCATCGAGATCGAAGATGCACAGCGAGAACGTGTCGCCTCCTCTGTCGACAACAGCTTTTTCACGGTTGATGATGGAAAAGAGGTGTCTGCGATTGTAGGTTCCCGTGAGATCGTCATGGATTGCACTCAACTCAATCGTTTTCATGGCAGCCTTGAGTTCCCGGTTTGTTACATTCAACCGTTTCCTCAACGTGTTGATGTAGCTCCCTACAAGAGAAAACCAGGTAAGGACGGCAGCCAGAACAAGCCAGTACAGCATCTCGACCCTGAGGTTGATCTTATCGGGGTGATGTGCGAGAAGGAGCGCAATCACATATGCGTATCCGATGAGGGCATACAGTTCCAGGATAAGAAATTGGCGCAAATTCAGTTTGAACACACCGAAGATGAAGGCCACCAGATACAGCAGGTGCGTTATTCCCCTGGCCTCGTCGAGGTGATACGCAATAACCATGATCCAGAACGTCGCGAGCAGTATCTGTGCCTGGGTGAGACTCGGGTCTTGGAACCGCTTGTTGAGTCCACTACGGATTATCCCGTACAGGATGATATTCATGAGGAGGACAAGGAGACAGGTCCCCAGTGTTGAGACCAGCGACATCCTGAAAAGGTCCTGAGTGTAGCAGTAGATAACGAGGAAAACCCACATGGTATACGATGCGGCTGCTATGAAGAATCTCCGAATCCTCAGGGCCTGGTCGAAGTCCGAGCGCGGAAAGAGGCTTAGCATGGACGATGAATCCTTCCCTCACTGAATTCCATACCTTTTGTATCGGTAGCTCATGGGAGAAGATTAAGGGAGTGATGTGATTATTCTCATGATTCATGATGTATTCCTGGGTGATGCGACGTCGATGTCAACGCTAGAACCACTGTGACAGGATCCGGGGAAGGAGGAAAAACGGAGTTCACGCCCTGATCTGTTGAAATGCTTCTGCCAAGAGGTGTTTCACCTGTTCCCGTGCGAGGGAATAGTAGACGACTTTCCCGACCTTTCTACCTCTCACGAGTTTTCTTCTGCTGAGGACCCTGAGCTGGTGTGAGACAGCAGAGTGATTCATGTCGAGCACAGCTGCGATGTCACCTACGCACATCTCTGAAGCACACAAGGCAAAGAGGATCTTGAGGCGCGTGACATCGCCAACGACCTTGAATACATCTGAAAGTTCTCTATAGATGTCTTCATTGCCGGGCATGCGCTGGCGCACCTGAGTGACTGTGTCAGGATGGAGAACCGGTTTTGCAGCAGACCAGGTATCCATATGAATGAATATATGTTCATCTGACAATAGTGTCAAGGGATCTCTCTTTTCACCAGGTATGGTCATCTGCAGTGGTTTTGGCATTGACCTGCATGTACACTTCGGGTAGGAACATCCAGGGATTTTTTAAGAGGCAAAGACATCATCTCCATGTACATGTGAGAAAGGATTTGTATGCTCGGTACCATTGTGAATACCATTTCTGTACTCACTGGGAGCGCTCTTGGTATTTTTGCAGGAAGAATGATTACTGAGGAGATCAAAGAGATCCTCATGCAGGCCCTTGGCCTTGCTGTGATCGTAATCGGTCTCCAGATGGCGCTTTCAGAACAGAACCTGATTCCCTATGTAGCATGCCTTCTCTTGGGGGGTATCACCGGCGAGGTCATGCGGATCGAACAGGGAATCACCCGTTTTGCTGAATATGTCAAAGTGAAGTTCAATCAGGGGTCCACGACCTTTGTGCAGGGATTCGTGACAGCAACCATACTCTATCTCACCGTGGCCATGATGATTGTTGGGTGTATCCAGGATGGTACCACAGGGAATGCCTCCAC
>JBNGDS010000061.1:0-19811 GCA_049975365.1 Desulfomonilia bacterium | reverse complement strand
CCTCACGACTACGCAGTCCTTGTGCGCCGGGTGCACCGTCGGGTTGAGCAAACGGTTTTCAGCCAAGAAATTCTGGGACGAGGTCTGGCAGTCGAAAGCCACCATCTTCAACACAATCGGCGCGATCATCCCCATTCTCATGAGGACGCCACCGAGCCCCCATGAGAAAGATCACCGGGTGACCCACGTGATGTCCGCTGGTTGTCCTGCAGATCTCTGGGAATCCTTCGAGAAACGATTCAACGTGACGATCTGGGAGGGATATGCTGCAATCGACGGCTCGGGTCTCATCATGAATTTCGGTGACGGTCCCAAAGGTTCTCTCGGAAGACCTGTCACCTCGGTGATCAGGATCATCGATGAGCATGGCAAGGATGTCCCTGTCGGCACTCCAGGCGAACTCCTGTTCCAGGTTCCACCCGACAAGAAGAGCACGGTGGAATATTACAAAAATCCGAAGGCGAACCAGGAAAAGACCAGGGGCGAATGGGAATACACCGGCGACCTGGTGTATCAGGATGAGAACGGGTTCCTCTACTTTGTCGGCAGGTGCACAGACTCCATGCGGCACAGGGGTGAAAACGTATCAGCCTTTGACGTGGAACAGGCAATCCTCAAACACCCCTCGGTCATGGAGGCGGCCGTGTACGCCGTGCCCTCCGAGATGACCGAGGACGAGATCATGGCCTCTGTGAGGCTCGTGGATGGTGAAGAACTCACACCACCTGAACTCCTTTCCTTTCTCAAGGACAGGCTCGCAAAATTCGCCATCCCCAGGTACATCAGGATGGTGAAGGATTTCCCCAGAACAGAGACCTTCAGGATCAAGAAGAACGAGCTGAAATCTCTTGGAGTTACGCCTGACACGTTTGATGCGGGAACCTGACGTGCAGGAGAAATACATGAAATTCCCGGGGTTCATTCACGCATCCTCGGGTTGAAATGCAGTACCGCAGGTATCCTACAGAGGGCGGGCTCAATATCGGGGATCCCGCCCTCACCTCCTCCACGTGCAACAAAGATAATTCCGTAAGGGGAAACCATACCTTCATTGATTTTCACAGGGGGTTCCTGCAGGTTGGAAACTAAACTTTTACACTTCTCGTGTTGACACACGTTCTCTTGGACCCGTATAGTTTCAACACCAAGAAGGGGTATTCTTGGTACCACGGAACCTGCACAATCCCCTTGTTGATTGTTTTTCACGCACCACATACTCCACGCAGAGGGTATACAATGGGCTTCAATTTCAAGGATATCCTGATAACCGACACATTTCTTTCATTTCTCTACCGGTTCATACGAATGTACAGCTCCACATTCCGCTTCACGGCCGAGAATGAGGCCGCGTGGAGAGAGTACCTTGACCAGGGCGGGAGAGTTCTCCTCTGCACGTGGCACCAGCAGTTTTTTTCAGCCATCCGTTACTTCAAGAAATTCGAGCAGTACCATCCCCCCATCATGATCAGCAAAAGTTATGACGGCACAGTCATAGCGGGCGTGGCCAGGAGAACCGGATGGAATCCGGTTCTCGGATCATCCTCCCGGGGTGGTCCTGAGGCATTGAGAGGCATGATCGATGCACTCAAGGCCTCGCGGCTGGCAGGCCACATCGTAGACGGCCCGCGGGGTCCTGCGGGGAAGATCAAGGCCGGGGTAATACGCCTGGCCCACGCAACTGAAGCTGTGATCGTGCCATTCTACACCTCAGCAGACAGAGCCTGGTACGCGAACAGCTGGGATAATTTTCTCCTCCCCAAACCCTTTGCCAGGGTGAAGCTCACCTACGGTGAAATGATCAGCTTCTCTCCTCCACACGATATGGAAGAATTCGAACATCAGAGAAAACACCTGGAAGAAACGATGATTCCCGGTTTGGCAGGGAAACTGGCCATGACCTGCGGCAGTGAACTGCAGGGAGCGGAAGAACGAATACTCCCTGAGTGCTGAGCCTGAGACACATAGTCCCCTAAGAAACCCCTCGTAATCGGAATATACAGGCATCCCGTCACTGTGGCTTCTGCATGCTGTGTAATGCTCTGCGTTCCTGAAGGTTCAGCAGAGCACCGACGGCGTCTTCGTACCGGTTTCCAGGACTCCACAGAAGCCACCCGACGGCGCCCGATTCCTCGGCTGCCCTGATCTGGATTTCTATAAACTCCGGACCATACCCTGTGGTGACCCGCAGGGGAAAAGACTGGAGCCAAGGCCTGACGATCACCTCGTCACCTACCAGTGCCTTGAGCCTCTTGATGCCGCTGCTGACAAAGAGATAGGGCTCATCGGCGGGATTCTTCACACCGGAAAAATTGTCGCTGAAGTGTGAGGGGTACAGCATGGGAGAGATGATGTCCAGGTATGGTTTCATCTTGACGACATCCTGACCCACGGTTTCTATGTCTTCCGGTTTCTGCCAGATCACGATCCCGAACATGTCGAGTGACAAGAGGATGCCGTGGCGTCGTGTGATCGCGTGGATTCGCGAGAGGAATTCAGCCATGACATCGCTCCGTGACTTTCCCTCTATCCCTGTGTCGGTTTTCGTGTCCGCTGGATAGCGGAAGTAATCGAGCTGGATCTCGTCCACACCCAGGGAGCAGAGTTCTTCGATGATCGCAAGGCTGTAGCCCTGCACTTCCTTGTTCGCCGGATTAAGCCACTCGGTTTCCAATCTCCAGTGATGCATGGCCCCGGAAACAAGGATGTCCTTGCATACGCAGACCCGGGCCACCACGTGCATGTTCATCAGGTGGAGGTACTCGACGAGCTTTGCAATCTCCTCGATGGCATAGGGATACTGTGCAATCGTGGTGAACGATCCAGGAATAGAGCTTCGGTATGAGAGCCCCCCCCTCACATCTTTGGCATCGAACACGATGGTGTTCGCCTGGTATGTCCTGATCTTTTCAGCGAGATACAACACCTGGCGGGACCCGGCAGTCCACTGGTTGATGTAGACACCCCGTGCAGAAAACCCTTTCTGCTTCCTGATGCTCTTCGGCCTGATCGGCTGCTCCCTGATCACCGGGATCGAGAGCACCTGCCCGATGCTCAGGGTTGTTGAGGATATCCCGTTCATCTCTTTGATATCATTCACCAGTTCCTGTTTGGTATAGGAAGCGGTGAGTTTCAGATACCGTGCAGCGATCTCGCTGAGGGTATCCCCTTTCTGCACTGTGTACATCTCCCACGCATGCGCAGGGGAAGAAATGCATGAGAGCCAGCACAGCATCAGGAGGATGGAGAGATACGTTCTGGGTGCCATATGAAACACATTTCGGCCGCAGGCGATATTCCCATGAGAATCTGGAAAGAACATACGGAACTTCGTATATTTTTTTCTCGTCCTTTTGTATCCTGGCTTGTCTTCCGGACGACAGAGTTTCCTGATCTCACCTGATCCTTCAGGGCTTGCCGTCACCGTAGTGCGGAATGCTTCAATCAGCACATGCTTTTTTCTCTGTTCCTACCGGGCACTGGCCCCATCCATAAACACGTTCAGAATCGCGTTCAGGGCACGGTCCTGCCGCTTTTTCGTGAGCGGTTCCTTGCCGAGCACCATGACAGATATAAATGTCTCGATGGCACCATAGAAGATGTAGGTCAGATGATGCGGGGGAACCTCATTCCTGAGAATGCCGTTTTTCTGTCCTTCCGCCATGATCTCTTCGCAGAGGCTGAAGAATTTCAGGAATTTTGCCAGCCCCTCATCAGTGTGGTACACGGAGCTTCTGCACACCTCGCTGACAAAGATCGATATCAGATTGGGCTTTGTCTCATAGGTTTTCAGAAAGAACTCGATAATGTTGATGAGCTTCTGCTTGACCGGGGTTTTCGCTGAGATCTCTTGCTCCATCATGGAATAGAGATCGTTCCACCAGTCTTCCACAATGATGTCGAACAGCACTTCCTTGCTTCCGAAATAGTGATACACAAGACCATAGGATACCCCTGCCCTGCGCGCGATGTCCGCCATCCGGGCATTCGAGTATCCCTCTTCCCGGAAAACCTCCAGGGCTGCATCGATGATCATGTCCTGCTTCTGAATCCTTGCCATGGCCGCCCTTCTGATTGATTTGCCAGTCATTCTGCCCGGATGGAAATACGGAGTCAAGAAATTAATAGTGTGAAGAAATTTTGACTACCAAGAACCTCAAAAATTCACTATGAATACTGAGACAATAGCAGAATTTCATGGAGAGCAAGGAGTGATGATGGAGCCTGAATTCAGAGATGTGACAGCAGGATGCCCCATCAGGATCGACAAGGAAGGCACGTGGTATTATCAGGGAAAGGAAATCATCAACCCTCTCGTCCTCAGGGCATTCTATGATGCACTGGAGCAGGAACCGGACGGCAGATACCGCATCGTCATACCGCCAGAGGTATGCTATGTGGACGTCGAGGATACTCCGTTTGTTGTCTCAGCCATCAGGGGAGATCAGAAAACCGGACTGTTGATCAAGCTCAATTCTCTGGACACCTATCCCCTCGATCCGGAAAAACTTCAGATCGGTGAGGATAACGTACTGTACATAACACTGCCTGACGGCATGAACGTCCGGTTCTCACGCGCTGCGTACTATGCCCTTGCGATGATGATGGAAGAAGATGAGAACGGGAACATCGTGCTCACATCAGGGGATACGGTCCATGTAGTCTACCCGGCAGGAACATAGCCTGCCCCAAGAAACCGGGAGCCGTGAACACATGCATCACACAGTCTCAGCACCAGGAGTGCGGGATAACCGGGGCATTCAAAAAGATCAGAAAATTCAGAGAGTATAGGATTCTGTCAGGAATTCACTGCCACTTGTGAGATCATGCCCAGTTTGCAGTCAGGCCCTCTATCTGGCTCTCCAACCACTGCTGCTGGGCCTGTAACTGACTCAGCATGCTTTCCATTGCAATATACTGGTTCATCAGGATTTCTTCGCGCTTCTCGAGGCGCTTCTCCATATCCTCGATCTTTCTGTCTATCTTGTTGATCTGGTTGGTGAGGGAATCTTTCTTGCCCGCAACATACCCTTCGAGGGGATCGGTCATGGAGTAGAGAACCCTGTCCAGCTTCTCTGCGATGCCGGTGGTGAAGGTAAAATCGAAAACACCGGTCGTCGTACCGGAATAATTCAGAACCAGTCCCTCCACATCCTGATCATCGTCACCCGTAAGGTTTCGACCGTTTCCTGTCATGGTCATCCAGGTCTCGGAACCTGCGGCCCTGATCCTTCCAGCCACATCGGTGCCCGTGTAGGTACTGTCTGCAATACCCAGATTTCCTCCCGAGACAGAAATGGTGAAGCTCTCATCACCGTAGGATGTGTTGTAGATCTTGAGCTCCCCATTATCATTGACGGCCCTGACCCCCATGGACTCCTCGGACAGAGATGCGTTGATGGCATTCACGATCGCACTGATAGTCCAGCCTGCGGTCAGTGAAATGACAGCCTCTGTGGATTGGTCGTCTGTAATGGTAATGGTTGCATCACTGCTCAGGGTTCCGCTGAAACCGAAACCCGTTGTGCTGGCCTGTGTTGCCGCCTGGGTTATCTCCACCTCGTAGCTGCCGGTGAGGGTATTCTCATCCGAGATGAGATATCTGAGATTGCTGTTCGTGCTGGCTCCCTGGGCGACGAAGAGATTCACAACATCATTGAAATTCGACCTCAGGTAGCCATCAAGGGTGGAATGATCTATCGAAAGAACACCATTCCGATCGATGGTGATGCCGATGAGGCTTAAATGATCGAGATCTGAATCAAGCCAGTCTACCTCGGACAGGATAGCACTCCTGATGCTGCTCCGGACACCCATCAAGGATGCATCGCCAAAGAGAGGATTTGTTTCTTCACTGTCATCGCTGTATTCAAACTGCTCGTTGATATAAGCGATGACTTCGTTGTATGCGTCCACGAACTCGGAGATCTTTGACTTTATCCCGTCGTAATCCCTGTCGATGTTCAGGGTGACCACCGCCCCTTCATCTTCACCGACAATGCTCATCGTGACACCTGGGATGACATCGTCTATTTGATTTGTTGACCTGGTGATCGTCACCCCGTCGATTGTAATCTGGGAATCTGTCCCTGAGACGATCTCCCGTTTCCGTACAGTCTCTGAGCTGAAGGTACCAAAATCGAAATCCGCATTCGCTATGCCGGACACATCAAGGGCAAGGGTCAGATTCGATTCACCGACTTCATTGTCTTCCACCACCAGTGCCCCTGTGGCATCGATATAGGCGCTGACCCCGGTGCCGTACGCTGTTTCAATTGCGGTGAGAAGATCTCCCAGGGTCGATGTCTGAGTGATGCTATAGCTCGAACTGACTGCTCCTCCATCATGATCTGTCCCGCTGATGGTGATTGAATCACCCGATGTCCAGGAATTGTATCCATCTATGTCCACAAGCAGGGTGTCTTCAGTGATTGTGCTGCCGTTTACGGTGTTTGCGGTATCACTTCTGACACCGAGAACATCGGAATGCCCCTGCTTCAGAAACCCAAGGGTCTGCAGAATATTGCTGTTGTCAGTGAAATCCTGGGTTCCATCGATCTGCAGGATGTAGGTTGTGTCGTCGCCTTCGGTCGTCGAGACTATGGTCGCACTCACCCCGGTGAGCGCATCGATCTTGTCCCGTATCGCCTGGAGAGAGTCGGTGGCAAAATCAATATCAACTGCCTGGCCTGCAATGGTGACGGTTCCGGATGAAGCCGAGCTCAGGTTCAGCACGGTTGAAATCGCTTCTGAAGAGTCTGTAAAGAGCGAAGACTGAGCCCCGTTCGTGATGGCATGGGCAAGGCTCGTCGAAGTGTCTGTCAATCCGAGGAAACCGAGAACATCGGTGCTCGAGGCATTGTAGATCTCTATACCTTCTGCGCCGTTCTCAAGCGATGTGAGCGTCAGCCGATATTCCCCGTCAGCTGCTGTGAAGATGGACGCGGTAACACCTGCGGGATTATTGCCTGAATTGAGTGCATTGATTGCGGTTCGAATGTCTGCAAGACTGTCCGTACTGTCTATGGAGACTGTCCTGCCATTGATCACGACCTCCCCCTGGAATCCAAGGGCCTCTGTCATGGACCCGAAGCTTCTCGAACCGAGCTTCTGGGCCTGTGCCAGGGTATCAATCTCAATGGTATAGGATCCCGGTGAGGCATTCGAACCGATGGTGAAGCCCATGAGTTCGTCAACACTCTTGGTTGTTCCTGAAACGCTGGATGTCGAGGTGTAGAGATTGAAGTCATCGAGATCTGTCAGCGATGAAGCAGTGGTCTTCAGGGACAGGAGCTTTGAGTTTACGTCTGTCCAGGCGCTGTACCGTGCGTTGATCGACTCTTTCTGAGTCTCCAGCAGGTCGATCGGCCTGTGTTCGACCTCCATCAACTGACTGATGATACTCTGCCAGTCAAGCCCCGACAAGAGACCTGAAATGTACACCGACACGCTTCACTCCTGCCGAACAACATCCACCAGGCTACACCATTTCCTCTACGATGAGGCCCAGCATATCCTGTATGTGCTCTTTCAACCTCAGTGCTTCATCAGGTGGTATCTGCTTGATCACTTCGCCGCTGTCCGTATTTACTATTTTGACCACTATATCCCCCGAGCTCTCATCGACACTGAACCGTATGGACCTGTTGATCGATTCGAGCTGAATGTTGATCTCTTCAACACTGTTGAGAATCTCTTCGGCAGTCTCATGTTCATTCTGTAGAGGTTTTTTCTTCTGTTCGGAAACCTCTGGAGCCTCAACGGGATGTTCACGTGGTATGGGTGAATTTTGAGTGGCAGGGGAGGACCTGTTCGGTTCCATGGGGAGCATTTGAAGACTTTCTATCTTCATGACCACACCTGCCTTTCAGGAAAGACGTCACGGGGGAGAAAACCTCCCCCGTGAATCACCGTGATCGGTATTATCCAAACAGGGAGAGAACTACCTGTGAGGACATGTTTGCCTGGGCAAGCATGGCTGTACCAGCCTGCAGCAGGATCTGGTTCTTGGTGAAGCTCACCATCTCAGCAGCCATGTCCGCATCCCGGATGACCGACTCGGATGCCGAGAAGTTCTCGATCTGCACCTGCAGGTTCGAATAGGTGTAATCGAGCCTGTTCATACCGGCACCGATATCACCGAGCACTTCAGCAATGGAGTCAATAGCGGTATCGATCTCGGTGAGAGCTGATATTGCATGTGCCGTTGTGTCAACTGCTGAAGAAGTAAGGGACAATCCTGTTGTAGTGACTGCAGTTGAGATTCCAACATTCATGCTGTCAGTGCCGGCCGTTCCACCGGAACCGACCTGGAAGGTACCGCTAAATGTTCCATCCAGCAGAGGGGTGGTCTGGTATTCTGCGTCTGCAGAGATACGGTCGATCTCATCGAGGAGAGTCTGATACTCGGCATCCAGTTTGTCGAGGTCACCGCTTGCATTCGCGGAAGCTGCCTGGGTTGCGAGTTCCTTCATCCTCTCCAGGATGCCTTCGATCTGGTTCACGGAACCCTCTGCTATCTGCAGCATTGATTTACCTTCGACCACATTTCTTGATGCAACGGTCAGTGACCTGACATTGGTGCGGAGCCTGTTTGCTATGGCCAGACCTGCGGCATCATCGGATGCGCGGTTGATGCGAAAACCGCTGGAAAGCTTTTCCATGCTTTTGCCAAGGGCCATTTCGGTCCCAAGAAGCTGCCTGTGTGAATTGATTGCTGCGACGTTGGTGTTGATACGAAGTGCCATAATTGAATCCTCCTTGATTTGTTAGGTTTCCGACCTTCCGTGGTCGGGTTTTTTGTGATCAGTTTTTAAGGTCCTGATCAGACCTATTGTCTCTTTTCACCTCCTTCCCTCACGAAGTCTTCATGGTTCCTATATCGTCATCGGAAATAAAAACTTAAAATTATTTTCGTGAATAAACAGAATGCTCTCTAAAAAACATGGAGACAGAGTTCGGCTGAGCATGAACAACATCGAGTCTGTCTGATATCAGGCGTGAACAACTCCATGAAAAAGATTTTGTCGTAGAGTCAAGATATTGACTCATGCCTGCGCAGCTTCATGTATATAGTAGTTTAATATCATTATATATTTTATCAAAGCGCACAGTGGGCATGTAACTTGCTCCCCCGCACATCGCGATGATCGATATATCCATATGCACAGGGAAACTGAGGTCGGGAAAGCCAACGCTTCGTGCTTTCTCAGAGTACCAGATGAAATGAACCAACCATATGAGGGGTGTATGTAAAAACAGATGAGTATGCAAAACGATACTACAAGTTCGATCTCTGTGAATACTGGCATCATCATGAGAGGAAAAAACAGAATATGAACTTATCACTGCCACATGTTTTACCGCCAATCGTAGATCCAGCGCTTCGGTTTAAGAAATATCTGAACTTCCTCCTTGCCCTGTTGGCCCGACGTGAACGAGCAACTACGGTTTTCTCCTTGCCCTTTGAGCTGACATTGGACCTTTCAACTCGATGCCAACTCTCCTGCCCCTATTGCAGCGTGGGCAACAAGTCAATACGTCGTCGGCCTGGGCAATTTAGCTCTGACCTGAACGACAGGTTTATGCAAGCATTAGGTGAAACAGCATTTATCATCTGGTACTTCAGCACTGGCGAACCGCTGCTGAACAAGCAAGCGGTAGAGATTTTCAAGTCGTGCAGACAATATGAAATTTTTACTGTGATCTCGACCAACTTGAGTCTTCCTCTCACTGATGAACGGATCAATGATCTGCTTTGTTCTGGACTCGGCGCTATCTGCGTTTCACTCGATGGTACCTCACCGGATAGTTATTCACGCTACCGTGTAGGGGGAGATTTCAAT
This sequence comes from Desulfomonilia bacterium, assembly GCA_049975365.1. Classification (GTDB taxonomy): domain Bacteria; phylum Desulfobacterota; class Desulfomonilia; order UBA1062; family UBA1062; genus DSBG01. The sequence continues at coordinate 9,969 of JBNGDS010000061.1, read as the reverse complement.
CTCGTGTTCGAAAACATGACCCGCCTTATTCAACGGAAACGTTCACTTGGTCTTGTATCACCAATTATCGAGTGGAGATTCCTGGTGTTCCGTCACAATGAGAGAGAAATCCAAGATGCAAGAACAATGGCCGCTCAGATCGGGGTCGATCTCATCGAATTCTTTCCAGGGTATGCACCTTCCTATGCACAAGAAAAGGACGTACAAGCATGCACTCCTGGAATCATGGTTCCCGGGCCATCAGGTCCAGCACTAAGTAGCCCAAGGAGGGAAACATTCCTGCAGAAGAATTTGGGTGTTGTATCGGATTATAGTACTGATGCTGATCCAATCCTGCGTTATCAAAAGTGCGATTGGCTCTACTTCGGCACAACGGCTTTTCCTGGTGGATCTGTTGGACCTTGCTGCATTTCGAACGACGAACCGGATGACTTCGGACAATTGGATGATTCCCACACATTCTTGGATATCTGGAACAACACACGTTATCAGGCAGCCAGGGATATTTTCCAAGGTCGTCCAAATCCTGATATTGTGTGCAGTCGCTGTTCCAACCGTGATGCTCAGGACTTTCAATTCCGCAATACCCTGCGTGCTCTATTGCGAAATGCTCCTGACTGGGTAATCGGAATCATCTCGCAGGCACCGGATAAATTTTTCTGGGAGATCGACAAGCTGTTGTTGCCTCATGAAATGGCAATGCTTGAAAAGCCCCCATTAGGCTTAACGCCCGAAACAGAAGACACTGAACGTCTCAATCTGACCAGTTCTGATGACGATTGGGCCAGCCAGAAAATTGAACTCCTCAAAGAGCTTCTGAGTTCATCTATCAGTTGCTGCAGCGAACAGGATCTACATTTGAAAGATGGCTATCCCAAGAGATATCCTCAAGGAAGTTCATCTCTTGAAAAAGCAGTAGCAACGAGCCGAAATATCTCCCCAGATGAATCTGCTGAAGCCCTCTACCAGAAGGCTCAGGAATGTATCAATGAAGGCAGTCTCAATGAGGCCATCACTCTCCTGAGCGATATGATTGCATCCAAGGGTGACGAACCGCTCTGGTACAATGATCTCGGCTGTCTCTACTACACCCTCGGTGATATACAGAAAGCGAGAGATTGTTTTGAAAAAGCACTCCACCTCGATTCCACCTTTACGGTAGCCATGAAAAATCTAGCCGATTTTTACTCGGCTGTCGGAGAACACACAGAGGAGGCAATTGAATTATATAAAAAAGTCCTGGATAAGAGTCCTGGTGATACAGAATCTCTTGTTGCAATCGGTCAGCTTTACGCAAACGTAGGGAATATCAAGGAAGCTCTCGTCTTCTTCAGGCGTGTTCTTGAAATCAATCCGGATAATTCAGAAGTACAAGCAGTGATCGACTCACATCTTCAAAGTGAGAATTTAACCGTCAATTTGAAGACAACAGAAGCTGACCTTAAACGAAACCTCAATACACAAAGGGAGCATACTATTTCTTCAGGAGATAAACTCAAATTAGCGATCATAGACAGCAGTGACACCTGGTACGCCCAGCCAAAACAGATATATGATGAACTGATCAAGATGGGCTACGAATGTCTCTGGATGGCGAGACCCAACCATGAAGGGACTAGATCGAACACCGTCCCCCCCGGGTACATTACTGTATGCATAGCGAACAATGTCAGCCCAATCGATTTCATGACGCGGCAGCCTCTCTCCACGGTACACCCACCTCTTGAAAGGGCATACAAATCCGAAGCCGATTTTGTATTTGTCGGGGACAAGACAACGTTCCTGAAATATTTCAGCAACAGACCGAACGCCTTCTATATGCCGTATGCCGTCAACACGGACATCTATAAACCTATTGCAGGAGTTGAAGAAGTATATGATGTCGGGTTTGTGGGTAACATAAGAATCGAGGAGAGGAAAAGAAGGGTAGGACTTCTCAGAAAACATTTCCGCTGCTTCGTCGGACAGAAGCTTTTCATGGACAAGGCCAACGCTGTCCTAAACAGCTGCAGGATCATATTCAACACCAGCGATGCAAAGGAAATCAATATGAGGGTATTCGAGGCCCTTGCAACCGGAAAGCTTTTGGTAACTGACAAGGTTTACTATTTAGACGAGCTTTTCGAGGATGGTGTACATCTTATTACATATTCGACTGAAAGTGATCTTATTGATAAAATTATATATTATCTTGAAAATGATACAGCCAGAAAGGAAATTGCCTGGAACGGGCTGGAAACAGTCAGGAAACACCATACATACAGACACAGGGCAGAATTTATAATCGAAAAAATCATACAATCAGGGGTTCTATCCCAACCGACAAGAAGAATACACCTGAGCAATTCCAAGAAATACCGCATGTTCTATGAAAATCAGTCAGAAACCAATAGATTGGCCCAAGAGCGTCTCTTTGATTCATCCATTCCCGACCCTGATTCTGGAGGTATGTACAATATTAGAGGGCGATTAAGAGAGGCTCTCAAGGTTGCGAACGGGAAGGTCCTCGATATCGGCTGTCAGAGGGGGGGGTACTGTGCCAGTTTAAAACATGCTGGTCTGGATGTTATTGGCATCGATATCAGTCTTGGTTACCTGAAAATGGCCAAGGAAAACGTCTCGGATGTTGAATTTGCGTTGGCAGATGCCCAGCATCTGCCTTTCAAGGATGAAACCTTCGATACAGTTATTCTCTCAGAAATCCTTGAACATGTGATGAATGAAAAACAGGTTGTCGCTGAAGTTTCACGTGTTTTAAAGCCAGACGGGATTGCTTTCGTCACCGTGCCTTCCTACGAAGAAGAGTCCGAAGAGCACGTACGATTTTTATCTAAAAAACAACTTGCAGTTTTATTCAAAGATTTCTCCATCTCATTCAAGGATAATTTCAGCGTTCGTTCAACAATCCTTACCGCAATCAAGAAGCAAGCACACAATATTGAATCGGAGAAAGTGATTGACATGGATAACAACCATAAAAAATTGAACATCCTGCTTACAAATCATCATCTGACCGATTTTACAGGATCCGAGGTGTTTACTTTCACCCTTGCCGATTTCTTGAAAAGGAAAGGTCACCGTGTTACTGTTTTATCAAAGTATGTCGACGACACCCTGTCTCACTATTTCGGAGAGATAGATGTACGGGTCTTCCAGCACATAGAGGATCTGCATGGAGAAAACTTCGATGTAGCCCATATCCATCACAATCTGATGGCGATGGAAGTTCGCCGACACTTCACGGATCTTCCCATTGTCTTCCTCTCTCATGGTGTACTTCCATTCCTCGAGCAGAGCCCCCCTGTTGATATTGGAATAGCTCATTTCCTGTGCGTTTCTGAAGAAGTTCAGGGGAATATCATCAAACAAGGCATCAATAAAAACCGCGTGAAAATTTTTAGAAATATTGTCGATTCGGACAAGTTCTATCCAAGAACTCCAATTTTTTCCCGTCCATCCAGGGCCCTCATTTTAAGCAACAAACTCGATTCAGAGACTGAAAACACTATAAGAAGCGCCTGCGAACATTTTGGAATATCTACGACCCTTGCAGGCATGCGCTTTGGTACGGTTCATCAGGATCACCTACCTCAAGTCATAAATCAGGCCGATATTGTTTTTACCCTCGGAAGGGGAGTGATCGAAACCATGATGTGCGGGCGTGTACCTATCGTCCTGGATCATCAAGGTGGTGATGGTATGGTCACCCCGGACAACATGGAAAACCTAATGAAACGCAACTTCTCGGGAAGAACACACCATCGTATATTTACCATCGATGAATTGATCAGAGAAATTGATCGCTACAAACAATCATTTGGTGAATCTCTCAGAGAGATGGCTCTCGAACTTTTTGCTGCTGATAATCAGATCAACCATCTGATCGAAATATATAGAACAGCGACCACCTTTGACATCCCTTTTCTGGATGAAAAATCTCGGGATTTGATTGATGCGTTCCTGGCTACTGTGGATACCACCCGTCACTTCTCGCATGTTGAAGCTTCCCGAATCCGATCTTCCACTGAGATAAACCATGAAGAAACCGTTTCTGAGAAAATCGATTCTCTTCTGTCCAGACGTCTGAAAAAACTCAGATCTCGCTCAAGAGATTCCGAAGATTCTCTCGAACTGTCTCACCCTTCAGAGGTTACATATGACATTCTCATCCCGATCTATAACGCTTACGAGCATCTCCAGCGCTGCATTGATAGTGTCCTGCTTCATACGGAGGGACACCATGCCATCTATCTTCTGGATGACTGTAGTACCGACTCCCGTGTGCTGCCGTTACTCAGATCCTACGAGGAGGCAGACGAACGGATACATGTGATCGAAGCTGCTGAGAACACGGGATTCATTCACAATGTCAATCGCGGTTTCGAGTTGTCTCAGAATGACGTTGTTATCCTCAATTCAGATACCGAGGTCACAGAGGGATGGCTCGACAGAATGGATAGGTGCCTCCGTAGCCATCCTGATATAGGTATCGTCTGTCCGCTCTCGAATAACGCAACGATTCTTTCCGTACCCGTCATGAATACGTGTAATTCTCTTCCGGAGGGGTTGAACCCAAATAGCTTCGGATGTTTGATCGCTGAGGTCTCTCCGAGAAACTACCCTGAAATGCCCACCGGCGTCGGCTTCTGCATGCTTATCTCGCGTGATACACTTAAGCTTACTGGCTTTTTCGACCCTGCCTTCGGCATGGGCTACGGGGAAGAAAATGATCTCTGTCAGAGGGCCCGGGCTGCTGGTAAAAAAATCATCTGCTGTGACGATGCCTATGTCCACCATTATGGAGAGGCATCTTTCTGTAAAGTTGATGGTATCAACATTAAACGAATGGAGAATGAGAAACTGCTCCAACAAAGATGGCCGTATTATATAAAAGAAGTATACTCTTTTTGTTGCAACAATCCATTACGGGAACTTCAGGAACGAATCTATGCACGAATAAAAGATTCCGAAGGACACGCCCTCCCATCTGTTCTTCATGTCATCCACAACTTCGATGCCCCGGGTGGCACAGAGTTGCATACACGTAATATTATCGATGGACTGTCTTCACAATTTCACAGCACAGTCATTTATCCCTCATCCCTTTCCGGGCAGTGGGTCGATATTGAGGCAAGACAGGAAAGCGGATACCTCCGGATCCTGAAACTCCGAAAAGAGTCCATAACCGTAAGCAACTCCTTCCTCGGGATATATGGAGATCTGATAAATGAAGATTTGGAAAACATCTTTTCGAACTATCTGCGGGGCAGCAATCATGCAATTGTGCATTTCCAACATCTCAGCGGATGGAACTCCCTTCTTCTACCGCTAATCGCAAAGCATCAAGGTCGAAAAGTCGTAATGTCGCTTCATGACTACTACCTGCTCTGCCCTGAGTACAATTTGATTCTTCCTGATCTAAGACGCTGCGGGAAAACCATGGCGGACTGTGATGACGCACAGTGCCTGTACTGTCTGGGCGTCAAGCGCAGACATCATAGAACAGATATCCCATCGTTCCTGCAGGAGTATCTAGCTGAACGAAAACACATTCTGAATAAGGTTTTCGAGGCAGCGGACCTCCTTATAGCACCGTCTGATTTCGTACGAGAACGGTTTATTAGTGCCTATGGAGATACAATAAAGGATAAAATCCTCACCATTCCCCATGGAATCGAACCTCTGCAAAAAATCAAGTATGCAAAACAGGGAAAATTCCTCAAGGTGAGCTTCCTCGGAAATGCAAGCGACAGAAAAGGCGTCTTCGTCCTTCTGCAGGCAGCGAAGCTCCTCAAAGGAATGCCTATACAATTCGAAATATTTGGTGGTATCCACCCCTCTCTGAAAAAGCTGGCTACTGAGCTAGGCATAATACAGCACGGGTATTATGAACGAAACAATCTTCCGCGATTGCTGGCCAAGATCAACCTCATTATCATCCCATCTATTTGGGATGAAACCTTTTGCTTGACCGCAAGTGAATCACAAATGATGGGTATTCCTGTTCTTGCTTCCGATGCCGGGGCCATCAGTGAAAGGATCGTTGAAGGCAAGACCGGATTTCTTGTTCCTCCCAATGACGCCAAAGCTCTGGCGGCAAAGCTCATGCAACTTCAAAGAAATCCTCAACTGCTTGAAAAAGTTGCCACGAACCTAAAGAATCATCGCCTCAAGACAATAAAAGAAAATGTCGAAGATTATGCCCGTATATATAATCAGCTGATCAACGATGAAGAATGCAGTCATTCTGTTGTGAAACTCAGCGAATTATCAAGGCAAAGCGACGTTGTCCAAACAACAGTGGAAAGGACCGATATTCTCACTTCGATTATCATTCTGTGCTTCAATCAGTTAGAATATACAAGAAAATGCCTGGAGAGCATATGTAGACATACCCGAGAGTCCTATGAACTCATCCTTGTGGACAATGGTTCCACAGATGGAACACGGGAGTACCTCAAGAAGATTCAGGAAGATTCAAAACACGTACACCTGATCCTGAATGATACGAATCTCGGCTTCGCGGCTGCGAACAATCAGGCAATACAAAAAGCAACGGGAGGGTATGTTCTTCTCCTCAATAATGACGTCGTCGTGACAGAAGGCTGGCTCGAAAGACTGATCTCACATATCGAGCAATCTCCTGACATCGGCATGGTCGGCCCCATGAGCAATTCAGTTTCCGGACCCCAACTGGTGAAAAACGTACCGTACAAGAACAAGTTACAAGCCATGCACACATTTGCTCGAAAATTCTCAAAGGACAACCATGGCAAGGTCACCGAGATCATGCGCCTTGTCGGCTTCTGTCTCCTCATCAGGAAAGAGGTCCTCGATGTCATCGGTGGTCTTGACGAGAAGTATGCCAGCGGGAATTTCGAGGATGATGATCTCTGTCTGAGATCATACATCGCAGGGTATAAGCATATCATCGCTGGAGATGTGTTCGTTCACCACTACGGCAGCATGACCTTCAAGGGAAACTCAATAGACTATTCAGCCACCATGAAGAAAAATCTCTCCTACTTTGGTGAGAAGTGGAACGATATCGTAGAGATCAACGAAACCGGATACAGGATTCATGTCACAAAAGAACAGGGGATTCAAACGCTCATATCATGGGGCGAGGAAAAGTATGCCTCTGGAGACCTGAACTCCGCCATCAGGATCTTTGAACGGGTTCTGAAGCTCGAAAAGAGAAACTCCCAGGCCCTGAGCAATCTCGGAGTGATACAATGGCAGCTCGGGAAAGCAATTTCCGCTATCGATACATTCCAGAGAGCTCTCCTCCTCGACCCGAAAGACCCTGATGCCCTGGCGAATCTTGTACAGGCTGCCAGCGAACTCAACAGGTTTGACCTGATTCAGGACAATCTCATTGATCTGCTCAGACAGTATCAGCCGGGAAATCCAGATTTCCACAGGCTTATAGATGTCGAACGACCACACCTGAATGCTTGATGAGAAGCAGGATAATCCGGGAGGAGATGAGCATGGAGAAAACTCGTGAACGTTGAACACCCTACGCTCGGCGTGATCATGATCGTCAGAAACGAGGAACAGGCTCTGCCGGGTATCCTCAGTGATGTGAAGAAAATCGCAGACGAGATCGTGATAGTGGATACCGGGTCCGAAGATGATACGGTCGGTGTTTCGGAATCTTTTGGCGCGCATGTCGAATATTTCCCCTGGAAAAATGATTTTGCGGCTGCCAGGAATTACTCCATTGAATGCGCCTCGTGCGACTACCTGCTCTGGCTGGATGCGGACGACCGTATCGATGAAAAGGACCAGAACTCCCTGGCATCGCTGAAGACCAGGCTGAGCCCTGGTGGGGACCGCGCCTATATGCTCAGGATCCTGAACAGCACTCATGATGCACCGGCCACAGTAAGCTACCAGACCCGCATCATCCCAAAAAAACCCGGTGTTCGCTTTGAAGGAAAAGTGCACGAACAGATCCTGCCTTCTCTTGAGGCCTCCGGCATCACCATAGAGTCCACCGAGATCGTGATCCGACATACCGGGTATCATGACAAGGAGACTCGTCTTGCAAAGGGGAAACGCAATCTGGAAATTCTCTTGGATGAATACAATGAGGGGAAACAGACAGCTACGCAGTGCTTTTTTATTGCCATGGCATCCATAGCCGTAGGTGACTACGCACAGTGTCTTGAATACCTGAAACAAGCGAGAGAGAAGCGCTCCAGCGAAGACTGGTTTCATTACAGCTTTGCCGTGGCAACCGAATGCCTGATGAGACTGGACCGCTTTCAGGAAGCCTACGACGAAAGCCAGCGAGGCATAACACTCTTCAAGGACAGCTCTCTGATGCACTATTACCATGGGCTGGTCTGCATGAAGACAGGATATTTTGAAGAGGCGGCCTCGGTTTTCCACAGCGCAACGAGACTCTCTGTACAGGTGAGTTCATACCCGATCCCTCCTGACATCGTTGGCGGAATCTGGTTTCAGTACGGGAAGGCGCTCGAAAAAATAGGGAGACACAAAGACGCAGTTACGAGCTACAAACAGGCACTCGATTCCGGATACAACCAGACAGAAACCCATCATGCCCTGGGGCTGGCACTTGTCCAGGTCGGAAGAGTTGAAGATGCTGTTGTCCATTTTGAAACAGCACGTACACATTCAGACACCGTAAACGCTCCGGTATGGATGAGCCTTGCCAGGGTGTATGTCTACACGAAACGGTTTGCAGACGCCCAGAAGGTCTATTCAGAGATCCTCAGCGAGAACCCGTCCGACCTGCATGCCCTTGCCGGAATACTTGAAACGAGCATTGAGATCGACGATACAAAGAGCTTCTTTTCCGCACTCGAACGATTGGTGAATATTCTCGACATTCCAGTCCCCGAAGAGATCAACACCGTTGCCGAGTGTGCGAACCTCTGTGTCGAAGTTGGTCGATGCCTGGAAAAAAGCCACGAGTACACTCTCTCGAAACATCTGGCAGAGATTGCACTCCGCCTAGATGGCTCATGTTCGCCAGCGTATGTCCTGCTTGCCGATCTTGCCACCAGTGACAATGATGTTCCCTCTGCCATAGCCAACCTGGAAAAAGCCCTGAAGAGCGGGGCACACCCACAGGAAGTGGTCTCGCGACTCTCCCGCATAGAGCAGACAGGAATCACTGAACGATAGAGCTGCCTCACCCCTGCTCAATAGAAAGATTATTCAGTGTGTATTCTAGGATGGCGGCCTATTCATAGATTGATACAGACTGCCGGCTGACTGGACATTTCCCTACTTCTTTGGTTTCCACTCCTTCGAGATTCGCTTCGCCTCCTTGATCTGTGAGGAGCTCATGTTCATCGAAACATCATCCCGGAGTTGCCTGGCCTTGGCACTTCCCTGCCTGCACGCAAGATCAAACCACATGTAGGCGAGTACATAGCTCTGGGGCACGCCCTTGCCGTTTCTGTACATGGTTCCAAGCTGTTGCTGGGCAACGGGGTTTCCCTGCTCGGCTGCTTTGCGATACCATTCGGCTGCCTTCGTATAGTTCTGTTTTACTCCCTGTCCGGTCTCGTAGAGATATCCAACGAATATCTGCGCCTGCGGATCACCCTGCTGAGCAGGGAGAAGGTTTTCTCTGAACTCGGTACTGTATCCTTCGTCTTCGTAGGACTGAGACAAAACAAGTGGAGTCGCCACCAACAGGCATGCAACCGTGCCGATGATCAGGACATGCCCCCTCATAGTCCCCCACGTGTCATAGAAATTCGTTCATCTACACGAAAGTCTGATCAAAACATATGCACATTTCGTGTCTTCGTCAATATATCAAATGGAGAACGCCGATTTTCCCCAAGGAGAGTGCATGTATGCCACAGTTACCCGGCAACCACAATCATGGATGGATCGAAAAACGGATGTGATGTTTTTAAGAAAAACTGGTCGGGACGAGAGGATTTGAACCTCCGACCCCCTGAACCCCATTCAGGTGCG
>JBNGDS010000060.1:6517-20177 GCA_049975365.1 Desulfomonilia bacterium | reverse complement strand
ACCAGGGATATAGACCGGGGCTCACATCCCCACTTCCTGCTGAAAGAGATCCTCGATGCACCCCACTCTGTCAGGAAGACCCTTCGGGGAAGATACCGGATCGTGAGCACTGATGAGGTGATCTTCAATCTGGACGAGGACATCGTACCCAGGGAAACCAGAGAGAAGCTCACCTCCGGCAGCATCAGGAAGATATTCGTCATCGGCCAGGGAACCGCTGCAGTGGCGTCTGCCGCAGTTGGCGATGCCATCTCGACGTTCCTGAAGGACACCAGCATCGGGATATACTCGAAGAAGGCATCCGATCTCAGTGGATTTCTCCTCGACGAGGACATGAGCGATTCCATCGTGATCGCCATCACCCAGTCAGGAACGACGACAGACACGAACAGGGCAGTGGCGATGGCGAAACAGAGGGGAGCTGACGTGATCGCGATCGTGAACCGGCGTCAGTCGGATATCACGAACAAGGCCGGTGGCGTGTTCTACACGAGCGACGGGAGGGACATCGAGATGTCTGTCGCCTCTACCAAGGCGTTTTATTCCCAGATCGCTGCCGGGTATGTTCTGGCGCTTTTCATGGCAAAGCTCCTGGAAACTCTGTCAGATGGGGACATCTCGTGGATGCTGAAACAGCTGGAAAAAGCCCCTGATCTCATGGAGCAGGTCATTGCGGGGCGGGATGCCATTCGAAAATCGGCTTGGGATCTGGTGAGAAGAAAGCAGTACTGGGCAGTCGTGGGGAGCGGGAGCAACAAGGTTGCCTCCGACGAGATCAGGATAAAACTCAGCGAGCTGTGCTACAAGACCATATCCTCCGATGTCATTGAGGACAAGAAGCACATCGATCTTTCCTCAGAGCCGCTCATCATCGTGTGTGCTGCCGGGAGCCCCGAGATTGTGCTGGAGGATATCGTCAAGGATGTATCAATCTTCAAAGCCCATGCCTCCAGTGTTGTTGTCGTCACCGATGAAGGAGAGAAGAGATTCGATCCTGTCACGGATTCTGTTATCCACGTCCCCCGGGCAGATTTTCCCGTCTCGGTCATCCTCAACACCCTCGCGGGCCACATCTGGGGATACTATGCAGCATGCAGCCTTGATGCGCTTGCTGGTACCTTTAAAACCTTCAGGTCGCGCGTTTCAGATGTCGTCCGTGAGCACGAGAGAAAGGGATACACCCTGTATGAGAGCATCGAAGATACGGATCTCCACAAGATCGTGGATGATTTTTCACTGGATTACACCTCGTTCAGGAGGAGTGGGGAACTCACATCACTGAGCGTCGATGTTGCATCCGACATCACGCTTCTGCTGAAGTACGTGTTGGGAAAGATGCCGCTGGATGATTTCTGGATCGATTTTCAGGGAAAACGGGTGTCCCCGTCACCCATAGACATGCTCGATATATCACTGGGTTGTGCCATAGACGAACTTTCCCGGCCAATCGATGCCATACGGCACCAGGCAAAGACTGTGACCGTCGGAACCAGCAGGAAGGTTGAAGCGCCGAGCGGCATCCTTTTCGAGCTGATTGAAGACCTGGGATTCACCCCCGAAAACGTTTCCGCGAAAAACGTGCTGACTCTAAAACGTCTCCAGGCCGCCGTAGAACGGATTCATGGAAGCACCCTTTATGAAGTCAGGGGGCTCGATGACACGGGAAAACCGACGGATGCCTCCACGGTGAAGATTGTGAAACGAAAGGGAGTTGCCCTTCAGATGCGTTCCAGAGTCGAAAAGACCGGGCCGCTGATGGGGACCAAGCGGACCATTACCAGGAACGGAGAGGTGTATGCAGGAATCGGAAGATCTGACAATGCATCCATCGTCATCATACCAATCCTCAATGAAAACAGGATAATCCATCACCTTCTCCTGGCTCATATCGAATTCAACGAGATTCTGGATGTGGATGGCAAGAAGCTGGTTCTAGGTGAAAAGTTCAATGATATTAAAAACTTGATCAACGAGTATAACATCTCATGGAACGATTCCTACCTCTCGTCTCTCTCTGCGAGGTTCCTGCTGTCTGAAGATGTGGATGTGATTGCCGGTGTCATAAAGAAACTGCTTGATGAACACTAGGGGAACGTGCCAATAGAGTACTCCCGATAGCGACACGTTGGAGCTGTGTGATCGATGCCGAAGAGAACTGACCTCAGGAAGATCCTTATAATCGGGTCAGGCCCCATAGTCATCTCTCAGGCATGCGAGTTCGATTACTCGGGAGTCCAGGCGTGCAAGGCCCTCAGGGAAGAAGGCTTTGAGGTCGTTCTTATCAACTCGAATCCTGCCACCATCATGACCGATCCCGACATGTCTGACCGTACCTACATCGAACCCATTACTCCCGAGGTGGTGGAGCGCATCATTGAGAAAGAGAGGCCGGATGCCATTCTTCCTACTCTCGGCGGGCAGACGGGGCTGAATGTTTCTGTCGAAGTAGCATCCCGGGGCGTCCTCGAAAAATATGGTGTCGAGATGATCGGGGCGACTCCAGAGGTCATTCACAAGGCTGAAGACCGTGAAAAATTCCGCAACGCCATGGAGAATATCTCTCTGCGGGTACCCAGGAGTGGATTCGCAAGGAGCATGGAAGAGATGTTCCATGTATCCGAGACGATCGGCTACCCCATTATCATCCGCCCTTCCTTCACGCTGGGAGGGATCGGAGGTGGTATCGCATACAACCCTGAAGACCTCGAACGGCTGGGACGGGGAGGGCTCGACGCCAGCCTCATTCGCGAGATCATGCTCGAGGAATCCGTGATCGGCTGGAAGGAGTACGAACTCGAGGTGATGCGGGACAAGGCGGACAACGTCGTGATCATCTGTTCCATAGAAAACATGGACCCCATGGGCGTGCACACGGGTGATTCCATAACGGTCGCGCCTGCTCAGACACTCACAGATGTGGAATACCAGAAGCTGAGGGATGCGGCTCTTGCCATCATGCGCGAGATCGGGGTAGAGACTGGTGGGTCGAATGTCCAGTTTGCCGTGAATCCTGCAGATGGTGAGCTCGTGGTCATCGAGATGAACCCACGGGTGTCCAGATCATCGGCCCTCGCCTCCAAGGCAACCGGTTTCCCCATTGCAAAGATTGCTGCAAAGCTCGCTGTCGGATACACGCTGGATGAGATCCCGAATGATATCACCCGGAAAACGTATGCATCGTTTGAACCTGCCATAGACTACTGCGTGGTGAAGATTCCCAGGTGGACATTCGAGAAGTTTCCCGAGACGGAAGATCTCCTGACCACGTCCATGAAATCCGTCGGTGAGACCATGGCCATAGGCAGGACATTCAAGGAGGCATTGAACAAGGCGATCCGCTCTCTGGAGATCGGGCAGTTCGGACTCGGTGGTCCAGGGTTCAGGTTTGGCCTAGAAGACAGGAAAGAGATCACCTCAAGGCTTACGTTCCCCAATTCTCTGAGGCTCTTCTGGGTCGCAGCAGGATTCCGTTCGGGAATGAGCATTGAAGAACTCCACGCAATGACCCGGATCGACCCGTGGTTTCTCAACCAGATCAGGGAACTGGTTGAAGCCGAGAAGATTTTGAAAGAACACGAGCCCACATCAGAGGTCCTCGAATGTGCCAAGAGGCTCGGGTTCTCAGACAGGTATCTCGGCTCGATCTGGTCACTGCCGGAGACCACGGTACGCAATCTCCGCAGGCAAAAGGGCATTCTCCCCGTCTACAAGCTTGTGGACACCTGTGCAGCAGAATTCGAAGCCTATACACCGTATTACTACTCCACCTATGAACAGGAGGACGAGGCAAAACCATCGGGCAGGCCAAAGGTGGTGATCCTGGGCGGAGGCCCCAACAGGATCGGCCAGGGTATAGAATTCGACTACTGCTGTGTTCATGCCTCCTTTGCCCTGAGGGAGGAGGGGTACGAGAGCATCATGATCAATTCGAACCCCGAGACAGTGAGTACTGATTACGATATATCTGACAAGCTCTTCTTCGAGCCGCTTACGCTTGAAGACGTCCTCCACGTGATCGAGCGGGAAAAGCCTGCAGGGGTGATTGTGCAGTTCGGGGGTCAGACACCACTCAACCTTGCCCGTGGCCTCTTTGAAGCGGGTGTCCCAATCCTAGGAACGTCTCCTGATGCCATAGACCGGGCTGAAGACAGGGAACGCTTTCTTGAGATCGTAAAAAAGATCAGACTGAAACAGCCTCAGAGTGAAACTGTGCTGACCATTGAACGGGCTCTCGAGGTAGCAGACAGGATCGGCTATCCGGTCCTGGTCCGGCCGTCATACGTCTTGGGGGGTCGCTCCATGGAGATTATATACGATCCGGACACCCTGAAGTCGTTCATGTCACAGGTGTTTCGGCTTTTCCCCGACAACCAGATCCTGATCGACAAGTTCCTCGAGGATGCCATCGAGGTAGATGTCGATGCACTCAGTGACGGGACAACGACGGTGATCTGCGGCATCATGGAACACATTGAGGAGGCTGGTATCCATTCTGGAGACAGTGCATGCGTCCTTCCGCCTATTACGATACCTGGAGAAGTCATCGAAACCATCAGGAGACAGACTGTCCTGATCGGGCGTGAACTTGGTGTGGTGGGGCTGATGAACATCCAGTTTGCCATCAAGGGAAAGGATCTCTACGTCCTCGAGGTGAATCCACGGGCATCGAGGACGGTCCCGTTTGTAAGCAAGGCAATCGGTGTTCCCGTGGCCCAGATCGCTACTCGGGTGATGCTTGGCAGAACGCTACAGGAACTTGGATTTACCGAACAGATCACCCCCAAGCATGTGTCGGTGAAGGAATCTGTATTCCCCTTCAAGCGATTCCCCAACATCACGATTGGCCTTGGTCCGGAGATGAAATCAACCGGTGAGGTCATGGGCATCGATCAGTCCTTTGACATGGCTTTCGCAAAATCTCAGCTGGCAACAGGCTACACGCTGCCCCTGACAGGGACGGTGTTCATCAGTGTGCACGATATCCACAAGGCACGGATCGTGCCCGTGGCGCGATCGTTTACAGACATGGGCTTCGAGATCCTGGCCACTGTGGGGACTGCGCGGTATCTCAACATCAATGGGGTGCCGGCACAGACCATCTCCAAGGTCAGCGAAGGCAGGCCGAACATCGTGGACTATATCAAGAACGGACAGATTCACCTCATCGTCAATACCAGCATCGGGAGGAGGCCGTCGGAAGACGCTCACAAGATTCGAGAGAGCGCCATTTCCTACAATATCCCGTATGCGACGACAATTGCCGCATCACGGGCGACCAGCGAGGCAATCCGGGCGTTACAGAAAAATAGGTTCACTGTCATGGCACTGCAGGATTACCACGGATGAGGGCAGGAAACTTGATACAGAGCCCTGGGATCCCTATCCGTGGGAGCTCCTTGACAGTGCCCAACCCATACGGTAGGTACTCGACATGTCCACGAACAAAACCACCAAGTATATCTTCATTACAGGGGGTGTGCTCTCATCTTTAGGCAAGGGTCTTGCCGCAGCCTCCATCGGCGCCATCATGGAGGCGCGGGGACTCGATGTCTGCAACATCAAGCTGGACCCGTACATAAATGTCGACCCCGGAACCATGTCACCGTTTCAGCATGGAGAGGTCTTTGTCACCGATGATGGTGCGGAAACCGATCTTGATCTCGGTCACTATGAGCGATTCACCTCCTGCGTGCTCAATGCCAGGAACAATTTTACAACGGGCCAGATCTACGACTCGGTCATTCAGAAGGAACGCAACGGCGAATATCTCGGCAAGACTGTCCAGGTCATCCCCCATATCACCGATGAGATCAAGTCGCGTATCAGACAGGCTTCGCAGGGGCATGACATTTCTATTATCGAGATCGGGGGTACCGTGGGAGACATCGAATCCCTCCCGTTTCTCGAAGCCATCAGGCAGTTCGGGTTCGACATGGGAAGATCCAATGTTCTCTACATACACCTCACGCTCGTCCCGTACATCCCGACCGCCGGGGAACTGAAGACGAAACCAACCCAGCATTCGGTCCAGAAGCTCAGGGAGATCGGAATCCAGCCTCAGATCCTCCTGTGCAGGACAGAAAAACGGCTGAATGCAGAGCTCAAGGAAAAGATCGCCTTGTTCTGCAACGTGGAGAAGAATGCGGTCATCAATGCTGTCGATGTACAGAGCATCTACCAGGTACCTCTGGAGTTTCACCGGGAAGGCCTGGATGACAGGATCGTGGAGTACCTCAACATCTGGACACGGGAACCCCGCATGGAAGGGTGGGAACGGCTCATGGAGGTCATCAACACCCGAGAAGAGGAAGTCAACATTGCCATCGTGGGAAAGTATGTCAAGCTCACCGACTCGTACAAAAGCCTCAATGAGGCACTGGAACACGCAGGCATCCACACCAGGAACAAGGTAAACAGGATCTATGTAGATGCCGACGGACTCATCGGCAAGAACGATCTTTCTCCGTTTTTTGAAAACATTCACGGGATACTCATCCCGGGGGGATTCGGGGAACGTGGCATAGAGGGGAAGATCAGCGCTGCCGGCTATGCCAGGACCCACAAGATCCCGTTTTTCGGCATCTGCCTGGGAATGCAGATGGCAGTTGTCGAGTTCGCGCGGAGTGTCTGCGGACTCCAGGGTGCCAACAGCACGGAGTTCGATCCACAGACACCAGCACCGGTAATCGATTTCCTTCCAGAACAGAAGACCATTACGAGAAAAGGCGGCACTATGAGGCTCGGGGCGTATTCATGCGCACTGCTCTCCGGGTCCATGGCGCTGAAAGCCTATCGGACTCAGGAGATCTCTGAGCGGCATAGACACAGGTATGAGTTCAACAGCGAGTACGAGACGCCTCTCGTTGAGAACGGGCTCATCATAAGCGGGAGGAATCCGGAAAGTAATCTCGCTGAAATAGTTGAAATCCCTGACCACCCCTGGTTCGTCGGCTGCCAGTTTCACCCGGAATTCAAGTCGAAGCCCATGCACGCTCATCCGTTGTTCCGGGATTTTATCAAAGCAAGCATCAGCTACCGCAGGATGCACCAGGAAATGGAAGCCTGAGGGAATAGGGGGTTCCCCAATGCATTTCCAGAGATTGGGACATGAGTTCGTCGTGTGATCACACAGATATCCAAGAATCTCACAGGTGGATCAGAATGTTCACGTCTGAATTGGTTTTGGACAAATCAGTAGATCCGGTTCCTCATTTCTCATGATGAACCGAACCGATTGAGCCTAGAGGAGTCGGATGTCGGAGATCTTTTTCCTTGGCTTGACGATCTTTTCTTCCTGCTCCACCTCGGGTTCCCTGTTCTTGATCGAGAGATCCTTGGTGTAGTCAGGGCAGAAAACTGTCTCTCCATGCTTGAACTTCTTTTTACAATCCCTTCTCCAGGCACAAATAGGACACAAAGATCTGTCAACAGACATAGTCAGAAGTATACGATTCTTGAGAAGAAAGTCAACACAGAACTGGGTGATATTTGCACAATACAGCAATGAGGCATATAACTAGATGAAAATAGATGGTATATTATGTGGTAGAATGTTATCAAAAGCCTGCGAACTCAGAAAAAATGTCCTTGAAAATTCAATCTAGGTATGAATCATCTAGAATCTAACTCGTATACTATCTGAATGAGGAAATAACCATGAACATTGCAAGACTTCGCCTCGTACTTGTATTCACAGTGCTGTTCATCTCCGGGGTCATCGGGTTTTCTGAACTCCGGGCACAGACGTGGGAGCCCCTCGACCGGGAGGAGACGATTCAGCAGGCGGGAACCATCACCCCTGATATGTATCCAAACTCTGACGTGGTTCAACTCAATCAGCAGACCTGGGTCAGGTACCGGGATGATGGGACATTCATCGAATGGTACGAAGCATACATCAAGATTCTGACAGAGAAAGGCAGGCGCAGGTACCAGACCATCCCGTCATCCTTCACCATCCCGTACAACACGACCATGTTCACCCGTGTCGAGATCATCAGGGCGGATGGCTCTGTTCACAGTGTCGATATCGAGAAGAACAGCAGAGAGATGGTGGAACAGTCTCAGATACAGTCCAATATCTTCAATCCCAACGATAGGGTACTCCAGGTGAGCATCCCGGAACTCGATGTGGGGGACACCGTGCATGTCATCATCTTCGATGAGTTCACCAAGGCGCGAATGCCCGGTTCCTGGAGCGATTTCACAACATTTGAAGGCACTGACCCCATCATCCAATCGGTGTACACCGTGGTTGCCCCGGCAGACAAGCCCCTCAGGAGCATTGCCCTCAAGGCAGAAATACCAGGCACAGTAACCCGCATGGAGCACAGGTCTGCTGGGGAGATGGTCTATACATGGACAGCGAGGAATGTCCCGCGGGCCTATGAAGAACCCGAGATGCCTCCACTCCATACTCAGGTGCAGCGACTGCTCGTGAGCACAATTCCTGACTGGGAAACCGTTTCTCAGTGGTACTGGAATCTATCATGGCCTCACATCGAGCGAACAACTCCGGAGATGAGAAAAACCGTTGATCACCTCACCTCGGGCAGCAGTGATGCGAGGGAGAAGATCGAGAGCATATTCCGATGGGTGTCTCAGGAGATCAGGTACCTGGGCATAACCGTGGAACAGGAGGCGCCCGGGTATGAACCCCATGACGTGGATATGACCTTCGAGAGAAAGGCAGGTGTATGCAGAGACAAGGCAGCACTGCTCGTGGCAATGCTCCGTCTCGCCGGATTCGAGGCCTATCCTGTGCTCATCATGAACGGTCCCAAGAAGGACCCAGAGGTTCCTCAGCCGTTTTTCAACCACGCAATTTCCTGTGTGCGTATGGAAAACGGCGACTATCTTCTCATGGATGCGACTGATGAGAATACGAAGGAACTTTTTCCCTCATACCTGAACAACCAGAGCTACCTTGTTGCAACCCCACAGGGCGAGACACTCCTGACCAGCCCCATCTCTCCGGCCCGGGATAATATGATGTCCATTCTGACAGAAGGCCACCTTGATGAGAACGGTACGCTCACCGCCGCATCAGACCTCATCTTCGAGGGCATCAATGACAATGCCTACCGCGGATACTTCTCCAGGCTGAATCCAATCGAACGGCAGAGGTACTTTGAGATGATTGTAAAGCGTGCAGCACCTGGTGCACGCATGGATCGTCTCGAGATCACACCGGAAAATCTGACGGATACGTCACTGCCCCTCAAGGCTTCCATCAGGTTCAGAGCGGACAATATCCTGATCAGGGGGCAGGGAACAGTCATGCTCCCGCTGATACGCCTCGGAGAAAGGATTGGTGTGGTCAACTTTCTTGCACAGAAGACAGGTCTTAAGGAGAGGAAGTACCCCTATGTGACCGAGATCGCATGTGGCGTCAACGAGACAATCCGCCTCCACATCAGTGAGAGTCTCGGCGAGCCCTCCAGTCTTCCGAACGTTGAGGATGTGGAAACGCCAGGGACGACCTGGAGGCGATCCCTTGCCGTTTCAGATTCCGTGCTCGAGTATGAAAACATTTTTACCATGAATCTTCCGGAATATTCCCCCGATGAGTACCAAGAGTTGAAGAAGGCTCTTGCTCGAATCGAGTCTGAAGACCGGAAGATGCCGATCTTCACCTCGGAAAACAAAGCTCAGGAAGGGCGTGGAACCCCCTGGTTCATGCAATACAATCCTGATGCAGTAGTGCTGACAGATGAAACCGTGGTTGATGTCATCGATGAACACACCTGGACAGAGACACACTACAGGAAGATGCTCATCAGAACCTATGCAGGCAAGAAGCTGTACAGCGACCTGAAAATCCCATTCAACCCTGTATGGGAGGATGTAGATGTTGTCCATGCAGAGGTCGTGTCCCCTTCCGGCATGAGGAAAAAAGTACAGGAACAGGAAATAAATATCATGGACGAGGAGTGGGTCGGCAGTGCCCCCCGCTACCCCCCGGGCAAGATCCTCGTAATGAGTCTCCCGGGGGTCGTCGAGGGAAGCGTGCTGGAGTACACTGTGATCCACACAAAGAAACACAGGCCGTCGTTTTTCCTGATGACCGAGTTCCGCGAGACAAACCCCATAGAATCGAAAGAGATAAGGATTTCCACCCCGGACCACATTCCATTGCGGATGTCTTCATCTGACAGTGGATTCGGGCTCCCTGGAAAGGATAAGACCAGCGATGCCGTAATTGAGCATACCCGGAAACATTCCGAGGGGAAGGTGCTATCCATATTCCGGGTCAGGAACGTTGCGCCGATGAAAAAGGAACACTATCTCCCTCCTGGATTCACCTTTAACCCGGTAGTCATAGCATCGAGTATAGACCTTGATGGATATACACGTACTGCCAACGAAACCCTCATCCGTTCTTCATCGTTCGGGGCTGATATACAGTCACTGGTTGGAACCCTGCTCGAGGGAACCGAATCGGAGCTGGAAAAAATTCGTAGACTGCGTGATTTTGTGGCACGGAATGTCCGCCTGGTTGATATGGATTTCTCGAGCCTTCCCTTGGATGTCGTGAGCACTGCGCGCCAGACCATAATGGATGGATACGGGAATTCTGCTGACCGTGCTGTCGTTCTGCATTCCCTGCTGAAAACGGCAGGATTCGAACCAAACTTTGTCCTTGTGCCCGACGTGCCTCCGGGAGAGGGAATACGCGACACCATCCGGAATCACGCGGCTCATGAATGGTTCACACTGGTTCTTGTCCTGGTGAATGTACGGGGTCAGCAGATCTATCTCGGAGATACCGACCAGTACGCAGCGATCGGGACAACACCGCATGACGGTCTGTCAGGCCTGTTTCTGGATAAAGGGGAACTCGGAACCATTTCCGTAGAGCCGGAGGGCATGCGCGACAGGATAGACGAGCACTACGAGCTGAACCTTGAACCAGACGGGACTGTGCTTCTCAAAAAGCGGCGCATGTATTTCGGTATGGAGTATGCCCGTTTTCACAAGATGGTCAGGGAAATGACACCTGAGGAGCGTACCAGGCATTTCCAGGAGACAGTTTCAGGTCTGGCGAAAATCGCAGAACCTGTCAGTGAGTATCATACCGAGTACTCGTCGTACCCCGGGATTGAGGAGTACACCGTCAGGATCAGCTCTTATGCACCAAGACAAGACGAATACCTGTATCTGGAACTGCCGGGACTCGACCAGCAGGTCACGGGCGCAGAAACCGACACCAGGGAGAACCCCCTGTTTCGGGACACTGATGTACGAGGTCGTATTACCGTGGAGGTTCATGTTCCTCAAGGGGTGAAATCCATGGATGTCCACCCCCCCGAAGATCTTTCCTATACCCTGGTACGATCAGGTATCATTCGACAGGACACAGCAATTGTGTACTGGGGGGAAGACCCAACAAAACACGTGACGCCTGGTTCCTTGGTTGTGACACGGGAGGTCGATTTCGTTCCTGTCGTGATTCTCCCCCACGAATATGAACAGCTCCTGGAAATCCAGAAGGTATTCACTCACCCTGGAAACAGGATGGTGCTTCTGAAGATGAACTGAGGGCATGAGCCAAACCCCTGGATACGTTTCAACCACCGTTCTCCGGAAGTAGCAGCATGTCGGATGGGTTCAGCACGAGTATGACCTCATCTCCGGCTGCCGGTGGCTCACTGTCATTGGGGAGTTCGAAAAAGAGCTTCTTCCCGGATTCAATCTCCACCTCGAGATGGTAGATCTTCCCCTTGAACAGGCAGGTTTTCACGACAGCCCTGACGAGAGGGCCCATGCCCGGCAATGCTTCCCCTTTTGAGCTGATTCGTACACCATCTCCTGCAATGAGCACCGTCACGCGCTGGGACCTGCTGAAGTCAGGTGGAGAAAGAGGGAGGACGCCGATTTCTGTCCCCACGAATCCATCGTGTTCCACGATGCCCTCGAGGAGGTTGTGGAAACCAAGAAACCTTGCGATTGCAGCGTTTGCAGGGTGTCGATAGAGCGTCTCGGGTGGATCGATCTGCTCAATCTTCCCTTCGCGTATCACTGCGATCAGATCCGCGATTGCATACGCTTCTGTCTGATCGTGCGTGACAAAGACAGTCGTGACACCGACACGCTTCAGAATTTCTTTCAGGTCAAGCATCAGTCGTTCGCGAAGTGCCCTGTCAAGTGATCCAAGGGGTTCATCGAGGAGAATGAGTCTCGGCCTGGGTGCGAGGGTCCGGGCAAGTGCTACCCGCTGGCGTTCTCCGCCGGAGAGATCCCCCACATTCCGGTGAGAATATCCTTCCAGGCCAACGAGCTTCAGCATTTCTTCTGTTCTGCGGAAAATGTCAGCACGTGATTGATTCTGCATTTCAAGACCGAACGAGACATTTCTGAACACATTCCTGTGGGGGAAGAGCGCGAACTCCTGGAACATCATGCCGAAGTTTCTCAGGTGCGGCGCAACGGCAGCCATATCCATTCCATCGAAACGGACGATTCCCGTGTCCTGACGTTCCAGACCGGCAATGATGCGCAGCAGGGTTGTTTTGCCGCAGCCAGAAGGGCCAAGCAGGCAGAGGATGTTCCCTTCATCGAGCTCCAGGCTCACGTGGTCCACCGCAGGTTCATGGTTGTACGCCTTCGAGATGTCGAGCAGTTCAAGCAGTGCCATGATCAGAGTTCTCCTTCCTTGCCGATTCTGATCTTGTCGAGGAACAGAAATCCTCCCGCCGTTACCAGCATGAGGATCGTGCTCATTGCCATGGCCTGGCCGTAGTTGAGGGCACCTGGCTGCCCCAGAAACCGGTAGATGGCAAGCGGCATTGTTGGAGTCTGCGGACGGGCGACAAAGACTGTTGCGCCGAACTCACCGATGCTGATGGTGAACGCGAAGACAGCCCCCACAAGGATTGCCCTCCGCACGACGGGAACGGTTATGTTCAGCCATGTCCGAACTGGAGATGCACCGAGCAGCGAGGCCGATTCTTTCATACTTCTCGGCATACTCCGCAGTGCGGGGAGAACACTCCTGACAACAAATGGATACGCCACGAGGCTGTGTGCAAGAGGTACGAGCAGAAGAGATGTCCTGAGATTGAGCGGGGGGCTGTCCAAGGCGATGATGAACCCGAATCCCAGGGTGACTGCAGACGTGGCCAGGGGAAGCATGAACAGGGGGTCCAGAATGTTTGAAACAGTACTCTTGGGACCCGAGAGATATGTGGCGGCAAAGAGTCCCACGGCAACGGAGAGGAACAGTGTGACCACGGCAAAGAATAGTGAATATCCCACAGCTTCTACCGGCGGTATGTAGAAGATGGACTGAGCCCTGTTTTCAAACAGGGCACGGTAGAACATCAGTGAACATCCACCCTCGGTCGTGAAGGACTGGATGATGAGTGCGATCAGCGGGCTCCCCAGAAGAACGAGAATGAGGAGTATGTTCCCCCACAGCATGAACTGTTCGCGGCCAGTCCTCGGGACTTTCAGGATCGATCTTCGGGTCTCGGGATAGAGTGAAACGGTTGTCCTTTGCTGGAACCAGGTATAGACCCACATGAACACGAAGGTGAAGATGATCTGCAGGATAGCCAGGGCTGCTGCCATGGGCAGATTGAACAGGTGAACGGCCTGGCGGTAGATTTCGACCTCTATGGTGGCATAGCGCGGGCCGCCAAGGATCAGGATCACCCCG
>JBNGDS010000060.1:0-6507 GCA_049975365.1 Desulfomonilia bacterium | reverse complement strand
ACTGCTGAAGCAGAAGATGAACACAAGCAGTGATGCGGCGAGCACGGCTGGCTTCAGCAGCGGAAATGTCACATGGGTGAATGTTTTCCACGGGGAAGCTCCGAGCACGCTTGCGGCTTCTGACAGGGACGGTTGAAGGCGGGCCCAGAACCCTCCAACGATACGGACGATGACAGTGTAGTTGTAGAACACGTGTGCCATCAGGATAAACCAGATGGTGTGATTGAGTCTTATGGGAGGTGAAGAAAATCCCCATGTGTCCATGAGAAATGTATTGGCAAGCCCTGCAGGTCCCAGCAGAGCATGAAATGCGGCAGCGACCACCACGGATGGGAGAACGAACGGGATGGCCGTGAATGACTGGAGGATGCTTTTTCCCGGGAACCGGTACCGGGCGAACACGTATGCGCCCGGAAGGGCAAGGATCAGGGTCAGAAGCGTGGAGACAGCGGCCTGCCAGGTGGTGAACCACAGGGTTTTCAGGTAGATGTTGGTGGAGACGAGCCGCTGGAGTTTTGAGGGATCAAGTGACCCTTCCGGCATGAAACTCAGGGTGAATATGCTCCCGAGAGGGTAGAAGTAGAACACTGCGAGAAAGAGCAGGGGGGGCGCAGCAATGAGGATTCTGTACGGGTTTTTGATGACAGTCACCTCAGGACTTTTTCAGTCCACGCCTCGATCCAGTTCTCGCGATTCTTGGCGATGGATTCCGGTGGCAGCATGACAGGTTCCCGTGCAACTCGGGCATATTTCACGAAGACTTCAGGAAGTTTCGCGGTGCTGTTGGCGGGAAACACGAACATCTGGAGCGGAATATCCTCCTGGAACGGCACATCCAGCATGTAGTCGATGAATTTTCGTGCGAGCTCGGGATGCTGTGCGCCCTTCAGGATTCCCACGAACTCCACCTGGCGGAATGCGGTTCCAGGCTCGACAACCGCGGCTGTCGGTGCATCGTCAAGCGGCTTCTCAGCGAAGTGCACCTCGGCAGGCGGACTTGTGGCATAACTCACCACAATCGGCCTCTCCCCCTTTGATGAGGCGCTGAACTGGCCCCAGTAGGCGTCTTCCCATCCGTCCGTCACCAGGACATCGTTTGCCCTGAGTGCGCCCCAGAATTCGAGGTATCCATCCTCTCCGAAATGTCCGATGGTTGTCAGCAGGAATGCCAGTCCCGGTGAAGATGTTGCCGGGTTTTCCACAATAGTGAGGCCCGAGTATACAGGTTTCACGAGATCTTCCAGCGAAGCAGGGGGAGCGATCCCCTTTTCCCTGAACCACGCCTTGTCGTAGTTCAGACACACATCACCGAAATCCACGGGCAGCAGTCGCTTGTGGGGATCGAGTTCGAGTTCGTCAGGGATCGCCTCCAGAAGGGGGGAATCGTAGACAGTGAAGATATCTGCCTCCAGTGCCCTGCTCATGAAGGTGGTGTCGACGCCATAGAAGATATCTGCCATGGGATTCTGCTTCGACAGGATGGCCTGGTTCAGAGCTGCACCTGCATCACCTGCCTTCAGGAAGATGATGCGAACACTGTTTCTGGTCTCGAAATCGGATATCAGGCCTTCGCTGATGCTGAAACTGTCGTGCGTCATCACTGTCAGTTCCGGGAGTTCCTGCCCCGCGTCCTTCCTGGTACAGGCAGCACTGGCCACGCACAAGATTCCACAGAGGAAGATACTCAGGAGAATTTTTTGTGTCCTCATATCTGCTCCTTTCTCCCGGTCGGGAATAAAAAAAAGCCACCCCGTGGAGGATGGCGTCCTTGGAAGCCATTTCCTCCGCCGGCATTATCCGGATCAGGTTCAACGGGCGGATTCACAGCTGGAAAAGCAAGAATCCCTCTCAGCCCGGTTTGTCCGAGCTCCCGACAGGCGAGTCACGTGTAATCTACTGGTATTCATAAATCCGGGAAAGCCCGCTGTCAAGGAAAGAGGGTTCCTGCACTCGTGGCTCCTCAGATGAAAGAACGGTGAAAATGAATTGCAATTCAGTATAGAGGCTGGAAATCATCTGTGGTATACAACGGGTACAAAACATCAAGAGGGGGTTCAACATGACGGACAATCTTGCAAATCCTGCTCCACTCGGACTCATGGGCTTCGGGATGACTACGGTTCTCCTCAACCTGCACAATGCCGGCATCTTTGAACTGGGTGCAGGCATTATGGCAATGGGCATCTTCTACGGCGGCCTGGCGCAGATCATCGCCGGCGTTATGGAGTTCAAGAAGGGAAATACCTTCGGGACCACTGCCTTCACGTCGTACGGGCTCTTCTGGCTCACCCTTGTCTTCCTCATCTACTTCAGCGGCAAGTTCGGTCTTGAGGCTAACAGTCTTCTCTTTCTCTCCTGGTACCTGTTCATGTGGGGGCTCTTCACCTTCTTCATGTGGATCGGGACATGGAAGGCAAACAGGGCACTCCAGGTCGTGTTCTTCACGCTGACGATCCTGTTCTGGATGCTCGCCGCCCGTGATGCATTCGAATGGACCGGAACCTGGGCGACGATCACCGGGTATGAGGGTGTCTTCTGCGGGGCCTCGGCCATCTACCTGGCAATGGCCCAGGTCATCAACGAGAACTTCGGCCGCACCGTGCTCCCCATCGGGGCGAAATAGACGAATCGATTGAACGTATTCAGTCAAAGGGCCTGGTGATCCTGTATCTCCAGGCCCTTTCTGTGTGTGGGGAGTTTTCCGAACAGAACAGGCTGAACGGTTCTGTCATCCGCGTTCCGCACAGACAAAACCCTGCCTTGCAATTTCTGCAAAATCCTTTTACAACAACCACAATTTTCCTGCCAGAAAAGGAGTTCGTATGACGATTGAGGAGATAACCCTGGAAAAGCTTGATGAGAAGAGGTTCATTGAAGACCAGTGCGCTGAGATATCGCGAATGGTTGGAGACGGGTTCGCCGTGAATGCACTTTCCGGAGGCGTTGACTCGTCTGTCGTGACCATGCTCGGACACAAGGCGCTCGGAAACAGGCTCAAGACCTATTTCATCGACAACGGAATCATGCGGAAGAATGAACCGGATCAGGTAGCCTCGCTCTTCGAATCACTCGGGGTGCCCATCGAGATTGTCGATGCGCAGGAACAGTTTTTCTCCGCCCTGAAGGGGCTCACAGACCCAGAGGAGAAGCGGGAGGCTATTACCCAGACCTTCTACCGCGACGTGTTCGGGGATCTGGTGAAGAAGAGCGGCGCCAGATACCTTCTCCAGGGAACGATCTTTACAGATGTGGAAGAGACCGTGGCCGGTATCAAGCGCCAGCACAATATTCTCACCCAGCTCGGCATCGACACCCAGGAACAGTACGGGTATACGCTCATCGAACCCCTCATCTCGTTGAGGAAAATGGGAGTGAGAAGGGTGGGAGAAGCGCTCGGTCTGCCGGAAAGCATGTACAATCGCCCCCCGTTTCCTGGCCCGGCACTTGCGGCACGGGTGATCGGAGAGGTGACACCCGAGCGGATCGACCTGGTCCGCGAGGCGACAGCCATTGTCGAGGAGGAGCTCGCTTCGAGCAAGGCATTCCAGTACCTTGCCATCCTGCATGAAGACAAGGTGACTGGGATCCGGTCGGGAAAGCGTGACTACGGCTACCAGATCGAAGTCAGGTGCTGGGACAGCACCAATGCACAGACTGCAACACCTACGAAACTCGGGTTCGACGTGCTCCACAGGCTCGCTACCCGAATCACCTCGGAGGTCCCGGGAGTGGTGAGTGTGACATACAACATTGCGTCAAAGCCCACCTCAACCATAGAGGCTGTGTAAATCGAACTGCGGGAGCGCGCAGAGGATAGACTGATATGCCCACGGATGTGGAGATGCTGTACGCAAAGCTTCTGAACAGCGACTTCCAGCAGGAGCTTTTCGGCGATCTCAGGGGCTTCGGGCCAAAAGGGGAGGGCTATATCGCCTGCTGTCCATTTCATGATGACCCTCTGCCCACGTTCATGGTGTACAGGGACAGGCCTGAATACTTCTGTTTCGTCTGCAGTGCACGGGGAGACTGGATAAGGTACCTCCAGCTCAGAGATGACCTGAGTTTTTCAGACGCGCTGGAGAAACTCAGCACTGCATCGGGTATCCCCGTCAGGGACCAGAACACGTCTCACTGGCGTGATGGCCTGGAACGAACCCTGCTCCTGGAAAGTGTGCAGAACTATTTCTTCACGCAACTCTGGTCACCCCCGGGTTTGGAGGTGCTGCACACGGTGTTCAGGAGAGGCTATGCCATGGAGGAGGTGGAGGGCATGGGCCTGGGATTTTACCCAGGGCTGGACAAGACGCGAGACTACCTCATCTCCATGGGGTTCCAGAAGGAATCTCTCGATGCACTCCTCTCACGGCTGTGGAAAAATGGAATGGATGAATACCGGCTGGTTATCCCGTACCGGGATTCAGCGGGCAGGCTCATGGCGTTCTATGCAATGGACATCACGAGGAGAGGGACACATGCGTACAGGCCGCTCACCGATGTGAAGCCGGTTGCTGACACGCCGTTTCTCCTCTACCGTGCCAGAGGTCAGGAAGAAGCGATTGTTGTGGAAGGCTTTTTCGATGCCCTCCTGCTTGATCAAATCGCGCTGAAGCCAGTGATCGGAACCGGAAAAGACGGGCTGACCGAAGAGAAGCTCGAGGCAGCCATTTCATTGGGTATTCGGCATTTCATCCTCTGTCTGGGCAACGGCGCTCGCGAGGAGGTCGATACCGCACAAGCCATCAAGAGGATCAGGTCACGGGGATTGGAGGCCTCTGTCATGGCAGTACCTAAAAAGTATAGGGACATCGATGAGTTCATCCGGTCAACCAGCCTCGATCGCTACAAGAGGCTCCTGACCAGGATCAAACCTGCCCCGGATTCCTTCAGTACCGAAGGATCGTGAGGCGGATACAAAAAGCAGGGATTCACGATATGGCGAACACGCATACATCGGATGTCATCATTATCGGGGCAGGACCAGCAGGGCTTGGTGCAGCCCTGGGACTTGCCCGCAGTGGGATACGCGTCGTGGTGCTCGAAAAGCAGGAGCATATTGGAGATCAGCGTCGTGGAGAGACAATCCGGTTCAGCCCTGAAATGGAGGCACTTCTCGGAGACGGATTCTTCCAGAAACAAACCAGGCACGTCGTGTCCAGGAGACGCTACTATTCGCACACGGGACTCAGTCATGTCGATCGGAAGATCTCCAATCCGAACATCATCATCGACTGGAGAGATTTCCTCGAGGCTCTTGCTGACAGCGCACGTCAGGCAGGGGCTAGGATCTGGACAGGAGCTGTTGCCACACGTCTCATTGAACAAGGTGGCCGCATATCGGGCGCGGCCGCTGTCGTGAAGGGGTCTGTGGAAGAAGAACTCTCTGCTGCGGCAGTAATTTCATGCGGAGGGATCACCGATCCTGCATCGGACCACCTCGGGTATGATCGATCCCGAATGGACATGCCGGTATTCAAACAGCTCGTCAGGGGATACGAAGGGCCCCAGGACAGGCTCGAGTATTTTCTTCACACAGAGCAGGAAGGGCTTGTCGTGGCCACCGTGTTTCCCCGGGGCAACACAGAGGCCGAGGTGATCATCCTCGCTGCCATACCCGGGAGAAAATTTGTGGGAAATCCCGGTGCATTCGCCGAAGAGCACCCGGTTTTTGCACAGGCCTACCAAGGGACTGAGCCCTTCTATACCCTCAAGACATTCATTCCCATGGGGGGCATGCTCTCCCGTGTGTCTCCTCTGCCCGGGCTCATGATGGCAGGAGATGCCCTGGGACATGTCCAGGCGCGGGGAGGCAGCGGGATCAGGACGTCGTTTCTCATCGGTCATTCAGTCGGGACTCTCTCTGCCGAAGTGATCCGGTCAGGTGGGTTCACAGAAGAGAACAGGGTGAAATTCGAATCATCCATGCAGTCGCTCCCGACGCTCAGGGCCCTCAAGCGGCACAATTTCGTCTATTCGCGGCTGCGGTCTTCCCTGTTCTCTCTGGTGAAGACTCCACAGGACATGGATCAGTACTGGTTTCTCCTCAAGCAGGCGCTTCGATAGACTGTTCTGCTTTTCCTATTTCCCCGGATCGAGGGCCACGTAGTGCGATCCCCGCTCATCCTTGATGAAAAGGAGAATCGGCTTCTTGCCATTCTTTTCTAATGCCTGTTCAAACTCCTTCACATTCTGGATCTTCTCCCTGTTCACTTCCTGGATCAGGACCCCGGGTCTGATACCTGCCGATGCAGCGGCAGATGAGGGGTCAACCTGTGTCACGATAACACCGGTTTCGCCCTGGTAGCCGAACCGGTCTGCCAGTTCCGGCGTCAGGTTTGATACCGTGAGGCCGAGTTTTTCGAGACTGGCAGGAGTTGTCGTTGCTGCCTGCTGTGCTGGGGAGAGTTCTTCGATGGCGACAGAGAATGTCTCTTCTGTGTTGTCACGAATGACGGTTATCTTCACCGTGGTTCCCGGTGCGATGAGCGCCACCTTGTTGCGGAATGGTGC
>JBNGDS010000059.1:0-20274 GCA_049975365.1 Desulfomonilia bacterium | reverse complement strand
GCGAGACATAACGGATACAAAGAATCAGGAAAGCATCATGCACCATACCCAGAAGATGGAGGCGATCGGCACGCTTGCCGGAGGAATCGCTCACGATTTCAATAATATTCTCTCCAGCATCCTGGGTTTCACCGAGCTTGCCATCATGGAGAGCGAACAGGGATCATCACTGCACAAGAAGCTGGAGCAGGTACAGAAATCAGGGAACAGGGCAAAAGACCTGGTCAAGCAGATTCTCCTGTTCAGCCGCCAGGGTGAATACGAGAGAAAACCGATTCACATCATGCCGGTCATCGAAGATGCCCTGAAGATGCTCAGGGCCACACTGCCCTCCTCCCAGGAGATCTACCAGGTTCTCGATGCCGCAGATGCCATTATCGAGGCAGACCCTACCCAGATCCATCAGATCGTGATCAATCTCTGCACCAATGCCTTCGACGCGGTCAGGGATACGGGTGGATTCATCGAGGTGAAACTCTCCAGGAGAGATATCGATGACGACACACCATTAAATTCCGTGAATGTGCAGTGCGGATCATATGTCGAACTCATCGTCACCGACACGGGCTGCGGAATGGCTCCTGAAGTCATGGACCGGATCTTCGACCCGTACTACACAACCAAGGAAAAGGGCAAGGGGACAGGGCTCGGACTCGCCATCGTCCATGGGATTGTGAAGGGTCTCGGGGGGAGCATCTCTGTCCAGAGTATCCTGGGCAAGGGAACCACATTTTCCGTGCTTTTTCCCCAGGTTGAGGCGCTGGACCGGGCAGAAGAGCATGACGACACACCCATCCCCACTGGACACGAACATGTTCTGTTCGTCGATGACGAAGAGGATCTCACCGAAATGGTCGAGCAGATGCTGAGCCACCTGGGGTATCACGTCACGACCAGGACCAGCAGTGTCGAGGCACTGGATCTGTTCAGGGAAAACCCTGAATCCTTCGATATCGTGATTTCCGACCTCGTCATGCCGAAACTCACTGGTGAAACCCTTGCTCAAAATCTCATGAAGATCAGAGGGGACATTCCTGTCATGATCTGCACCGGGTTCAGCGAGGCACTGACAGAAGAGCAGGCACACGAGCTGGGAATCTGCAGGGTACTCATGAAACCCCTGGTCATCAGGGAGATCGCGCATGTCCTGAGGTCAGTGCTCGATGGAAGGAGATCTGCTTGCCGCACCGAGAGCCAGTGCGAGGGATGATCGCATTCAGATCACATGGTTTCCAGTGTGTCGAATCAAGACCGGCCAATAAAAGACTGATCCGTTAAAACGCACTCACATAGTGGTAGATGGCCCAGAAATGGGAGAGGCTGCCCAGCATCACGAAGATGTGAAAAATCTCGTGGAACCCGAATATGTCCGGCAGTGGATTGGGCCTCTTCACGGCATAGATGAGTGCACCCACACTGTAGGAAATCCCGCCAACGAAGAGCCAGAATACCGCCCCGGTCTGGAGGGTCTTCACGATGGGCACGATCCCCACGATGGCAATCCACCCCATGAACACGTAGACCATGGCGGAGATCCACCTGGGTGAGTGAATCCAGAATATCTTGAAGATCATACCCAGAACAGCAATTGCCCACACACTTCCGAAGAGGCTCCAGCCCCAGCCGCCACGCAGCGGGATGAGGCAGAACGGTGTGTAGGTAGCGCCGATCAGCACGAAGATCATCATGTGATCGAGCTTTCTGAGACGAGCAACTCCCCTGTCCGATAACGGCAGCCAGTGATAGAGCGTGCTCATGGTGTACAGGAGGATCATCCCTGCACCGAATATGCTATAGGTTGTGATGTGCCAGGGTCTCGGGGGATTGCTTGCCTTGAGAACGAGGAAGATGAGTCCTATCACGGCCAGGACTGCGCCGATACAGTGTGTGAGTCCATTTACCGGTTCCCTCAGAAACCGTCGAATGGCAGCCCATGGTTTCAGTTCACGATCCATTCCTCGTGTCACCCCCTGCATGTTCTGAATGCCACTCCCCCTGCCCGGGCAGTGCACAGCACGTACCCTTGCACCCGGAAGTCGGCTTGGAGTATACCTAGCACAGGTTCTGCTGCCGATGTGTCAAACAATGGAAAAGAAAGTGTCAAGAGAATGTAAAGAATCATGGGAATGGGTTTTGTCGCCTCTCAGCCTGCCCCCTCCCGGAGAAAATCAAAACAGAACAGCTCTGAACAGAATCGTGCGTCTCAGAGCTCCTCGATGCTTCGGATGATCTGGTCGACGACCTGTGCATCGGTCTTTGGGTTGAAAAACACCGCCTTCCACGCGGGCAGTGCAATCCCGCCCGGAAGATAGCCCATGGATGTCGTGTAACTCAACCGGGCATCGGCGAGGGGGTCCATTGCATCTCTCCTCTTCTCGAAGAGATGGGAGATCTCTCTGAAATAGCGCTCGTAGTCCTTCTTCAGCACTGACCCTTTGATGAGATTGCTGTAGATCTCTTTTGCATTTCGCCCTTTTGGCAGGACCCACCAGACAACACTGGGGCCGAGACACTTCATGTTGAGCACCTTGCAGTACTCGAGCTTCTCGATCTTCTTCTTTGCCCGAGATGCCATCTCGAGGGCATGAGCCACCAGTATCTGGTATCCCTGCAGGCCGATCCCGTTCAAGCTCGCCATCACGGAATACGGGCCGATCGCGGGACGCGAACACTCCAGGGTGAACAGGGCGGGATCATGGCGGTAGTCCGCCTCGGAGAAATACGGCACCTGCTGAAGGCTTCTCAGCAGGAGAGAGATATCGTCTCTGGTGTAGACGATGAACGCACTGGAGGGATAGTGTCCCCAGCCCATCTTGTGAAAATCCACGGTCACCGAGTCCGCATACTGCATGCCCATTGCAAAGGTCCTCACGGCTGCAACGGTTCGCAGCACCTCCCTGCTCAGATCGAATGGGTTCTCCTCGAGATTGTATTCGTTCAGGACGCACAAGGGCCATCCTGCCGCGGCATCCACGTGGAGCTGCGGTGAGGGAACTCCGTAGTGTTTCGCTTTTTCGTCAATGATCTTTCTGATCCCTGCGATGTCATCGATGCCGAAAGCGTCCGTGCTCCCGAATGTTGCGATCACGAAGGCGACCAGGCTCCCCGATCCGTAGAGTTCGTCGAGCGCGATCGAGAGGTGTTCGAGGTCCATGCTGCAGGCGTCATCGGTGGGAATGGACCTGAGATTCTCGGTCCCGATGCCGAGCCATCCCGCCAGTGTTTCATTGGAATAGTGCGCTGCATGGGACACAATGCCCGCGATCTTCTTGCCCCCGTAGCCCTTCCTCATGGCGCCGGGAAGGACTTTCTCGATGCCGATCCTGCCACCGTAGAGGTTCGAGATGGTGCCGCCCATAGTAAAGATGCCCCATGGCTTTTCGGTATGGTAGAACACGAGATTTGCCAGGGTGGTGATGGCCTTGAGCTCGAGCTCGTTGGAACGCTGAGAATAGGTGTCCACACACAGGTTCGGATTCTTCAGCAGGCAGGCGATGGCCCCGATGAGCGATGCGTAATTCGCTGGACCCTTGACGTTCTCAAGGTGGAACTTGGAAAACCACGCATCCGTCCCCCAGAAAAAGGGAAAGATCGCATCCCGTGCGTCCTTGATGTTGCCGGGAATCACGTTGATTTCGGGGTTTGACTGAGCGGTCTCGTAATTCCTCGACATGGGCTCTATCACTGGGAGGGTTTCCTCTGCCTCCATGGCATTGAGGAACTCGTTGAATATCTGAAGGACCTCATCCCGGTTGCAGGAAAAGAACGATTGGACGATCTCCTTGAGTTTATCTTCCTTCATTTCTCGACCTCCGAAATCCCGTCTTGATAGCTTCGAACAGAACCAATCCCGCCAGTGGTAATGATACAAAAATAAGGAATATGCCTGTAAAGTCAATAAGATGTTTTCTATGACACACCCGACACTGGTATGTATCGTCACATAGGCACGTTGAGATGCACTCCGTGATGCGTATCATGAAATCCTTCAACGAGAACCGGCCCATGCGCTAATATTCTTGCTCCCTGTCCGATCACCCTTAACCAGGAATTCATCGATTCTTTATTCATTCTTCATTCTTTCCATGTACACGCTGATTCAAAATGGTGAAGACTGTGGCTCCAGAAGAAAGGCATGCGCATTCATCAGTAAGTCCGACAAAGAGCAGGAAAATGAACACTTTACTTGCACATCTCTTTGGGTGATACTATGATTGAAAATACTCGTGAAGTGTGTAGTGAGCTCATGAATAGAGTGATCGCCGTTATCGATGATGAACCGGATATATTGAATCTTGTAGATCTCCACCTGAAGAAGGCATCCTATTCTGTAGACACATTTCTCACCTCACGAAGTTTCATGAAGTATCTCCAATCACGTACACCGGATCTGATCATTCTCGACCTCATGCTGCCCGACGACGACGGCTTTGATGTCTGCCGGAGACTCAAGAGTGATCCGCGATACTCGTCCATACCCATCATTATGCTTACGGCAAAGGGACACGAACGAGACAGGATTACCGGCCTCGAAATCGGTGCCGATGATTATGTGATAAAACCATTTTCTCCCGGAGAACTGGTTGCCCGTGTCAGGGCTGTGATGAGAAGGACGACCAAGGACGTCGAATCTCTCATCACCATAGCGGATACACTCACCATCGATCCGGAACGATTCCAGGTCCTTGTCCATGGTGATCCTGTCGCCCTTACCCCGGTCGAGTTCAAGATACTTCACCTGCTTGCAGCACACAAAGGAAAAGTGTTCACGAGGGATAGAATTCTCGATCACCTCTGGGGAGGGGAAAAGGCTGTCATCGACAGGACCGTGGATGTCCATATCAAGAATCTTCGCGAAAAACTCGGCAGCACAGGAGATCTCATTAAAAACATCCGTGGTGTGGGATATAAGCTGGAAGAATGAGAAAGACGCTGTTCATCAGGATTTTCGCAGGATATCTCCTGGTCATACTCATAATGGCCATCCTGGTCCTGACCGTCACCTACCAGGTCATCCGCACAGAATATATCAACCTGACAACAACACACCTGCACACCCTGGGAATTTCCGTCCTTCAGCAGATCCTGCCGCTCTCGAAGCAGAACAGAGGCAATGTTCTTGAAGACACCGTCAGGCACCTCGGGAAAGATCTCATGGTGCGGATCACTGTCATCAACAGGAATGGACAGGTGGAGGCTGACTCCGAAATGAGCCCGGAATCCCTTGAGAACCATCTGCACAGGCCGGAGGTGATCCGTGCCCTGAATGGCGGGCTGGGACAGAGCATACGGTACAGTACATCCCTTGATCAGGATCTGCTCTATGTCGCTCTTCCCATAGAGGTTCACGGCAAGATTTCAGGGGTTTTGCGTCTCAGCCTGCCGTTGAAAGACGTCTATGATCTGTTCAAAACCGTCCGGATGAGAATCTATGAGCTCGCCATCCTGACCGGGCTTCTCGCACTCTTCATTGCCGGACTGTTCTCGCTGTTCATCTCTTCGCCCATCAGGGCACTGAATACTGCATCGAGAAAAGTATCCGGGGGAGATTTCACCGTGCGCGTGCCAATCCAGAGCAGCGGCGAGATCAGGGAACTCACCGAGAGCTTCAATGAGATGGCAGGAAAACTTGCAACGTATTTTGCAGAGCTGACGGCAAAGAATGAGGAACTTGAGAGTATTCTCACATCCATGGGTGAAGCCCTCCTGGTGCTCGACAGTGAGGGACGGGTCAGCCTGGCGAATACACGCGGTGAGAAGATCATCGGAGCGGAACAGATCCTGGGTCGGTATTACTGGGAACTATTCAGATCAATGAATCTCAACAGGCTCATCGACGAAGGTTCCGTGGCTCCTGTCTCGGCAGATATCGAACTGGACGACCGGAGCTATCGCTGCAGTGTAACCCCTCTCCGTTTTGGTGGTTCAAGGGTTGTCATCCTGCACGATATCACGGAAATCAGGCAGATAGACCGCATCAAGGATGACCTGGTGATGAATGTCTCTCACGAACTGAGAACACCTCTGACGGCCATCAAAGGCTACACCGAGACCCTGCTGGATGATGCAGATCCAAAGACGCGGGAACACCTGGAGATCATCAAGAGACACACCGACAGGCTCATCAACATCGTGAATGACCTTCTCACCCTCTCAGAACTCAAGGAACAGCCACACCTGGAATATACGGAGATAGACAGCAGGTCGCTCATCGAAAACCTCATGAAGATCTACACGACTCGAATCCAGGGGAAAGGGCTGTCCATTTCAGTGGAAGGCGAATCGGTCACCTTCGAAGGAGATGCGTTCAAGATCGAGCAGCTTCTGTCGAATCTCCTTGATAATGCCATCAAGTACACGGAGACCGGGAAGATCACCGTCTCTACCCAGAAAAAAGGAACCACCATTTCGATCAAGGTCAAGGACACCGGGATCGGTATACCCCGTGACCACCAGGGAAGGATATTCGAGCGCTTCTACGTGGTGGATAAATCCAGGTCACGGAGCCTCGGCGGGACCGGCCTCGGACTTTCCATTGCGAAACATATCGCTCTGTTGCACGGGGGAAGGATTGAGGTATCCAGCACGCCATGGATGGGCTCCACATTCACCGTGATCCTGCCGATCAGACACTGATACCATCAGAAAGACTCCCTTCGATTTTCTTCCGGAATCTCTGAAATTCTCACGGCTCGGTTCCTTGACTGAACAGAGAAATCACATTATGACAATCATGCAGTACACGTGTTCAGACTCTCTTGATGAGGTCAACCGCATGAGGTTCAGCTTTCTGCCCAAGGATGAAAATTTTTTTATCTTGTTCAACAGACAGGCAGAACTGGCAGTACAGGCATCCGTACTCTTCCGTGAAATCATATCCAAAGGCCTGTTCGACCATACGACCGTCCAGGAAATGCGCGATATGGAGCACCAGGCAGACGAGATCGCACACGAAATCATCGAAAGACTCAACAAGACGTTCATCACCCCGTTTGACCGGGAAGACATCCACTCACTGACTACTGAACTGGACAGCGTGATCGATATGCTCTACACCATAACCAACCGCATGCGTGTCTACAATATCCACGAGATCAATCCCGATCTGGTGGAATTTTCAAAGATCATCGAGATGTCAGTACGCGCTCTTGCCAACGCAATAGAAGGATTGCAGGATTCGAGGCATCCTCAGGCCGCATTTCAATCCATTGTGGAGGTGAATCGACTCGAGAACGTAGGCGACACCATGCGTGACACAATTCTTGCACGACTCTTTGAAAACTCGCCCGATCCCATCTTCCTCATAAAATGGAAAGAGATCTTCCAGTTTACCGAGATGGTGCTCGATATCTGCGAGGATGTATCTCACATCGTGGAATCAATCCTGGTGAAGCAGGCATAAGGAGATGTCAGCGTACATCATCTTGCTGATCCTGCTTGCCCTGACCTTTGATTTCCTGAACGGTTTTCACGATTCAGCAAATTCAATCGCAACCATCGTCTCCACACGCGTTCTCTCGCCCCGATATGCTGTGTTGTGGGCCGCGTTTTTCAATTTCATCGCCTTTCTCTTCCTTGGTCTCCATGTGGCCAACACCATCGGGAAAGGGATCGTTGATGTGAGCGTGATGGATCCCACGGTCATATTCGCCACCCTGGTTGGAGCATGCCTGTGGGATGTCATAACATGGTTCTACGGCCTCCCCACGAGTTCATCCCATGCCCTCATCGGCGGCATGATCGGTGCAGCACTCATGAAGGCAGGGCCTGATTCTCTTGTCATAGATGGCATTCTCAAGACTGTTGTGTTCATCTTCATCTCCCCGTGTATCGGTCTTGTACTCGGGCTGGCCATGGGTGTGCTGGTATACCGGTCCTTCAGGAAGGCGACCCCGTTGAGTGTGGATTTTCTGTTTCGAAAGGGACAGCTCATCTCGGCAGCCATGTACAGTCTTGGCCATGGGGGGAATGATGCGCAGAAGACCATGGGCATCATTGCCGGCCTGCTCTTCAGTGCCGGGCTGCTGGGGGAGCATTTTTATGTGCCGTTCTGGGTGGTGATCTCCTGTCAGGCTGCAATTGCACTGGGGACCATGTTCGGTGGCTGGCGCATCGTGAAGACCATGGGCCAGAGAATCGCCAAACTCAGACCTGTCGACGGGTTCTGTGCGGAATTCGGGGCTGCCGTGACGCTGTTCTTCTCCACCATGGCGGGCATTCCCGTGAGCACCACCCATACCATCACAGGCTCAATTATGGGCGTGGGTTCACTGCGACGTCTGAGTGCCGTAAAATGGGGGGTTGCGGGCCGTATCGTCTGGGCATGGATTCTCACCATACCCTGCGCTGCTGCAATCTCTGCAATGACATTCATCATCTTTACCTGAGACGCTTCGGCAACCTTCTCCGGTGAAACAGCCCCGCAGACACGTAACCATGGACGGGTGCTTTCGTCTCTTCACGAAAAATTCATCAAAACTTTATCTTTCATAAACACAACACCTCTACAGGGTACATAAGAACTACCATTACGGAGGAAAAAGTATGAAAAAGTCTCTTGGAACCATGAAACGTTTGGCAATCCTGATTTCAGTACTCTTCATCAGTGCTCTGCTCCCGGCGGGTTCGTCTATCGCGGCAGACAAGGAGATCACCATCAAGGGATCGACGACGGTGCTGCCCATCGCTCAGCTTGCATCTGAGATCTTCATGGAACAGAATCCCGATGTCTCGATATCTGTCCAGGGTGGCGGATCAGGGGTTGGGATTGCATCACTCATCGATGGAACAACTGATATTGCGGATTCTTCCCGAAAGATCAAGAACTCTGAATTCGAAAAGGCAAAGGCCGGCGGTGTAGAACCATACGAGATCATTGTCGCCATGGACGGGATCGCGGTCATCGTCCATCCATCCAACAAGATCTCCACCCTGACAAAAGACCAGATAAAGGCCATCTACACAGGCGCACTGTCGAACTGGTCGGAACTCGGGGGACCCGATGGGAAGATTGTAGCGATTTCCAGGGACAGTTCCAGCGGCACATACGAAGCGTTTGAAAACTTGGCCCTTGACAAGGAAAAGGTGCGTGCCGATGCACTCACCACAGCATCAAACCAGGCTGTTGCCCAGACGGTCTCCCAGACACCCGGGGCAATCGGCTATGTCGGACTTGGCTATCTGACGAGCAAGGTCAAGGCAGTTACGGTCGATGGAGTAAGGTGCACGAAAGACACAGTCCTTTCCGGGAAATATCCTCTTTCCAGGCCCCTGTACATGTACACGAACGGTGCACCATCCGGTGCGGTGAAAGAATTCATCGACTTCGTTCTGGGTCCTGATGGTCAGAAACTCGTGGAAGAGGAAGGATTCGTCGGCCTGAAATAACCAGAACCTCATTTCCGGGGATGAAGAGTGAATCTTCATCCCCATCTCCTGTCTTAACCGAAAATTCACACAACTTTCATAGAATCTTAACAGAGCGAATCTATACTGAGTTCAGATGACACAACGAGTGGGGTGAAAAATCATGGTGAAAAGCATGAGGATCCTGATAATCAGTGTTTCGCTCATTGTGCATGCAGGTTTCTTCACCACTGGCCTCCATGCAGCCGGTGATGACATCACCATAAAGGGCTCGACCACTATCCTTCCGATTGTGCAGATAGCCTCCGAGCTGTTCATGGAACGTCACCCGGAGATAACCATTTCTGTCCAGGGCGGCGGCTCGGGTGTCGGCATTGCATCGATCATCGACGGGACATGTGACATCGCTACCTCGTCACGATCGATCAAAGACGAGGAACGTCACCGTGCCTCATCCAGGGGAGTGGATGTGAAAGAAACTGTGATAGCAATGGACGGCATCGCAGTGATCGTTCACCCGTCGAATATCAAGAATTTCCTCACCAGAGATCAAATCAAGGCGATCTATATCGGTCATATCTCGAACTGGGCGGACATCGGCGGCTCGGACACAAAAATCGTGGTGATTTCTCGCGACAGTTCCAGTGGAACGTTTGAAGCCTTCGAACACCTCGCCCTCTCCGGTGCGAGGGTACGTGCCGACGCACTGACAACCGCATCCAACCAGGCGGTCAATATGACTGTTGCGCAGACTCCCGGAGCCATCGGATACATGGGCCTCGGCTATCTCTCGAAGAAGGTGAAGGCTGTCGCTGTGGATGGGGTGAAGTGCACCAGGGATACGATCCTGTCGGGCCAGTATCCCCTCGCCCGCCCGCTGTTTATCTACACGAACGGTGAACCAGAGGGGAGTGTGAAGAAATTCATCGAATACATACTCGGTGACGATGGCCAGGATCTTATCGAGGAAGAGGGATTTGTACGGCTCAGGGACAGATAGAGCCGAATACCTACAAGACCAGCAGGGGAAAAAGAATGTCGGTTCGAGACCAGGGAGAACTCCTGCACTGCACGGGAAAAATCTCCGGCTTTGGTGCAAAAGACACTGGGAATGCTCTCTCAACGATGAATGCCTGTGTGCTCATGGTATATCGGATTGTCCTGAAGAACGGGTCGAGTGAGAGAACCCTATGAGAAAAATCTCGGCCAGAACCATGCGGGAAACACTCTACAAGTGGATATTCGCTGTCCTTGCATTTTCGTCGCTGGTGTTCCTGGTGGGGATCATCATCACGCTCTTCAAGGAATCCATCCCCATCTTCTCGACAGTACCTTTTCTGAAAATCATCTTCGGCACGCAGTGGTATCCGACATACACTCCACCTGATTTTGGTATCTGGCCCCTGATCGTTGCATCGTTTGTGGTAACGCTGGGGGCAATGGCGGTGTGTGTTCCCATCGGAGTGGGCACTGCCATGTACATCCACGAACTCTCGACCGAAAACCAGAGAGCGTTCCTCAAACCCATGATCGAGATCCTCGCCGGTATCCCGTCCATCGTGTACGGGTTCTTCGGCATGGTGATTGTGGCTCCCTTTCTCCAGAACCTCCTGGGTATTCCCACGGGCCTGTGTGCATTTACCGCGAGCCTCGTCCTGGGAATCATGGCGACACCTACAGTGGCAAGCCTTGCGGAGGACGCCTTGAGCTTCGTTCCCAGGAGCTTCAGGGAGGCGTCTCTCGCATTGGGGGCAAACAGGTGGCAGACACTCACCCGGGTTGTACTCCCGGCAGCTGGATCCGGCATATCCACTGCCATCATCCTCGGCATGAGCAGAGCAGTCGGGGAGACCATGACCGTGCTCATGGTTGCAGGGGGAGCTGCAGTCATCCCGAAATCCATATTCGACCCTGTCAGGCCGATGACCTCGACGATCGCGGCCGAAATGGGGGAGGCCGTCATGGGAAGCCTGCACTACAGCGCCCTGTTTGCCATCGGGCTCATTCTCTTTCTCATCACGCTGGTGATCAATATCATCGCTGAAATCGTGAGCAGGCGATTCAGGTTGAAACTGGGGATTGGACGATGACTGATCTCACCAAATACGCAGAACCGTCCGCAATTGCCCTGAGATCGAGGGATCTCGGTGACAGGAAGATCATCAGAGCAAAGGACATCTCCCAGGGGATCGGCTTCCTGTTCCTCATCCTGTGCATTCTTTTTGCCCTGTTTTTTCTCGGTACGATCATCTACTTCATCACGGCTCGGGGTTTGTCTGTCATATCCTGGGAATTCCTCACAGACATCCCCCGGAGGGCCATGACCAAGGGCGGCGTTGCACCGGCCATTGTAGGGACATTTTACCTTACGGTCGGGGCCATCCTCTTCTCCCTTCCCCTGGGTCTTGCCTGCGCGATCTATCTGTGCGAATACAGCCCCAAGAGCATCTTGGTCAATGTTATCCGCCTCAGCATCAACAACTTGGCAGGCGTTCCTTCGGTCGTCTTCGGTCTCTTCGGGTTTGCCGTCTTCGTAAAGATTTTGGGTTTCGGTGTCTCCATCCTTTCGGGCAGTCTGACCCTGGGAATCATGGCGCTGCCCGGCATCATATCCGCATCCCAGGAAGCAATCCTGGCAGTTCCGCAGTCGTTCAGGGAGGCATCCCTTGCACTCGGGGCAACCCACTGGCAGACCATCAAGAAGATAGTCCTCCCAACGGCTCTCCCAGGAATTCTCACAGGGGTCATCCTGAACATCGGCAGGGTCGCAGGTGAGACGGCCCCGATCCTGTTCACAGCTGCAACATTCTATACCCGGGGATACCCGGATTCGATTTTCTCAGAGGTCATGGCCCTGCCATACCACATATATGCACTCATGACAGAAGGAACACACCCGGAGGTACAGACCCAGATCGCCTACGGATGCTCCCTGATCCTCCTGTGCCTCGTGCTCGCCATCTCGGCCCTTGCCATCATCCTCAGACAGAGACAGAGGTTTACCTATGGATCCTGACGTAAAAATACACTC
Source organism: Desulfomonilia bacterium (assembly GCA_049975365.1). Taxonomy (GTDB): domain Bacteria; phylum Desulfobacterota; class Desulfomonilia; order UBA1062; family UBA1062; genus DSBG01. The sequence goes on along the minus strand of JBNGDS010000059.1, from coordinate 7,877 downwards.
GGAGAATGTGGATTTCTTCTACGGCAAGACCCAGGCCCTGAAGAACATCAACCTGGATATCTACAAAAACCAGGTGACCGCACTCATCGGTCCCTCGGGTTGTGGAAAATCAACCTATATCAGGCTTCTGAATCGCATGAACGATCTGATCCCCGGAGCCAGGGTTTCAGGACAGATCCTCATGGACGGCGTCGACATCAATGCACCGAAAACCGATGTGGTGGAGCTCAGGAGGCGTGTTGGAATGGTGTTTCAGAAGCCCAATCCGTTTCCCAAGAGCATCTACGACAATATGGCATACGGGCTCATCATCAACGGTATACGGAATAAACATTTCATCGAGCAGCAGGTTGTCGAATCCCTGAGGAAGGCAGCCCTGTTTGATGATGTGAAAGACAGGCTCACCGACAGCGCCCTCATGCTCTCTGGAGGACAGCAGCAGAGGTTGTGTATTGCGCGCTGCCTTGTGGTGGAACCGGACGTGATTCTGTTCGATGAGCCCTGTGCAAGCCTCGACCCCATCTCTACCAGGAAGATCGAGGAGCTTATCCTGGAGCTGAAGAAGGAGTACACCATCATCATTGTCACCCACAACATGCAGCAGGCTGCCCGGGTATCGGACTACACTGCGTTTATGTACCTGGGCGAGCTGATCGAATACGATCAGACCGAAAAGATATTCACTGTACCGAAAGAGAAGATGACAGAGGAATACCTCTCTGGTAAATTCGGGTAAGGAGATCCCATGCTTGAAGAAACGAAACTCAGAAACCTGAAAAAGATGCTCATGGAATTCGCAACCCTGGTTGAAGGCATGGTCAACAAGAGCATCAGGGGATTGAAGGAAAAGAATGCCGATATCCTCAACGAGGTTGTTCAGGTCGATGAACCCAAGGCGAACGACTTCGAGATTTCTCTGGATGAGAAGTGCGTGTCCATCATTGCCCAGCACCAGCCTGCGGGCAAGGCACTGAGAACCATCCTCATGATCCTCCACATCAACAATACCCTGGAGAGGATGGGTGACCATGCGGTGACCGTTGCAGAGAGCAGTCTCTACCTCATTCAGCATCCCCAGGTGAAACCCCTGATTGACACGCCTCGGATGGCAGAGCTGGTCGAAGCCATGATCGAAGACAGTATCACATCGTTCATCAATGAAGACCCTGACCTTGCCAAGAGCGTGTGCGAGAGGGACAGCATCGTGGATGGGCTCCGTACCCAGATCCTGAGGGAACTGATCACCTTCATGACCTCAGACCCGACCACTATCGAACGATCCCTCCAGCTCATGAAGATCTCCAGCAACCTGGAAAGGATCGCCGATCTGACGACGAACATCTGTGAAGACGTGATCTACATGGTCAAGGGCAAGGTGATCAAGCACCACAAGAACAGCCTCTATACTCCATGAGCGTGCAGAAGACGAGAACCCCGCCCGAACGTTCAGATCGTTCATTCCAGTCAGTGGGAAGACCCTGTCAAAAGTATGCCTTGAGAAGGGTGTAGAGGACATCGTTCTTGTCGAAGTCCCCGTACTTGGTAGAGCTCCTGCCTGTTATCACCACGTACCCGATTTCGATCGAGGCATTGTCAAATGGCTTGTAGGTGATCTGCGGCTTGATCACCAGGGCAGTGCTGTCGGAAAAGTCATTGAAGTCTGAAACCTCGAGCAGGCAGTCCAGGGTGGTGATCAGCGTGTCGTTGAAGAATGCATACTCCACCTCCGTGATGAAGTAATCCTCGAGCGTACCCATGAATCCCGGATCCCCGAGACCGAGGACGTGCTCTGCATCGGAGGTGTAGGAAAATTCGTCGTAGAACCCGTGGTTGTACTGGGTGTTCCAGTAGATCCCGTCACCAATCCCGAAGGTATAGTCGAAGCCCGCGGTGTACTTGTAGTAGGGCCTGTCAAAGAGTTCGATGAATTCTCTGTCCGTGGTCGTCAGCAACCGGGTGACCTGCTCGACCTCGATTTCCTCAGGGAAGTAGGCGCCGAACTCCCCCCAGATGCCGATGCTGTGTATTTCACCGGCGAAGTCGAGGCCCACCACGTCCAGCTCCGGGTACTCGTAGAAACCCTTCAGCGTGGTCGAATCCAGCGTGATGTCCGTCTCGAGCCGTGTGAGGAAGGGCAGGCTCTGGTAGCCGTGGTAGTAACTCAGCCCCCAGTCGAAATTGAACACAAACCCGCTCAACCTCACTCCGACAGGCCCCTTGGACACAGAGTAATCCGGGATGCTCTCCAGGGTGAGATCCACATCTCCACCGGAAAATCCATATGAAGACGTGAGTTCTTCGAGCCTCTCCGTGAGCATGGCCGTGCTTCGATCAAAGAACCCCCGGGGAAGAGTGGATGGCTTGAACGAGAAGAAATACACGGCCTGCAGCTTCAGGTCGAAATCCACGGGCAGGTGATACTCGAGATTGAATCCGTCCATGGGGAGGTGGTCCACGAAGTAGTCGGGGTCAAAGGAAAAGAGATTGGCAAAATCCACGGGGTTCAGGTTGTCAACGACATTGTACTCGTCCGAGGTCCCCCACCTCACCCGCTGCCTTCCCGCCGTGAGATCCAATCCTTCGAGAATGACATCGATCAGTGTGAAGGATGCCTCCTTTACATAGGTATCCTGCCTGTGAACCTCAGAAGAGAATCCTGTACTCGATTCCAGGTCTTTCAGGCGTTCGTACTCCCCGCGGGCCTCGTAGATGAAGTATACCAGGGATGTGAAGCTCACGTTGTCCGAGACGTATCCGTTGAGCCCCAGGTGGAGTTCCCCCCTGTTGATTGTATAGTCGCCTGCCTCGTGGGGGTCGAACGGGTCATCGTCATTGTCTTCCCCGTAGAAGGAGGAAAAGAGCTTCACCTTTCCCTCGATATTCACGTCCGCAGCTGCATGCAGGGGAAGTACATGCACGAACAGTGCGAATGCACATGCGTACATCAGGCAGGGAAAGATCTTCCGTTCAATCAACCTTGACGCTCCTCTTCAGGTATCTCGTCGTAAAGACACTATCGTCAAGATCGGTATCGTACTCGATTTTTGTTATCTTCATGATGGTTGTGTGATCCTTGGTGACGTCCTTCATGGTGATCTGTACCGGGGTCCAGTATCCCTGAATCTTCTCGTGCACCATCTCGCTCTTCTTCCAGATCCTGTCCGCGTCTTCGTACAGATCCATCCTGTTCGCACTGAAGTTCTGCTTGTCCACCCAGGCTCGTACTCTCTGATAAATGCGGTCCGATCCAGGTTTCCGGCCGAGTTCCAGCACGTATTCCGTGTCGGTCTCCTGGTCGATCCGTGCATCGTAGTGGTGGGTATACTTGCCGGTGCTCAGATCGTCATTCGAGAGGTCAGACCCTGCGAAGCTTTCTTTCCGTGCGTGGGATGCGATCCTCCGGAGCCTGTCGAAGGCAGGAAGATAGAGGTACATCTGGTCATCGGCAAGGCTCAGGAATCCCAGGTTCCGCAGCTCTGCGGGCTCGATGAACTTGAGCAGGGACCAGTCGTCCTTGTCCTGATAGTGCTTGGTCCATACCATCATGCCCCGTTCTCTTGTCTGCCCGTCCTTGTCCACCAAGATCATAGTAGCGGATGCGACCGACGTCTTGGATGCGGAGAGCACTTCATCCACCTTCTTCAGGACCTCGTTTCCGTCGAGGGCATACACTGACATGGGCCAGAGCAGTCCGACGATGAACATGCCTGTCCATACGAAGCGTCTAATCCTGGTCATGACACCTCCTTCTCTGTTCATGAAATTGGAACACGTACGTGGCCTATACATTCTCTGGCTCACTCCTCAGAGAGAACCGTAGTGGAAATCTGTCCTGGCGAACCAGCCGGCGGGGTCTGCAGGATCCTGGTGAGGATGGACCTGACTTCACTCCGTATCCGCATCAGATCGAGCTCCTTGCTCAGGACCTGCCGGACGATCAGACCCTCGATGATGGCAATCAACAGGGAGCTGAAGACTTTCTTGTCAGGGACGATGAACTCTCCCTTCATCTCTCCCTGGTAGAGGAATGAACTCACGATGCCATCGTATTCCCGGTACAGTTCCAGGATCTGGTCCCTCATGGATGAATCTTCAAAGGCCGTGCTCCAGAATACCATGAGGGAGCTGTAGAGTTCGAGATCCTTCATGAGCGACTCGATGAAGAACTCTCCCATACGCACCAGCTTGTCCCTGTAGGATGGAAGAGGAGCTGTCTCCTGGGCTACCCTCGTGATGGTCTCCTCCATCCAGAACTGGAACAGATCGATGAGCACTGCTTTTTTTGATGGATAGTACCAGTAGATACTGCCCTTGGACAGGCCATACTCGGAGGCTATGTCGTCCATGGTGGTCTGGCCATAGCCCTTGCGCTGGAAACAGCGCATGGCGGCATCGATGATCTGCCTCTTCCGGATTTCGGCAGATGCCTTCACTCCCCCCATACATTCCCCACAATCACAACATACTGACTGGTCAGTATAGTACGATTCTCCCTCCGGGTCAACGGGAACACGAATGTACACTGCAGGGGGGATGCGTGCATCGATCAGCGTGAGGTGTGTGCTCACCTCTTTGTGAGGTAGTGAGAAACAATGTTTCTGATGGACTCCAACCCAATGTCTTCAATGCGTATATCTCTCGGGTGCAGGAGAATGACCTCGCTGATCTCGTCGGAAAGCTGCAGGGAAGTCAGATCACGCACACTCCCCAAAAACGCGAGGTCGAGGGTGAAGTAGACGAGGCCGTCAAAGAGATATCTGTTGGGGAAAGAGGAGAGAAACCCCGAGATCTGGATATCGAGATTCAGCTCTTCGAGAACCTCCCGCCTGAGGGCATCCTCTGCAGTCTCCAGTGCATCCACGAATCCACCGGGCAGATCGAGCATTCCCCTCATCGGATCTCTTGCCCTCCTGGTAAAGAGCACCCTTCCCTCTCCATCTTCAATCACGGCTGCAACGGCAGAGGCTGTGTTGAGGTAGAAGTGGAACCCGCACTCCGTGCACCTGAAGGACCGATCCGGATCATACCCGAGGGCCTGTGCACCACACCTGGGGCAGAACCTGAATACGTGTTCGGGATAATACTCGTGAAGGTCTTTTTTCATTATGACGGAGTGCGGTACCGTTCTACCCGGGTCATCCATCCGCACACACTGAACCCCTACTGGATCCTGGCCGGTATGTCAGCGCCGGATGCATGAACGTCAGTTCTTCCCGACAATGCCCGCCTTTTCATAATAGATGTCTTTCTTCACCATCTCCCGCAATCCCTTGAGTGTCAGGAACGGCTGCTCTTTCTGGAGCATATTGGAGATGGCAGCCGGGATATACCCTGCAGGATCAGCAAGAACCGTGTAGACGACACGCGTCTTGTCGTCACCGGCACGGTCCAGTACCGACATTCCTTTGACCACGGTCATTCTCACGTAGTCCTTCTGGGGAGGTACAAGGTCCTCGCTCGAAACGTTCATGGTAATGAGGGCCTTCCCGGCCTGCTTGTCCACATCTTCGACAACGTCTATGACCATATCCCTGTCTTTCACGGGCCAGGGCGTCTCGAGCACGAAATAAATGACACGGTGGGTTTCCGTATCCTGCTTGAGCTGCCTGATGTCTTTACAGAACCCGTACCACTGGGGGAAGGAGGGTATATCCTTGAATACTTCCAGGATTACATCCAGGGGTGCATCGATATCGGCAATTCCCTGAAACTCATTGGCATCAGACCCTTCAACCGTGCGTGTGTACACCTTGATGCCCTCCTCATCCTTCTTGAGCACCCACTCCCCCTCCGCCGCATCGGCGGGTATCCCGGATACCAGGAAAACAAAAAAAATGCACAACCACCCGAACTGTCTCATCGAGTACCTCCTGTTGGTGACTCCATGGTCATTGTCCCCCATCCTGCTCAAAATAGTATATCAAGTCCTCCCAGCTTCATACAGGAAAATGTACGGAGAAGCGATGAGAAAACAGATACCTATTCATGATTCTCCTCTCTTACCGTGCCCGGTTTGCATCCGCCGACGCAGGATTCAATATATCCTGCGCTTCACTGGCAGGTGGAGATCGATTGCACATACCGACATCAAGAGGTATACTCAAGCCAGAAGGGAGATATCATGTGCGGGCGGTTCATCCAGATATCAGACCCGGAAAGAATCACGGTCCTGTTCAAGGATATCGACGTGGAGAGAGATGTGCTTGCACACTTTACGCCAAGCTACAATGTCGCGCCAACAAAGTATATCATAACAATCCTGAATCTGCCCACCCCGCTGCTGACGCTGACCCGATGGGGCCTCGTTCCCTTCTGGGCAAAGGATCCCTCCATCGGCAGCAGGATGATCAACGCCCGAGCAGAGACGCTTGCATCAAAACCATCCTTCCGTGATCCATTGAAAAAGCGAAGGTGCCTTATCTTTGCCGACGGGTTCTACGAGTGGCAGTCGACAGGGAAAACAAAAACCCCGTTCTTCGTTCGTCTGAAAACTCGCGAGCCTTTCGCCATGGCAGGGCTGTGGGACCAATGGGCCAACAGAGAAACAGGCGAAGAAATCCGTTCGAGCACCATCATCACAACAGACCCGAACTCCGTGATCGCCACGATACACAACCGGATGCCGGTTATTCTCGATCCAGCGGATTACAACCTCTGGCTGAGTTCCGAGAGAAAACCAGATGCTGAGCTCATGGCATGCCTGAAACCCTATTCGCCCGACGAGATGGAGGTCTACGAGATCTCGCGCATGGTGAACAGCCCCCAGAACGATTCACCTGAATGTATCAGACCAGTCCGTGCATCCTGAACCATGTTCCACGCGTCATGGAATCATTTTTTTGACCTCTCAACGTGATGTCAAGGTACTCTCTCAGGGTACACGCTACATTGACAAGTTCCTTCGTGTGCTTACTATGTATGCTATATGCCCCCATACGGGAACTTGGACCTGAGCATGAATGCCAGGCAAGAGCCGGGAACAATCCCGGTCTCTATGGGTCGGTGTGGTAGTCCTTCACAGGTATCTGAACAGTCACTGCAAACCACCGGCCAGGAAAGGAGGATACCATGTTTGAAAAGATCCTGTTTCCAACAGACTTCTCCGACGTGTCGAAAAAGGGCCTGCGGTTTGTCAAACAGCTCCGCGAGGCTGGCAGCAAAGAAATCGTGCTGCTGCACGTCATCGATCAGTCGAACCTCGACATGTTGAGCACCATCAACACCGTGCCCGATTATCTCCTCATAGAGAAGGAATTCGAGTCACGGGCATCCGAAGAACTGAGCTTCATGGAGAACGAACTCAAGGGACTCGGCTATTCTGTACGGGTACGGGTAGAGAAGGGTGTCGTCCTGCGGGAGATACTTCGGGTTGCAGATGAAGAGAAACCCTCGGTGATCGTGATCGGATCCCATGGAAAGAGCAACATCCAGGAGATGTTCCTTGGTTCGGTCTCTGAAAAGGTTGTCCGAAAGGCACCCTACCCGGTCCTGGTGGTGAAGAGATAGACCCGTCTGAATGAAGAACCCGCCTTTTCCCCCTCCCGGGGATCAGGGCATCGAGCTCTTCAGACGATCCACTGCGTGGGCGGGTACGAAAAGGTCTTCAGCTTTTTTATCAGGACAGCGCGAGCCTTCCTGTCCTGGTTTCCGGTCTCGATGGTCTTCCTGTCAATCACGGTCCGGGAACCATCTTTTCTCACGATCTCGCATGCACGATCCCCGTGGAGACGGAACATGGCCAGATCATCGGGATTACCGACGTGCTCTTTATAGAAAGCGCGAATTGTGTTTTCTGCTTCGCGAAGCCAGTCATCCATCACTCTGTCTCCTGTGTTTTAAAAGATCACTCCTGGAGAGGACCTCGAGCAGTTCTATGT
>JBNGDS010000058.1:0-20402 GCA_049975365.1 Desulfomonilia bacterium | reverse complement strand
CCCCACTGTGTACCAGAGACGCTACCTCCTCCGGCCTCCGAAGCTTCTTTGCATACTCAAAGTGTGCTATTGTCTGCATTGATTGCCATCTCCCTGGGAAACATGAATTTATGTACGCCAATGATCAGAGATTCAGCTTTCGTCCTCATCAGGAACCATCTGATTCCCCGAGATCTCACCCGCCACGGTGCAGCAGGTGAGCATCAAGGCCCGACATTCAGTCCGCCACAGTCGATTCAGTTTACGCTCCCTTCAGATCCGAGGGCATAGAGAAGAGAGGCCATGCTTGTCAGGCTCTGAATATCCTCATCGAGCTTTGCCTTCAGTCTTCTGTCCTGGTCGCTCGCCGGTCTCCTGAATGAATTTCGCAGATTAGTGAGTATCTCGAGGTAATCCTCAATGAAGTCGCACATGTTCTGGATTCCATCGTCATACTGCCTTTGGGGGCGATACTCCTGCAATCTCGGCATCAGATCACGCATCACGGATCTCCTCCACTGCTCATGTCCTCAGGAGTATCCGAGATGCAGGAAACGGGCCAGGACTGTGGTGGAATGTTCAAGAATTCAGATACACATCTGATAGGCTGTTTACATTTCCTGAGAAATTCATGTCCGCGAGATGATCCGGGTGAATCAGCATGGACCGGCCTGAGGAAAACCCACGGAAAGATGTTCTACGATGAGACACACGGAAATCTCATTTTAGGACAGTTCGATCCCGTGCGTGTATTCGCTTCTGTTCCTGGAAAGCGTTTATGCCGGCGGACGGCTCGACTCCGGGGTTTCGAGAAGTTTCTTGATCTCCTCGCCCTCTATCTTCTCCTTTTCCAGGAGAAGCCGGGCTCCCTTGATGAGAATATCCTTTTTCTCCCTGAGGATATCACGGGCGATCCCGTACTGCCGGGATATGATGTCCTTGACCTCGCTGTCGATCGCCACTGCAGTGGCCTCGCTGTAGTCACTGCGCCCCTGCGTGCCCATATCGAGATACGGAGACCGTTTATCATGGGAGAGGTAGACCTGGCCGAGACCATCGCTCATCCCGTATTCCTTGACCATGCTCTTGGCAATGTCCGTTGCCCTGGAAAGATCGTTGTGGGCTCCCGTGGAGATGTCCCCAAACACAATCTCTTCCGCTGCCCTCCCCCCGAGCAACGATGCGATCTTCCCCAGGAGTTCCGTTCTGCTCATGAGAAAGCGGTCCTGTGTCGGGACCTGCATGGTATACCCGAGTGCTGCAATGCCACGGGGTATGATGGAGATCTTGTGAACCGGATCGGTCCCCGGCAGGCTCATGGCAACAATGGCATGGCCCATCTCATGGTGGGCGACGATTTCACGCTCTTTGGCGTTGATAAGCCTGTTTTTCTTCTCGAGGCCCGCAACAATCCGCTCGACGGCCTCTTCGAACTCGGACATGCCGACCTCTTTCTTGCCTCTCCGAACAGCGAGCAGGGCAGCCTCGTTCACGAGGTTTGCCAGATCCGCACCTACCATCCCGGGTGTCATGTTCGCGAGTCGCTCAACATCCAGATCTGGAACTGCCTTGATGTACTTCAGGTGGACCTTCAGGATCTGCTCCCTTCCCGTTTTATCAGGCCGGTCAACGAGGATGTGCCGGTCGAACCTTCCTGGCCTCAGCAGGGCAGGGTCGAGGATCTCCGGCCTGTTGGTTGCTGCCATGAGGATCACTCCCACCTTGGGATCAAACCCGTCCATCTCCACAAGGAGCTGGTTCAGGGTCTGCTCCCGCTCGTCATGCCCTCCCATGGTGCCCATGCCCCGCGCTTTTCCCAGGGCGTCGAGCTCGTCTATGAAGATAATGCAGGGTGCCTTCTGCTTGGCCTGGACAAAAAGATCTCGTACCCGTGCGGCACCGAGGCCCACGAACATCTCCACAAAATCAGATCCGCTGAGGCTAAAGAACGGGACCTTGCTCTCCCCTGCAACTGCCTTGGCCAGCAGGGTCTTTCCGGTGCCGGGAGGTCCCACCAGCAGGATGCCCTTGGGAATCTTGCCTCCAAGTTCGGTAAACTTGTCAGGGTTCTTCAGGAAATCGATCACCTCTACGAGTTCCTGCTTGGCCTCATCAACACCGGCCACGTCGTCAAAGGTGACCTTCAGCTCGTCTTCCACGTAGATCTTGGCCTTGTTCTTCCCCAGCGACATGAATCCGGGCTGCTGGGATGCCATGCGCCGTATGAAGAAGTACCAGATCCCGACAAAGAGAAGGATGGGGAATACCCACGAGAGGATGTCGCGAAGCAGAGTCGGCTGAATTTCTCCTTTAAAAGTCACATTGTAGTCCTCAAGCATGCTTGACAGATCCGGGTCCACGCGAACGGTCTTGAAATCCTTGGTGACCCCGGTCTCGTCGATCATTTTCCCCTGGATCTGATTCTCGGTGATGGCGATCTCCGAAATCTTGCCGTCCTTCAGGAGGGTGAGGAACTGGCTGTAGGGAATCGTCGTGATGACAAACATTGAAGATATGTAGTTGTGGATGAGCAGGACAATCCAGATCCCGATCAAGACATACCAGATGGAAAACTTGTGGTGCTTTTCCACTATACGCCTCCTCGTTTCGAATCGTTCTTTGAGTTCGACATAAAAAGCATTATCCCGAGAGCGAAGATCTGCAGTCTAGCAGGAGCTGTATGCAAACTCAAGACGAAATGGTTCGCATGCCTGTATCTTTGAGCTGCGTGGATCCACTGCTCCGCGACGCATGTGAATCATTTCCCGCCGTTTCCCGTCTAATTCATAATCAGAAGGAGGATGCCACCATGAAAAACATACTGAAGGGACTGTTCCCGCTGTTCATCCTGTTCCCAGCGACGTCCGGGATGACTTCACCTGCCCCTGTCGAGAAGGCGACGTTTGCCGGAGGATGTTTCTGGTGCATGGAATCAGCATTCGAAAAGGTCAAAGGTGTCGTGGAGGTCATATCCGGATATACCGGGGGGAATACGGCGAATCCGAGCTACGAGGAGGTTTTAAGCGGTGAAACCGGACATCTGGAGGCAATTCAAGTCAGCTTTGATCCATCCAGGGTATCCTACAGCGATCTCCTCGACGTGTTCTGGAGACAGATCGACCCGACCGATGCAGGTGGATCGTTTGTGGACAGGGGCTCCCAGTACCGCAGTGCGATATTCTACCACTCCGATGACCAGAAAAGGCTCGCTGAGAGATCACGAGAGAGCATGAATGCTTCCGGAAGATATGACAAGCCCATCGTCACCGAGATCCTCGAGGCGGGTGAGTTCTACCCGGCTGAAGAGTACCACCAGGATTACTACAAGAAGAACCCCATACGCTACACGTTCTACCGGCACAATTCGGGCAGGGACCGGTATCTCGAAAAGATCTGGGCCGAGGAAAATGAATCAGCCCTTCCCAGATATGACGCAGACGGGTATGTGAAACCAACTGAAGAGACCCTCAGGAAAAATCTCACACCGCTCCAGTTCATGGTGACCCAGGAGGAAGGAACCGAACGTCCCTTCAGCAACGAGTACTGGGACAATCATCGGGAGGGAATCTACGTGGATGTTGTCTCGGGAGAACCGCTTTTCAGTTCGAAAGACAAGTTCAATTCCCGGACCGGGTGGCCGAGTTTCATCCGCCCCCTGGAGCCGGGCAATATCGTTGAGAAGACCGACAGGAAGCTCTTCATGGAGAGGACCGAGGTCAGGAGCAGACGTGGTGATTCCCACCTGGGGCATGTCTTTGACGACGGCCCGGCACCTACCGGACTCCGGTACTGCATCAACTCGGCATCCCTGAGGTTCATTCCCAAGGAGGATCTGGAACAGGAGGGGTACGGTGAGTACCTGAACCTCTTCCAGGATGAACCAGAGCAGAACTCTCATTGATTCGAGAACTCTCGATGAGTATGAACAGACAACCATACTGCGTTTAACAACCGGGAGATTGACCATGGTGAAACTGACAGAGAATGGAAGGAAGGAATTCGAACGCTTCTTTCACGCACGTCCTCCACACCCGATCCGCATCTACGAAGGGTACGGCTGAGGTGGATCAACGCTCATGCTGGTTCTGGACGAACCGGGAGAAAATGACGATGTGTGTGAAGCGAGCGGGTTTCTCTTTGTCGTGAGAAAAACGCTCATGGAGACCCTCTCACCGATCACCATCGACAGCAACGGCTATGGGTTCCTGGTTGAGTCCCCGAACATACCCACATCACATGGCACACCAGGGACATGCTCTCGGTGAAGACGGCTCTCCATTCCCTGGGTATTCAGCAGAGGGATACACCTCGAAATTGCTCCAAGACGGGAAAACAGAAGGTGCGTTCCCATCGTGTACGGGAACACACCCTCAAGATGTTGTCGATCTTATGAGCTGATCAGTTCTTGCCGCCCTTTCCTGATCCGCCCCCACCTGAGCCACTGCCGGAGCCACCCCCGCTCCCGCCTGAAGATCCACCGGATCCGTTGCCTGAGCCACTGCCGCCACCACTCGATCCGCTTCCTGACCCTGAACCCATTGATCCAGAACCAGACCCGGAACTTCCGCCGGAAGCACCCGAAAATCCTGCACCCGTCTTCCCTATGCCTGAGGATTCGAGGTCCTGTGCATGTGCGCCGTTCCGAATTGCACGGGCATAGCTTTCCGCAAGGTCATCCGGATAGCCGTTCCTCACGTTCATCATGAAGGTATTCCTCATCATCTCCATGTCACGGGCCTGGTATCGGTTCTCGAGGGCCTGGCCCACTGCTTCGCCTGCAAGCTCAGTCTTCACTCCGCTTCGTACCATTTCACGGGCAGCCAGGAAACTTTCCTGACAGAGCTGACAGGTTTGATCTCTGTCCATGTCCTGTATTCGTGTCCTCAGCCTGTCCCTGATGGCATCCACATCCCCCTCACTCAGCCCTGCAGCCATTGATTCCGCAATGATATCCCCGATGGTCGATGCGTTTTCCTGTTCAGGGATCAGAGTTTTCGCCCTCTCATATGCAAACGAGTAGCGCGAGCGAGTCTGCTCCATGGCCCGCACGATACGGTCATCCCCGACGCGCTTGGCGATTCCTTCCTTGGCCTTGTTCATGATCGGCTCAGGAGGAATTCCCTCGCTGAGTGCATTCCTGACGATCTCCTGGGCTCTGATCGTGTTCTCCACACGGAACCTGTTTTGCATCATGAGCCTCGTCATCAGAAGGGCATCATCCTCATCGAGACCCGCCTGGACCAGTGCCCTTGTGCTTGCCTTGAGCTGTTCGGACACACCATTCCCAAGGACAGTGTCGATCTCGTCTCCGAGCACCGGTGACGTCGTCAAGAGAAGCGCGAGTACAATTGCACAGAGTTTCTTCATGGTCTCTCTCCTTTTTTCAGCGATTGATATGGTAACGGCGTGACAGGAAAAAGGTTACATCCCGGGGATGTATACACAGTTGTATGACCCGTACCCGTCACACTCCCTGTACAGGCATTCAGGGAGATACACCTTGCCATCCACGATGTAGAAGTAGGTGAATTCTTTGCCTCCAGGCAGCACGACCTCCCATGTTGAACGGCCTGCCTGTACTGCCTCATGGAGGGTAAAGCCATCCAGTGAAGATGCAACAGAGACACGCTGGGCATCCGGAATTCTCAGGAAGAGGTGGACACCATCCGGTTCGATTCTGAAGGAATGGTGCGCACACCCGGCAAGCAGGATCAGGACAGCGGCATAGAATACGCATTTCCAGGTATTCATACGGATTCTCCTATTGAAAAGACAGAGTTCTCACCACCGAAGTCATCCCTTTCCCTCAGGAGGATAGTCGGGTCCAGCGTTCGCTGATCTCCCTCGAGGAAATACACGAAGCGGTGATCACCCTGGGGAAGATCGAGTGTCAACTCCCAGTAGCCGCTCTTCCCAACCCTGTTCATGGAAACCCGCTCCCAGCCGGTAAAACTTCCTGCGACCTCTACAGTGTCGGTATCGGGCTGATAGAGGACAAACCGGTACGGAACCAAAGATTCCTGATGCTGCACGAGCAGGGCAAACGAGAGTATCACAACGGCCACGGCCATGGTCATGACCGCCAGGTTCACGGGGCGCAGGAGCGCAAAGGGCAGCGCTTTTCCTGTTAAAGGCACGGAAACCTCCGGAACCGCTTCCACGGCCTCTGAACGCAGTGTTTTTTCAAGACGGAGAAAATCCTGCGTCTCATTCTTGAATTGTTCGTTCCGATGGATTTCCTCCAAGAACTGGATCTTGTCGTCGAGATCGAGTTCATCATCGATGAACATGCTGATCATGTGCTCTGTCATGGTTTACCTCCCTGCAGGATCTCCCTGAGACGAATCCTGATCCGGTGCACCCTGACTTTGACATTCGCCTCTGTTATCCCCAACATGCCCCCGATCTGGCGATACGTCAGGTCTTCGCTGATCACCAGGGATATCATGTGTCTGTCATCCTCGCTGAGCTGTCCCAGTGCGTGCAGCACCCTCTGGTACCCCTGCCGTACCATGAGCGTGTGTTCGATATCGGATACGTCAACCATGTGATCGTCCTCCAACACCGCCTGTTTGGCCTGCTTCCGCGTGTGGTCCACGAACGCGTGGTATGCAATCGTATAGAGAAGCGAGGGTGAATTCTCGCTGTCCCTGTAGCGTTCCAAATACCTGGTAAATGTCTCCTGCATGATCTCCTGCGCCAGTTCATACTCCCCGCACATGCGCACCAGATATGAGAACAGCTTGCCCCTGTTCTCCTCGAACATGGAATGCAGATCGTGCATGGTATCTTTACAACGATTTTGATTCATCATGGTTACAGGTCTGAACACCTGTTCCTCTAGAGTTCATTCATCCATGTCGTGACCTGCTTTCTGATCTGGTCGCGCACCTGCCTGAACTTTTCGAGCTTTTCGGTCTCGGATCCTTTGAAGGCAGCCGGGTCATCAAAATCCCAGTGCAGGCGTTTCCCTGCCCCGGGGAACACCGCTGGGCATCTGGCGTTTGCGTGGGAGCACACCGTGATCACATAGCTGAAGTGCATCTTCCCCAGGTAAAGGTTGAGATGTTTCGATGTTTGAGAACCAAGATCGATGCCGATTTCAGCCATGACCTGTTTCGTCAACAGGTGAATTCCCCGTGGTTCGAGCCCTGCGCTGAAGGCCTCGAAGCGACCACCTCCGAGTTCCCTGAGAAAAGCTTCCGCCATCTGCGAACGCGCTGAGTTCCCGGTGCACAGAAACAGAACACGTGTCTTGTCCATACTCCTCCCTTCCGGGGTTGTTGCTACCAGATCTCTCAGTTTATGAGTTTCTCGATATCCGCAGGTGAGAGAACCTTGCCCACGGCCTTGACCGTTCCATCAACGGCCAGGGCCGGTGTCTGCATGACCTTGAATTTCATGATCTCATTGATGTCGCTCACCTTTTCGAGTTCGTACTCGATGCCGAGATTTCTGGCTGCCTTTTCGGCATTCTCCTGCAGCTTGGAACACTTGGCGCATCCGGTTCCCAAGATCTGTATCTTCTTCATGGTGATCTCCTTTTCTTAAAAAAACGATCCATAGAACATGCCAGAGATGGTTGCCATGGTGATGACCAGAAGGATGTATACCGTGGTTTTCTTCGTACCGATCACACTCCTGATCACGAGCATATTGGGCAGCGACACCGCAGGCCCTGCCAGAAGCAGTGCAAGGGCAGGCCCTTTCCCCATGCCTGCACCGAGCAGTCCCTGGAGAATGGGCACCTCGGTCAGCGTGGCAAAATACATGAATGCCCCGGCAACGGATGCAAAGAAGTTCGCGGAAAGGGAATTCCCGCCCACTGCAGTGCTCACCCACACTGACGGGATAATCCCTTCGTGACCCGGCCGTCCCAGGAGAAAGCCCGCCACGATTACGCCAGCGAAGAGGATCGGCATGATCTGCTTGGCAAAAAACCATGAGCCATCGAACCACTCCTGCATCTGACCCTCCTGGGTCGCAGTAATGATCGAGAGCCCTATGATCCCTGCGGCAAAGGCTCCCATCGGTTCCTGGGGAACGAGCAGGGCGAAGATTGCAACAGCACCGGCAGTAAGCCCCAGTTTCCACACCTTGACCCGGAACCATATAGCGAGCATCAGCCCAAGACTGGCAGCACTGAACCCGGTGAGCACCCATTTCAATGAATATATGCTCTGCCACAGGCCGGTTGCAGTGTCGGGCCTCCCCCAGTTTGCGAACACGAGAACCGCGATCATGGAGGCGAAGTACAGCACACTCTGCCACAGGGGACGGTCCCCGTCTTCACCGGATACACCACACTCGGCCGAAATTTTTTCAAGCTCTTCTCTGCGGTAGATGACATGCATCATCAACCCGATGACCACACTGAAGACAATTGCTCCTATTGCCCTTGCTATGCCAAGTTCGATGCCGAGCACACGGGCTGTAAGGATAATAGCTAGGATGTTTATGGCCGGCCCGGAATACAGAAATGCCATGGCCGGCCCGAGGCCTGCTCCCATGCGGTAGATGCCTGCAAACAGCGGCAGGATGGTACATGAGCACACAGCAAGGATGGTCCCCGAGACCGAGGCAACACCGTATGCCAGAACTTTTTTCGCATCCGCCCCCAGGTACTTCATGACAGCATTCTGTGAGAGAAACACCCCGATAGCCCCGGCAATGAAGAATGCAGGCAGGAGGCAGAGCACGACGTGCTCACGGGCATAGGATTTCGCCAGATACAGGCCTTCAAGGAGTGCGGCATCAAACCGCGTGACACCGAGGGGAAGAAAAAACAGCAGGAAAAATCCCCCCACAAGTCCTGCACTCCATTTCCATTCGTCCTTCCAGTTCATGCCGAATCCTTTATGCCTCTAGAGATTTATTTGGCAATATCGCCAAGTTTCCAGAAAAAATTTTTTTACCTCTTCTTTGTACAGGCTGTCTGAACATGACGTTCCGCCTCCAAGATAGTTTCGACACACCGGAAAAAGTCTGGTGCGCACCGGATCCTGAGGGTATAGAACACCTGGGTCCCCCGCCTCTCGTCACTGACCACGTGTGCGTTCTTGAGCACCGCGAGGTGCTTGGACACTGTCGATATGTCCGCCCCGACCATATCGGTGAGTTCACACACGCACCGTTCCCCACGGGAGAGTTCATCGACGATAAACAGCCTCGTGGGGTGCGCCAGTGCCTTCAGGAGACGTGCCCGTGTTTCGTAGCGCGAGATATCTTTCCTATTCATGGCGTCCTCTATTTGGCTTCTTATCCAAATACCCCTTTCCTGTCAAATGCCAAAATTCTGGGCCTTTCCATCTAGTTGAACCGATCTTCATTTCTTCAGAGAATCGGCGGTATCGAGTATATGTCCCTGTCTCGCTGGCGGGATTCCCGAGTACTGCTGCATGCTGTTCAGAAAAGTACTGGAAAAGGGCTGAGAGTTCACCTATAAGACGATAGAGCGCATTATATGAAACAATACACCGAACACGTGAAAGGAGCTTGTTTGATGTTTGAAGTATCTGAAAAGGCAACGGAGATGGTCAAGGAATTCTTCTCAACCCGCGACACGGTTTCACCCTTGAGGATCATCGTCGCAGGGGTCGGTTGAGGCGGGCCCACACTGGGCATGGCTCTGGATGAGCCGAATGAAAACGACGAGACATTCGAAAACGGTGGATTCACCTACGTCATCGAGAAAGAGCTCCTGGAAGAAGCCCAGCCGATAATGGTCGACTATGTCACCTCGGCTATGGGCTCCGGGTTCATTATATCATCAGGCCTCAAAAGCAACAGCGCCTGCGGGAGCTGCAGCGGCTGCTGAACCAACTGTGATGTCATACAAAAGGCCCTGCTCCTATTGCAGGGCCTTTTTCATAAGAAAATTCCTCTTGTTTAGGTGCCGGTACCATTCATTCGTGGGGTTCCTGCTTCTATATCCCTAGAGGGCATGAATACCCTGGATACGCACACCACGTGACAGCACGTGTTCCGCGCGCTGGAGTTCATGGGAGGGTATCCTGATACACACGCCGCAGTCCGAGCTCAGGTGCCTGGGAACAGGGATGATTTTGAACGAGATCCCATCCCGCTTGAGCAGCTTTTCTGCCAGCAGTGCAGAATTCACGGAATCGAACAGGATCACCTGATACGCTCCTTCACTCATACCTGGCATCTCCCGGCATTCAGGTGGCGGTTCGTGATATTATGCATGTTGGAAACCTCACCAAGATCTCCAAAGGCATTTTCCAAGTGGATGAGAGGGTGTGGATATGCCAGTCCACGCGCATCGGGTTCCATCATGGCTTCTTCCCTGCTCTCTTCCCCATTGTGCCTGCAGCCACCTCTGAAACTGCCTGCAGTACATATCTGACCTGATCGCTGGTGTTGAAATACCCGAGGCTGAGCCGTACGGTCCCTTGTGGAAAGGTTCCGATGGTCCTGTGTGCGGAGGGGGCACAGTGAAGACCGGGCCGCGACATGACTGCATAGTGCTCATCGAGTGCGAGGGTCACGTCGGAGGGCCTTATGGATTCAATAGTGAAGGACACATTCGCGATCGATGAACCGGATTCTTTCGAACCATAGACAGTGACACCAGGGATGTCCTCCAGTCCCTGCACGAGCTGTTCCCTGAGATCGGCTTCCCGTGAGGTCACTTCATAGAGGCCGAGTTTCAGCAGAAATCGCACGCCGGCTCCAAGGCCCGCAATCCCCATGGCATTCGGGGTACCGGACTCGTACTTGTCGGGCAGAAAATCCGGCTGGTGCTCGAACTCCGACATACTGCCCGTCCCCCCTATGACAAGCGGCTGCACCTCGTTTTCCAGGTCAGGTCCGATATAGAGTCCCCCGGTTCCCTGGGGACCAAACAGGGCTTTATGACCAGTGAATGCAAGGAGATCGATCTTCATCTCCTGCACGTCGATGTTCACCGATCCTGCTGTCTGTGCCGCGTCGACACAGAAAATACAGCCGTGTTCGCGCGCCATTGCCCCGATATCGGATATGGGCATGATCGTCCCCGTGACATTCGATGCATGGGTAATCACGATCATCCGGGTTCCGGGTCTGATGGCTGCCCTGACATCATCCGGATCAATCATTCCGGTATCCGAACACCGAACAACAGTCAGCTCCACACCCTGAGACTCACGTCTCCTTAAGGGACGCATCACGGAATTGTGTTCCATGCTCGAGGTGATCACGTGATCGCCATCCTTCAGCAGTCCCGAGAACACGAGATTCAGTGCCTCGGTTGCATTCCGTGTGAATACGATGCGTAACATATCATCAACATGAAACAGCTGTGAGAGTGAATCACGGGTGTCCAACACTTCCCGTGCAGCCTGAACCGACATGCTGTGGCCCGACCGGCCTGGATTCGCACCAACACATTCGCCAAAGCGGGTGATCGCATCGATGGTCTCCCGGGGTTTCGGCCACGACGTGGCGGCATTATCGAAATAGATCGGCTGTTCGTTCATCATGCACCTTCACTCCCATCGAACTGAAAACAGTTCATGTACACAGGGCATGGGTCATCATACCCAGTCAAGAGGTAGGCAATCAGATACAGTGTGTCAAATTCGAAATAGTCATGATTTACGCAGGATCATTCCCTCCAGGCATACATCTGAACTGGGCGTTCACGCTGTTCCAGATTCATGCTGGCATGTGTCCAGGACACACGTGATGCTCCCGTGTTCGGATACAGGTTTGGAAACAGGGAGAGACACCCGCCAAGGACGCCTCCCCCCGCTTCGCATCGAAATTGGACGAAAGGCCGTTACCGGGGAGTCGGCGCTTCAGGGAGAAACACCGCCAGCGCCCTGAACCGATCCTCGTCAGATGCAAAGTACCGTCCCACGAGGGTGATGCCGTCACCGGGAATGATATCCTCAGGCACCGAGATGGTATCGCACCCGGAGATAATGAAGGTCTCATCCAGGAGCACCACCTGTGCGTCGCCCACGATCCCCTGTCCAGGACTGAACGCAACGGGAAACTCCGAGGCCACTACCCCGTCCAGGACCATCCCTTCAAGGGCCAGTGAATCTCCCACGATGACCAGGGACGCCTGGATATGCCCGTATTCATCGATTCGACCGAGTACTGTCACTCTCTGTTCGGGAACAAGATAATCGCTGTCAACATAGACACTATCCAGAGAGACGTACCGTGTGGTCTCCGTGAGGATGACCCTGAGCCCCCCGATCGAATCAGAGGTCCTCCCCAGGAGAAATTCCTCCGGGAAGCCATCTTCGTCACTGTCTGTAAGATCTCTGATGATGCCCTCATGGATCCCCAGGCAGGATACCTGTGGAAATTCAGTCAGAATCTCCCCGAACACGACAGGCCTGAAGATGCATTTGCCTGATTTCCCGGCCTGATGGATGCTGATGGCGTTGTCATCTATGGACTGATCGGCATCGATATCCAGGAGAATGTACAGGTTCTGGCCAGGCTCCACAATAAACTCGCCCTGAGGATTGATGTCTACCTTCCCACTGGGGAGTTTCAGTTCGAGTTCTTCACAGGGACCCCCCACAGGATAGATCTCGCTGATGTACATCCTGATCTTTTCATACGTGCCTGCAGGTATGTCTTCTTCAAGGGTGAGGAGGAATGTCTTGTCCCTCAACGAGAGCAGGTCCACTTCATACCCTTCGGTGGACTGGAAGATGACAACAGGCTCCCCGTTCTCATCATTCGGCAGAAGTGAGATCTCTGTGATGGTGATGTAGATGTGATCGTACTCATCTGCCGGGCCATCGGTGAGCACGATGCCCACAGAACCGACCGTTCCTTCTGCAGCAGAGAGTGCCGTGTCAGACCTTCCAGAACCACTGCTGCACCCTCCCAAGCCTGAGATCAGCAGGAGTGCGGAAAAAAACAGTACCATCCCGCTCGTAACGAGATATCCCTTTGTTTTCATAGTGCACCTCCTTCCCTGTCCGGTTTCTACTCCCTATTCCGAAACCGATGATATCCTTATGTGAGCCTCCAGCGCACTGCCTGTCCCTGGACAGCGGGCGGGCATTCGTGGTGCAGATCCTGATCTGCTAGAGAAGATCCGGGTTGTCCACGCTGAAGCCGACCTTGATGGTGACCTGATAGTAGGAGACATCGGCTTCCTCAATGTATCCCCGAATCTCAACGACCTCGAACCACCGCATGTGCCTGATGGTTTTGTGCGCCCGGTGAAGCGCGTTTTCTATGGCCTTTTCTATGCTCTCCTTTGATGACCCTGTCAGCTCGATCTTCTTATACACCTGTTCCATGTATCCCTCCTGCTTTTTTTCTATGACGTACTCGCGTGAATCTTTCTCCTCAGTCCCTACTCCCGAGGCCACACTTTCTTGAAAGCCGATCCGGGAACAAAACAATAGGGGCATGCCTGCGGCGGTTCATCGTCAAGGTGTATGTACCCGCACATGGGACACCGCCATGCTGTCTTTTCCTTCATGGTCTCGTCGAACTCACCTGTCTGGTCTTCCCACCTGAATATGGGGAGTTCGTCCAGGGGCGGCATGATGGGTGTGTATGAACTGAAGATGTGGCCCGCCAAAATGATGTGCTGGATCTCAGACGTTCCTTCGTAGATCCTCAGGAGACGGATATCTCTCAGCAGTTTCTCGACCGGGTACATCTTCGTGTACCCGTAACCGGCAAAGATCTGCAGTGCTTCACTGACAACCTCGAAGGCTACCTCCGTTGCATAGAGTTTTGCGATCGATGCCGTCACATTGCTCCCGACACCCTGGTCAACCTCTGATGCCGCCTTCCAGGTCAGGAGCCGGGCGGTCTCGACCTTCATGAACATCTCTGCAAGCTTGAACTGGATGGACTGGTACCCTGCAACAGGAGCGCCGAAGGTATGCCGCCTCTTCGAGTAATCCAGGGCGAATTCCATGGCAGATCTGGCTGCTCCCACCCCGAAGGATCCGATGATGGGCCGGGTCCTGTCAAAGGTCTTCATGGCCAGCACAAACCCTTCCCCCGGTTCTGCCAAAATATTTTCCCTGGGTATCCTCACGTTGTCGAAGTGGAGTCCGGCGGTGTTCGAGCAGCGCTGACCCATCTTTGGAATGGGCCTCCCCACAGAAACTCCTTCCCACTCGCGCTCCACGACAAAAGCGCAGATCCCGTCGTGCTTGAGCTTCGGATCGACGGTCGCAAAAATCGCCATGTAGTCTGCAATCCCGCCGTTGGTGATCCAGTACTTCGTCCCGTCGAGGACATACCCATCTCCGTCTTTGGTCGCTCTGCACCTCATTCCCGCCACATCGGATCCCATGGTGGGCTCGGAAGTTGCGAAACACATCAGTTTGAAGCTCTTCGCGATCCGGGGTAGGTATGCCTTCTTGATTTCTTCCTTGTCGGAGAGCATGACCGGGGCCATCCCCAGGGAATTGTCGAAGATCGAGGTGGCTAGCCCCGCGCATCCGGCAGCGATCTCCTCCACGGCCAGTGCTCCTTCGACAAGCCCATACCCGGTCCCCCCGTACTCCTTGGGAATATCCCCATTCATGATTCCCTCTTCAAAGGCCTTTTTCAGGATGAATACGGGTAGTTCGTCGAGTTCGTCATAGTACCATGCAATGGGCAGAATCTCTCTGCGGGTAAACTCCCGCACCTTTTCCTGCAGCTTTTTCTGTTCAGCGGTCAGGGTAAAATCCAGCATTGTGTTCTCCTCCCTTCGATATCCGTGGTATCGCTGTAGAGATCCTGGATGAGATCTATCCGGCGTGCACGATTCTGTGGATATCCATGATATGAATGGTAATCTGCGTCCCTGAACTGTCAAGGTCCCCCGGGGCGGGAGCAGCTCCTGCCCTGGTATACATCATGATGGTGGGAACTGAATTTCTACCAGGTTTCAGTAAAAGATCGCACCTGGAGAATCATCAGACCCTGCGCTCTTTTTCCCTGTGCAGGCACAGGGAAAACATGGTGAGTCACTCAGGGCACACCTTGGGGTCAGCGTACGGTTAACAGAACTGATCCAGAAGAATCTGGGTTGAGAGGATGCCGACAAAGGCGCTGTTGTCACGAAACCCGAGCCGATCGGTCCTGGAGCATTTTGCAATAAGCCTCCACACTCGCTCCACATCGAACACACCATGACGTTTCAGGGAGTCGCGAGACAGCCAGGGGGAAACATGATCGCTGAGCTTGCCGTCGAGGAAGAAGGATTCCTTGTTGGGTGATCCGTAGGGCTGTTTTGTACGGGCCAGGATCTCCTGGGGCAGTTCCTCCACAAATGTCTTCTTCAGGATATACTTCTCATTCAATCCCTTGAGTTTCATCTCGGGGCTGATGCGGGATGCCACCTCCGCCACCCGGTGATCCAGATAGGGATAGCGCCCCTCCACGCTGTGTGCCATGGTCATGCGATCACCCTGGGATGCCAGAAGGTAGCCTGCCAGGAGCAGCTTCACTTCGAGGTACTGTGCCTGGTTCAAGGGGTGCCACGTGGAAAATTCCCCCGGAACCAACCCGCGCAGGTTTTCGACCGGGTCGTAGAGCCTGGTACATCCCTGGAAATCATCGGTGAAATAGGACTGGATCGAAGAGGTGTTTCTCCAGGTCGGCAGGTGTGAGTATGCAAAATGATCCGTGGATCCGAGATCTTCCCGGTAGAATGACAGGAGCAGTCTGCCGGCGCGTTTCATCTGTACCGGTGCGTAGGGATAGAGTCGGAAGAGGAGGGAAGGCCTGAGACGCGAATCAGGAAATCGTGACCAGAACCTCCGGATCTTCGCCTCCTTGAACAGGTCGTACCCCCCCGAACAGTTCGTCCGCTCCCTCACCGGAGAGGACCACCTTGATGCCATGGTCATGTGCAAGGGATGAAAGCATGAACAGGGGCGCCGGTGCAGATCTCAGAACAGGGCTCTCCGCATGGCGGATGACCTCGGGGAACACGGCAGCGATATCCGAGGAGGATATCAGCCGGACATGGTGCCTGGTGCCGAGGCGTCTTCCCATTGTTTCCTGGAACCCTGATTCATCATATGCTTCATCAGAAAAACGTACGGAAAAGGTTTCCATGCCTGGTGCGTATTTTCTCACCAGGAAAGCAAGGATGCTCGAATCAAGGCCTCCGCTCAGATATGCACCTACAGGAACATCAGCCCTGAGCCTGATGGATGAAGCGTCATCGAGGATCTCATATACCTCCGATCGTGCATGGGCTTCCTCGGTTATGTCGTGTTCCCCCTGCCTGGGAAATACCATGTCCCAGTAGGTGAACGATCGTGTTTCGTGTTCTGTGACAACCATGCATTCACCCGGCCTGAGCTGGAAAATGCCCTTGAATACCGTTGCCGGGGCCACAACATTCCAGAAGGTGAAGACCTGCGCCAGACCTTCGTGGCTCAGCTCGAGCTTTCCCACGAGCGGGAGCAGGGCTTTGACTTCGGAGGTGAATATCAGCGTTGAATCATGCCAGAGATAATACAGCGGGGTTATCCCGAATCGGTCGCGGGCGAGGAGGAGGGTCTTCTTCCGCGTGTCCCACAGGGCAAAGGAGAACTGACCATTCATGTGGTCGAAGCAATCGAGTCCGTATTCTTCATAGAGGTGGGGGATGACCTCGATGTCGCAGGTGGTCAGAAAGGTATGCCCTTTCATGGACAGGGAGTTTCGGATTTCGAGGTAGTTGAAGACTTCTCCATTCGCACTCACCCAGATCGAACCGTCCGGAGTGCTCATGGGTTGATCACCGGAATTCAGATCGATGATCGCAAGCCGGGCATGCCCCAGGATGATCCGCTCATCACGATAGATTCCCTGACTGTCAGGCCCCCGGTGAGAGAGCGTTGAGAGCATTTCTCTCATTCGCCCCTCCTGCTCCGGGAGGATGCCATCGGGGGTGTACATGCCTGCGATACCGCACATGCTCACGTTCCTTTTGGAGGAGACTATTGATTTCTGTTGAAACCCGGATCTCCACAAAGGAACTGAGCAAGACGGGTGCCAGGGTTATGGAATGCCATGGATGAATCGTGAGTGTGAGTGAAATGTGCTTGAACCCTGGATTCGAGCCGATCCTGTCGGAAAAGTATCGTGACGGAGAAGATCTCGGTCGTCTGCCGGGAAGACCAAAATTGTCATAAGACCACTGTTTGGAACAATTTTGTGCAGACCACCTGCCCTGGAGGGGAACTTCGCATATCTTTCCGAGAGGCTCACGCAGATCCTACACCTGCGGCTGCGATCGAGATTCCTCACCGCGTTCCGGCTCACGCGCCAGGAATATGGCACAGGCTCCGAGTGCACAGATTCCTGAGGAAGCCATGAATGCCATGTGGTAGCTCCCGGTTGCATCGTAGATGACACCCCCGGCAAAAGGGGCGGATGCGGAGAACAGCGTGTACAGAGGAGCAAGCATGCCTACAATGGAGGCAAATGCATCAGGGCCGTAGTAATTCCCGATCAGGGTCGGAAGCATGACGAAGGCACACCCGAAACCGATGCCGACACAGGATGCGTACAGCACCATGAAGACCACATCGTGTGCACCCATGCACGCAAGAACGCCTGCGAGGAGAACAAGGAGGGAGATTCCTCCCAGGTGGCGCGGTTCGATCCTGTCTCCGAGGAATCCCCCGAGCAGCCTGCCCACGATGCTGAACAGGGTGAGAAGGCCAAGCGACAGGGAAGCGCTTCCCTGGGACAACCCGTTGTCCATGAGGTGAATAACCCCGTGGGCAACACAGAACATGAACGGGACAAAATAGCCGATGATGCCGATAAAGATGAGCCAGAGCGACGGTGTCTTCATCGCCTGATTCCGGGTCCATATGCGGGATGTCCTGTGGACACCGAGCTTCGATCCTGTAGATGGCCGCGATCCTGTGCCCTCGGGCATGATCCCATCAGGAACCTGTCCGAGGTCGGATGGCCTGTTCCTCACACACAGCACGCTCATCACCACTGAAACGAGGCACAGGACCGACACACCCAGCCATGCCGCTCTCCAGTTCCCGGAAAGTGTCGAGATGAGAAGGTTCAATGATGGAGCAGCGACAACCCCACCGATCCCGGAGGCAGTAAGAACAAGCGACATGGCAAGTGCCCTCTTGCGGTTGAACCAGAGGGTGACCCCTGTCTGGACCGAGAGTACGCTTCCAAACCCGATTCCCACCCCCATCACGGGTCCGTACACAAGAAGAAATACCCAGGTTGACCTCACCACAGTTGCCATGAGCACAGCCCCGCAGACGAGGACGAGAGATCCGAGGGCGAG
The DNA here is from genome assembly GCA_049975365.1 of Desulfomonilia bacterium. Classification (GTDB taxonomy): domain Bacteria; phylum Desulfobacterota; class Desulfomonilia; order UBA1062; family UBA1062; genus DSBG01. The sequence goes on along the minus strand of JBNGDS010000058.1, from coordinate 2,173 downwards.
AGCGGTACGGATCCCCTTCTTGTTGATTACATAGGCGGCCAGCGGTGCGGACAGGCCGCTCACGTAGTGGAACAGCGCAAATCCTCCCCCCAGCGTTTTCCTGTCAAACCCCATTTCGAGAACCATGAATGTGTTGATGAGGCTTGACCCGTAGAAGACAAATCCAATATTGATGAAGTAGATCAGCCACAGAACACAAATCAGGTGCCACCCGTAAAACTCTTTGCTGGCTCTCATGCATGTCCGCCTGAGGAAGTGATATCTTCCTCTCATAGCGCAGATTTCCTGTTTTGTCCCCACTAAACCTTCAGAAAAGCCCGGCTTTGACTCTGGTTTGTGTTCTTCAGCATCACGCCATAGGGAAGCAGGACCTGCCCCACCCATCACAGATTGAATTTTGTATGGGTTTTGTGTATGAGAAGAGATGCTCGAACGGGCATTGGTCACGAAAACACGGTGACACGTGTACACGACAGTATACGGAGCAGGGGCTCTGAAACATGCCAGCGAATCTTCCACCAACATATCACGAAGCTGAAAAGAGGTTCCGGGAAGCAAGAACCCCAGAGGAAAAGATCGAGGTCCTCGAGGAGATGTTCGCCATCATCCCCAAGCACAAGGGGACAGACAAGCTCCAGGCAGATATCAAGCGGAGAATCTCGAAACTCAAGGAGCAGTCGCAGAAGAAAAAAGGGGGTGCAAAACAGAAGAGCATCTTCTCCATCGACAAGGAGGGTGCTGCACAGGTCGTGATCATAGGCCCCCCGAATTCAGGGAAATCATCCCTGATCTCATCTCTCACCAATGCAAGCCCCGAGATCGCACCCTTCCCCCACACCACGCACAAACCGACTCCCGGCATGGCGCCGTACGAGAATATCCAGTTCCAGCTTATCGACACACCTCCCATTACCGCAGAATACGTTGACCCCCAGATGGGCGACCTGATCAGGAGGGCGGACATTGTCGTGATTCTCCTGGACCTGAGTGCTGATCTCCTGCAGCAGTATGAAGACACCATGGAAGTCCTCGCTCAGTTCAGGATTTTTCCCGAGGGATACGAAGTCCCTGAAGGGGTGAAGAAGCCGCAGTTCTTCAAGAAGATCTTCATTGTCGCGAACAAAATGGACGACAAGAAACTCGAGGAGGACTTCAATACCTTTCTCGAACTCACCGAACTGGATCTCCCGGCCCTGGGCATCTCCACGTTGAAGGGGACAAACCTGGAAGACTTCACGTCCATGCTCTACGACCTGTCCGATATCATCAGGGTGTATTCCAAGAACCCGGGCAAGGAGCCCGACCTGGATGAACCGTTCGTCATACCAAGGCACAGCACGCTGGAAGAATTGGCCCTCAAGATACACAAGGATTTCGTGACCAAGCTGAAGTTCGCACGGATATGGGGAAAGACCGTGCACGACGGCCAGATGGTGCAGCGCGATTACGTGATGCAGGACGGGGATATCGTGGAGATCCACCTGTAAAGGGAATTGCCCTTTACTGAAAATACGAGCGTCGTCTTTCAGTACTCGTGAAAGTTAATTCCGAATATGTGATTAAATCATACTAGGTGGCACAGGATCACCGGTTTCTCGTGTAGTCAGAAATCGCTTATTTGATACCAAGAGCGACTATTTGCCAGAAATGAATATTTCGTGCCAGGAGATCCGATCCTACTTGGAGGACCAAAAAGCATAGAGTTCAAAACAAGATCATTGGTTTTCATGCACCCAGAAACCGTGACGGGATCGAAGAAATGTTCAATAATAGCAATCCCTCACTTCTGGTAAAAAAATATGAATCGAGGACTATAACCCGTATCATTATTCATGATACCTGACATGCGTTTCTTACATGAAGAAAATTTATGCTGATATTATGAATAAATTGCCATATAATTTTCTCCAAGAGGATTCTCTAAAGAGCTACTATGCTGAAAATATTAAATCTGTTGGATTGCATATTTATTGCGTCTCATTGAATACATTGGTTCCACACCATTGATGTGCTTTTGAATGTGTATTCGATATCTTGAGGAGGGATGTCGTGAAGACAATATCAAAGATTATTCTGATAGTATTTTTCTTGATTATTTCAAATAGTTCTCATTCATCTAGGTCCTGTCCTGTATTTTCTGTAAAAATGGGTAAGACGAGCCAAGGGCAACTCC
>JBNGDS010000057.1:0-20766 GCA_049975365.1 Desulfomonilia bacterium | reverse complement strand
GTGTAGACCAGGCCGCAGAACACCGCGGTCCTGGTGTAGAGGATGTCCAGCGGCGCCTCAATCAGCCCCAGGCCGAGCAGGAGAGAGTTGATGATGCCGTTGGCCTTGAAGAGGATGATGAGGGCATAGGTCCGGATGAGCGAAGATGTCCAGAATGGAATAATCATGAGCAGGATGAGAAAACGCCTCGTTTTCTCAGGTATCCGGTTGAGGATAAAGGCAAAGGGATAGGCCGCTGCAAGCGTGATGACGGTGGTGACGAAGGCCAGAAAGAACGAATTCTTGCAGACCCTCAGGAATACCGGGGACATGATCTCCCGATAGCTCTCAAAGGTGAAGACCCAGCGTATGATGTGAGCTGGGTCGCGTTCAAGGAAGCTGACGACCACCACGAAGAGATAGGGAACGATCACGAATATGGTGATCCACAGCAGGGTAATCCCTACGGCGATGTTCCTGAAGCGGCTCTGCCTGACCATCTCTACAGGACGACTTCCCAGCCGTAGAGCCAGTCGACATGGACACGCTGTCCCTCTGAGTACACCACGTTTTCCTGGTCTTCGTTGAAGAACTGCGTCACGAAGATGGTTTCCCCTTCATCCAGGGTGATGATCAGGTCGACAGTCTTGCCCTTGTAGATGACCTCCTCCACTTTTCCCGACAGGGAAGGTTCTTCACTGGAACCGTTCCCGTTCGAGCTCACCATGATATCTTCCGGCCTGAGCAGAACCGTGACGTCTTGCCCGGGAGCGAGATTCTTCTTGTTCTGCACCTTGAAGCTCTGCCCGTGGATGTCGACGAAGGCACTGCCGTTCTCTACGTTCCTCACACGCCCGTCAAAGACATTGATCTCTCCGACAAAACGGGCAACGAACATGTTTTCCGGCTCTTCATAGATGGTAATGGGGGTGCCGATCTGCTCGATCCTGCCGTCATTCATCACCGCGATGCGGTCGGACATGCTGATGGCCTCCACCTGGTCGTGGGTGACGAAGACAAAGGTAATGCCGAGCTGCCGGTGCAGCCGCTTGAGCTCGAGCTGCATCTCCTGGCGGAGCCGGTAGTCGAGGGCGGACAGTGGTTCATCCAGGAGAAGCACCTTGGGCTTGTTGACGATGGCCCTCGCCATGGCGACCCGTTGCTGCTGCCCCCCGGAGAGCTGGTAGGGTTTCCTCTGCTCCAGGCCTCTGAGCTTCACGATGTCGATTGCATGATTGACCTCGTCGTGGATGCTCTGCTTGCCCCGCTGCTTCATCTTCAGGCCGAAGGCAATGTTGTCAAACACGGTCATGTGGGGGAACAGGGCATAGCTCTGGAACACGGTGTTCACGTTTCTCTTGTTCGGCGGAATCCCGTTGAGCCGGGTGCCGTTCATGTAGATCTCACCGGTGTCAAGCGTTTCGAATCCAGCGATGAGCCTCAGTACGGTAGTCTTTCCGCAACCCGAAGGACCAAGCAGTGTAAGGAACTCTCCCTCGTAGATATCGAGGTTTAAGTCATCCACGGCGACGACGTCGTCAAACCGCTTCGTCACCCCCCGTAATCTTACTATGGGAACCTTCTCCATCCATACAGCCCCCGGCGTTGAGATGAATTACCTTGGATTTGAAACCGTTACTAGCGCGTTTACTCATGTTTTGCAATGATATTTTCACGGGTGTTGAAAATATTTTATCCTCCTGAACCCCCTGAATATTCTCGTGATTCCAGTGAAACGCCCTGCCCGGGCCAATCCCGGGCAGGGCGTGGGTCCGCACTGAGATCAACTCAGTCAAAGAGCGGGAAGGGCCTGTGGACAAACGTATCGTAGTACGGGGTCATGCTGAAGAAGTCGGGATCGAGGAGCACTGCTCCGCCTGCACCCATGAGGATCGTCCCTGACTCACCGAGGGGGAACATGCTCTGGATGGTGACAGGTCCTGCGGGCCCGAACTCGACGCAGTGCGCGTAGGTGGACCGCTCTGAATACGGGGTTCCATTCCACGTTACACCTAAAACGTGTGCATCATAGTCGATAAACCCACGCTCACCATCCCCCCATGGCTGAGGTCCGAGGGTTCCGAGCACAGTATCCAGGGCCGTGACGATGATGTCGTCTGCGGTCTGGGGTGCAGCTGGATCCACGAGATTGCTGAACCAGTCATAGGTGTTTGTGATACCCGAGGACTCACCGGCAAGGCCGTGGAGCAGGACATTGAAGAGCCTGATTTTTCTTTCCCCCATCCCGCCGAGTTCATCGTCAAAGGTGAGCCTGATCACCTCATCGATCCACATATCCATGAGGATCCAGGCATCGGCGGTGTCCGGTCCAACAGCCCACTGCGCGGGCCCACCGGCAACGAAGTGCCCATCCCACGCAGACAGGAGGGCAAGGGCATCGAGATGTTCCTGAGGGGCATCAGGGACATCCACTGCAGCAGTAAAATACGGCTCCACGAATGCCCATGGGTTGCCGCCACCTCCCAGGGATCTGGTGGTCGCGATGTTCAGGGCGAGGTCCCGCACCTCATCATAGGTGAGGTCATAGCTATCCACGAGGTATTCGTCGACCACGTGAGCCCGGTGGAAGGGGCCGAAGGTGTAAGAGGGATTGTTGAACGACTCGGGGTAGCCGACCTTTGACTTGTTGTTCCACCCGCCGTAGTAGCCCTGGAGGGTGTTGCGGTCCGTGGATTTCGGGATGAGGATCTCGGGGTCCCACTCCGAATATGTCCCGAAGAACCCCTGGGGAAGTCGCCAGTCAACCGCGAAGGGAACCATTGGATCGCGCACCGGGTCGCGGCCCGACATCCAGTAGGCGATGTTGCCGTCACGATCGGCATAGCAGAAGTGCTGGCTCACTGCTATGTCTTCGATGGCCTCGCCGAACTCATCCATGCTCTGGGCCCGGGCAATCTTCAGATAGGCACCAATGGTGGCGAACTCATAGCCCCAGTGGGAGTACTTCCAGGACACCAGAGGATTCGATGGATCAGGCACATACGTTGATGGATCGTAGGGAAGCGGGTTGACGAGGGGGCCGTGGGAGGTGCGCCAGACCGGAATCGCTACAGTGGAGTACCCCAAACCTGGATTCCCGGGAACGTTGATAACTGGAATGGTCTCAAAGCGGTGGAGCTGAACATTTTCCTGGGTCTCAAGGTAGTAGTCCACGGTGTGGGCGTGTCCCACCTGCATGGACCAGGCATGGTGCGGGGTACGGCCGATCACGATGCCCGGGATGCCGGGCACGGACATGCCCGAGATCTCCAGTCCGCCTCCCCTGATAGAGCCTTCCAGCACGATGGAGGGGACGGAAAATCCCATCTGCGGTCCTGAGTAGATGATGGGGTTGCCGTCAGCAGTCTTGCTGCCGGAGACAACCCAGGCGTAACTGCCCATCTTGACGTAGGCATTGATCTTCTTCAGGTTGTCGAGTACATCATTCAGCCTTGCCTGCAGGACCTGGGCGGCATTGAGCGTGTGTCCAGTGCTCACAAGCTTCGGCGAGTGAGCTGGATGTGTGTCTGTCCGTTCAGCGACCGCACGAGGGGCTATCGACACCTCCTGAGGGATATAGGTCAAGGCTTCGGGGTCCTCCATCCACCGCAGGTCGTTGAACATGCCGAAGGCTGCGCCCGGAATTCCACCTGCGAGCCCCAGCAGGTGCTGGAACAGTGCTGCGTTGTCGAGCTGTCCCTGGCTCAGGGCCTCGCAGTCGAACTCCCTGAGGAGCAGGCTTATCCACGCAAGCACGTCATTCACGCTCCAGTCTTCAGGGAAAAAGCCAAGTGCCAGGAACTCGTAGGGAAGCTGAGCCGGGTACGCGGGGTCAGCGGCAATCTCCGCGATTCTGCGGTTGATGCCATCCACGTAGGCCTGGATAACTATCCTCGATTCCTTGTCAAGAGCATCAAACCCGGCGGTCAGTTCATCATCCGAGTACCCGATGGTGCGCAGGAAGATATCTGACCCGAGCTGACCTGACCCGAAAACCTCGGCCAGTTTTCCCCTGGCGGAGCGGCGATAGGTCTCCATCTGCCAGAGGCGGTCCGTGGCCACGGCATACCCCATTGCCTCGAACGCATCGTAGAGAGAACCGCCGGCAATGTACCACACACCGACCTCGTCACGGGTGGTGGTGACAGGCTTGTACTCGACGAAAAACTGGCAGACATCCAAGTCTTTCCTCCAGGCCAGCCCCTCGACCAGGGTGAAGAGAATGTTGAATTTTATGCCTGGAGGTCGTTCTCCTGTGAGACGGTAGTTCAGGCCATTCTCAGGCCCGACCAGGGCTCTCACTCCTCCAGCGACAGGTTGAAATTCCCCTGTAATGTCCTGTCCGTTCAGCCACGCCCTGAATGTACTCGCATCCGCCCCGGGAGAAAATGCCACCCTGATCTCCACCGGGTGGTAGTCCACAACCTGACGGAGCTGCGGAGTCAGGATCTGAGAGAGGTCTTTCCAGGGTTTTTCATACCGGGCATGAACAGATGATGCACATATCAGTGCACCCAGAAGAATCAATGAAACGAACAGTATCCTTTTCCTCATGTCCTCCTCCTTGTTGAGTTCTGGCAAGTCAGGGGGGAAGGGTTGAAATACCGGTGTCTCGACAGTGAAACACCAATAAAACACCTGGGAACCACTTTCCCGCTGCCTTCAGGATCTCATGTGCACACGATGTGAGTCATCGTATGCCAAGAATTCCAATCACAGGCCTGGAAAGCGGGGACCTCAACAAGGATGATTTTCTGGTCATGCCGGTCCGGATACCAAGGCTTGACTGAAAAGATTTTTGAGGAGGAAAAATTATACCCGATCAGATCGATCGGGGGTCTCCCCGTGAACCAGTGTAGTACATCCCTCCTTTTGTGGCAATACCCCCTACCACAGGCGACTTCTCTGAAAAAACATTCGATCGTAACCCCCATCCCCCTGATGACTTACCAGTAGACAGGCTAGCAAAAATCATGCTGGATGCGAGGTCAATACATTTCCAGCAGTTAAGACAACCTCGCGTGGCGAAAATGGGAGCAGTGGCAAAGTTTTTCCCATAGCGGGAGGAAAAAATGGAACTCTCTTCACCATCACTTCCAGATGCACCTCTCCACGGAGAACGTTGATGCACGGGAAAGAGAAAACCCTGAATCAGGGAAGTATGCCCCGTCAGTTCGTGAAAGAGCTCTCCAGGTTATTCTCGAGGATATCTAGGGGATCTTGAGCATAATGGAGAAATCCCAATCTCTTCCCATATATTCTTCTATCTTCCACATAAATTCTGTATTGTATATTTATTTGCCGTGAATATCATCCATTCAACGGGGTTTCATTCGCTTTTGGGAATATGTGCTCCCACAATTTTCTCTCAACATGCCATGAAAATCATTTTTCAGAAGCTTCTAGCTTTCTGATATTCCTGATTAAACCCATTCAATTTGACTTTTCAGGCTGTTATAGTATATTTATAGATACCATCGAAGAAAGTATGAACATTTCTGGCGCGGAGAATTTTCTTACCTGACATATTTTCAGAACATTTTCAATTTTTTAGCACTACCAAAACGAGAGTGAAAGGGGGGACACGATGAAGAAAGGAGACGACCATCCACTTCTCAATGATCTGAAGGATGTATTGGAGAAAGGCAGACTGTCTCGACGGGATTTCATTCGGTATGCGACCTTGCTTGGAGTGTCGGCTGCAGCAGCGAGCCAGATGGCCGGTATTGTCTGGCCGACAAGGGTATACGCAGCATCCCTTCAACGTGGTGGCGTACTGAAGGTTTCATCCCAGGTCCAGAAGGTGACACACCCGGCACAGTTTTCGTGGATCGCACCATCGAACCAGCTCAGACAGGTGGCGGAATACCTCACGATAACGGATGGAAAGAATATCACCCACCCGCTCCTGCTGGAAAACTGGGAAGCGAGTGAAGACCTGAAGACCTGGACACTGAATCTGAGGAAAGGGGTGAAATTCAACAACGGCGACGAGTTCATCTCCGACGATGTTGTCTTTACCTTCAACCAATGGCTGAACAAGGACATCGGGTCATCCTTGCTGGGAATGGTAGGCTCCTACCTGGATCCCACAGGGATCGAGAAGGTATCGAAATACCAGGTCAAGCTCCACCTCAAGCGGCCTGAAATCGCGGTTCCCGAGCACCTCTTCCACTATCCGGCATTGGTGCTCAACCACAGGACATTTGAAGGCGATTTCATCAAGAAACCCCATGGCACCGGCCCGTACACTCTCGAAACCTACCTGGAAGGTGAGCGGTGTGTGCTGAAACGGCGGAACGACTATTGGCAGAAGGGACCCGATGGAAAGAGCCTGCCGTACATGGATGGAATGGAATTCTCCGATATGGGAACCGAGATGTCCCCTCAGATTGCCGCGCTCCAGTCGGGTGAGATCCACATGATCGATCTGGGGGACTCAGCAGGAACCGATGTGTACCAGGCACTCAAGGACGACAAGAGCATCTCCATCCAGCCGATTGCCACCGGCACGACACGGGTGCTGAGAATGCGTACGGACATGAAGCCCTGGAACGACAACCGGGTGAGATCAGCTCTCAAGCTCTGCCAGCACCGGGAAAAGATTCTTGCACTGGCATACTTCGGAGAAGGTGATCTCGGCCATGATACACATGTCTACCCGAACCACCCCGAGTACTGCACCAAGGACATCCCGAAATACGATCCTGACAGGGCGAAGCAGCTGCTTCGCGACGCCGGCTACCCGAATGGGATCGACATCAACCTCTCCGTCGGCAGTGACTGGACCGACGTAGTGCGGTATGCAGAGGTTCTGAAGCAGGATGCTGCTCCTGCAGGATTCAGAATCAACATCCAGACAATGCCCACGAGCCAGTACTGGGAGAAGTGGACAGAGGTCGACCTGGGAATCACCCCCTGGACCCACAGACCCCTGGGAACCATGATCATGAACCTCGCCTACATAGCGGATGAAACCGGTAAACCGGTTGCCTGGAATGAGACCAGGTGGGTGGACAAGGAATTCTCTGAACTCCTGATGAAAGCCAATGGGATTCTCGATGTTGACGAACGCAGGAAGATCTTCTGCAGGCTCGAGGAGATCCAGATGGAACGGGGATCGATCGGAATCGCCTGGTGGAGGAATGTCTGGATGGTCACTCGAGCCTCTGTCCAGGACGTGAAACCCCATCCCAACGGCTACATGCTGTTCAACAATGTCTGGATGAAGGCGTAACTCAAACATCCGGCACCGGAGAAGCGGGAAACGGCACCATGACCATGAGCATCGCCCATTATCCAGGGCGGGGATGCGGACACATTACCGCTCGAGAAGGAAGGAGCCGAACCCATGGCTAAATTCATCCTCAGGAGATTTCTGCTCCTTCTCCTCACCATGTTCCTCGTCTCCATCGCGGTGTTTCTCATCACGGAGTCGTCCCCCGGTAATGTTGCCAGAAATGTGCTCGGCAGCTTCGTTACTCCCGAGCAGGAAAAATCCTTCCTTGCACAGATGGGGCTCGACAAGCCAGTATACCAGCGCTACGTGTACTGGCTCATGGGAAGCGACTGGCATGCCTCCGCAAAGATCGGGCTCCCCTTGAGAAGAATCACGACAGAAGAAGGGTTCGAGGAGTGGTGGGCCCTCAGGGATGATGGGTCGCTGGTGAGATGGAAGCTTTCGGGCGAAGACCTGATTGCAATCGTAAAACACCAGGATGGCACTGTGAGCCAGGAGGTCGACAACGACGCATGGTCGCGGGACGCCTCCGGTGTGAGCAGGTTCTGGGGAATTGACACCCAGAACCATGCGGTCCTGTGGGAGAAGGGAAGCGACCGGAAGGTGTGGACCTTCATCATGGGTACGGGGTGGATGGAAACGAGCGGGGGTCCGACTGAATACATCCCGCTGAAAAAAGGATTCATCCGGGGTGACCCCGGGGTGTCTCTCAGGACCGGGAGACCGGTATCCAAGAGCCTCTTCACCAGGCTCAGAAATTCTCTGGTGCTGGCCGGCATCGCCTTCGTCATCGTGATGCCCCTTGCGCTCGTCCTTGGGCTGCTCGCCGGGGTCAAGGAGGGATCGATGAAGGATCGATTCCTTTCCATCGGGGGAATGACCTTCTCGGTCATACCTGAATTTGCAACAGGAATCTTCCTGATCCTGATCATGGCGGTGTGGCTCAAACTTGTCCCCGGGGCAACGGTTTTCGGTGAGAAGGCACCGTGGGAACGCCCGGACATGCTCATCCTGCCGGTACTCACCCTCACGCTGATCGAGCTGGGGTACATCCTGCGGATCACCAGGGCAAGCATGGTCGAGGTGATGCGGTCTCCCTATATCCGCACAGCCTTTCTCAAAGGCCTGCCGTACTGGCGCATTATTGTCAAGCATGCGGTGCGCAATGCGCTGATGGCACCCATTACCGTAATCATGCTGCACGTGAACTGGCTCATGGGAGGCATCGTTATTGTGGAGGTGGTGTTCGGGTATCCTGGACTCGGCAAGTATCTCCTCGATTCCGCCTTGTTCAAGGACATCAACGCGCTGGAGGCAGGTGCCATGATCCTCGTGCTTCTCGCGGTGGGGACACAGCTTGTGGCTGATATCGTGTACACGTTCCTGAACCCGCGCATCAGGTACACCTGACCCGGAAACAGAACTGCGAGGAATGTTTGGAACCATGCGTATGAGTGAGACAGAATCATGAACGAAGGAAAGAGCACAGCACCAGTACAGGCAGACGCAGCGGTCTTCGCCGGCGGCGAAGAGAAGAGGGGCATCCTGTCAAAACTCTGGACCGGGTTCTCTCTCGTTCTTGCGTCGAAGACAGCAACTGTCGGTCTTGTCATTGTTCTGTTCTGGGTGTTTGTCGCAATCTTTGCGCCGCTTCTGACACCGTACACTCCCCTCGAGCAGGACTGGATGTCTCCCAATGCCGACCCTTCGTCAGAACACATCCTCGGGACAGATGAGCTCGGGAGAGATCTGTGGTCACGCCTGATCTACGGTGCCCGGGTTGTTCTCGTCATCCTCCCGATCAGCGAGCATTTCTGGCTGCCGGGGGGAACAGCGATCTGGGGGGTTCTGATAGCCCTGTGTATCGGTATGACCCTCGGCCTGGTAAGCGGGTATTTCGGCGGGTGGATCGATGAACTGGTCATGCGGCTGCTCGATGCCATGATGGCGGTGCCCATCATCCTCCTCTACCTGATCATCATGGCAGCGCTGGGCGCCTCCGCCATCAACGTGGTCATTGCCATGACCATTGTGGGGACCCCCGGAATCGCACGGCTTGTGAGGAGTCTCACGCTGGACATCAAGACACGTGAATACGTCAAGTCCGCCGAGACACGGGGGGAAAGCCCTCTCTACATCATGTTCGTCGAGATCCTTCCCAATGCCAGGGGCCCCATCATCGTGGACTCCATGCTGCGTGTCGGGTATGCGATCTTTGCCATGGGGACCCTGGGATTCCTCGGCCTGGGCATGCCTCCCCCATCCCCTGACTGGGGGAGCATGGTGGCAAAAGGGAGAGAGTTCATTCTTGCAGGGAGCCCCTGGGCAGCACTGTGGCCATCTCTGGCAATCGCATCGCTCGTGGTGGGGTTGAATCTCCTTGCCGATGGGCTCAGAGAAGAATCCATGCGGTATCAATAAGAGAGGTAAAAAGTGGAGTGCTTTCGTGAATACGCTCAACGACACACAACCGGTCATCGAGGTGTCCGATCTCGGGATCGCCTATGAAACCCGCTCAGGGGATGTCGAGGCGGTGCGGAGTGTATCATTCTCCGTTGCCCCTGGTCAGACACTGGGACTTGTGGGCGAGTCTGGATGCGGGAAAAGTACGATTGCCTTCGGGATCGTCAACTTCCTCGGCGCCAACGGGAAGATCACCGAGGGAAGCATCCGCTTCCAGGGGAACGAGCTCATTGGCCGATCCGATGCAGAGCTGAAACAGCTTCGCGGAGACAGGGTCGCCATGGTCTACCAGGACCCGATGCAGGCCCTCAATCCCTCCGTGAGGATCGGGGACCAGCTCGCTGAGGTGCTCACCTGTCATACGGACATGTCCAAGGGACAGGCATGGGAGCAATCGATATCCATGCTGAAACGTGTTTACATGCCGGACCCAGCAGACGTGATGAACCGCTACACCCACCAGCTCTCCGGGGGCCAGCAGCAGCGGGTCGTGATTGCAATGGCAATGCTCAACAACCCTGCCCTGCTCATCATGGATGAGCCGACGACAGCCCTCGATGTGACGGTCGAGGCTGCTGTGCTCGACCTGATCGAGGAGCTCAAGCAGGAATTCCAGACTGCGAACATCTTCATTACGCACAACCTCGGCGTAGTTGCCCGGGTGAGTGACCTCCTGTGCGTCATGTATGCTGGGGAAATGGTCGAAACCGGGACGGTGGAAGACATTTTCAAGCGTCCCCGTCATCCCTACACCATGGGACTCCTGGCAAGCGTTCCGAGACTGGGGGAGAGCAAGCTCGATTCCATTCTCCAGCCCATCAGAGGACGTGTCCCTCCGCCGGCGGCTCGACCGAGGGACGCCTGCGTGTTCGCCCCCAGGTGCGACTACGCAACGAGTGAGTGCAGGGAAAACAGGCCTGCATTGATCGCCGTGGAGGGAAGTCACCGTGCCAGGTGCATCTATGCCCGAGAGATCGAGAGCAGGCCCAGGACCGCGCGAAGGATGGATTCAAAAAAACTGGCACAGGTGACTGAGGGGCAGCAGACCGGCCAGGAAGAACTCCTCACTATCGAGAATCTCAAGATCTACTACCCCCAGGAATCCAACTCCGTGGTGAGTCTCTTCGGCCTGGGTGAAAAAAAATTCGTGCGAGCTGTTGACGACGTGAGCGTCAGACTTTCCATGGGTCGGACCCTGGGGATTGTCGGCGAATCAGGGTGTGGGAAATCGACCCTGGTCAAGGGCCTCATCGGACTGGAACCGGTGACAGACGGCAACCTCGAGTTCATGGGCATCGATATCGACCAGCCTGTATCGGAACGGGAATCGCGGCTTATCAAAGAAATGCAGATGGTCTTTCAGAACCCGGATTCGACACTGAACCCGTCCTACCCCATCGGCAAACAGATCGGCCGGCCCATCAGGAGGTTCAAGACCGTACCCAGGAAGCAGGTGAAGAGCGAAGTAATCCGCCTCCTCAAGGCTGTCAGACTTGGGGAGACCTACTATGACCGTCTCCCCAGGCAGCTCAGCGGAGGAGAAAAGCAGCGCGTTGGAATTGCACGCGCCCTCGCCAGCAGGCCTGACCTGATCATCTGCGACGAACCGGTTTCCGCTCTGGATGTATCTGTCCAGGCTGCCGTCATCAACCTGCTGCTGGAGATCCAGCAGACATTCGGGTCTTCCATGATCTTTATCGCCCATGACCTGAGCGTCGTGAGGTACTTCTCCGATGACATTGCAGTCATGTACCTCGGCCAGGTCGTGGAGATAGGTCCGGCTGAATCCATCTACGATCCTCCTTACCATCCCTATACCGAGGCTCTGCTCTCCGCAGTGCCCATTCCCGACCCGGAGGCGGAGCAGAAAGTGTTGAGACTGAGTGGAAACGTACCGAGCGCCCTGAACCCGCCTGCAGGATGCCGCTTTCACACACGGTGCCCGAGGCGTTCCGGTATGCTGCCCGATGGTGGGAAGATCTGTGAAGAGCAGACGCCACCCTGGCAGAGTGACGGGAAAGGGCATCGCATCCTCTGCCACATCCCTATCGAAAGGCTGAACACGATCGATCCTGTCGTCCACAACGTTGCATGATGAACAGTTCCAGTCATGCCACGGGACAGGTGACAAATGATCAAGGAGGTTGTCGAAAACACACACGCAGCGTGACGTATGGAAGGGGACATTTTTCACGAGTTTACCGGGGGTACATTTCGAACGAGTCTTGACAAAATACGCGGCGGGACTTGACAACATCATTGTCGGCATTATTTTTACTACTCTACAACCCCAGTTTTTACCTTTTGACCTATTGGTTCCCCTTCAGGTCCATTGCCTGAAGGTCTTTTCTGCCCTTTTTCCACCATCCATGTCCGTAAATGCATGAAGGAAATGCTGTGGAAATTCATCTCGATTCTGGTAGTATAGTTTCCCTGTCCCCACGATCCCGAAGGGGATCCGGTGTATGGAGAGAAACGAAAAAAAGGTATCGGCAGCGCGGCTGTCCATCTTCTCGAACAGCGCGCTGATCGTGATGAAGCTGATCGTGGGCCTCTCTATCGGCTCGGTATCCGTGATTTCAGAGGCTGCCCACTCGTCAGTCGATCTCGTTGCTGCATTGATCGCCTTTTTTTCGGTTAAGAAATCCGACAAGCCAGCAGACGATGAACACCCATTCGGTCACGGAAAGATCGAAAACATCTCGGGAACCATCGAGGCTCTCCTGATTATCCTCGCAGCCATCTGGATCATCACGGAAGCGATCGAGAGGCTGCTCAATCCCGCTCCCATCGATGCCGTTGAGTGGGGAATCGGCGTCATGCTCATTTCTTCGGTGACGAACTGGATTGTCTCGAAACGCCTCTTTGTCGTGGGCAGACAGACGGATTCCATTGCGCTCCAGGCGGACGGATGGCACCTTCGGACAGATGTGTATACATCTCTGGGTGTCATGGCTAGTCTCGTGCTCATCTGGTCCGGAGAAAAAGTTTTCCCTGGGATGAATCTTCACTGGATCGATCCTGTTGCAGCGATTGCGGTTGCTTTTCTGATCCTCCATACAGCGTGGAAACTCACCGTTCAGTCCGCCAAGGATCTCCTTGACTGGAGGCTTCCAGCTGAAGAGATGGACTACATCACTGGGCTCATCAGGAGTATGCACCCCCCTGTACACGGTTTTCACAAGCTTCGCACCCGGAAGGCCGGAAGCGCTAGATTTATCGAGTTCCACATGCTCGTGGACCCGGACATGACCGTGGATGAGTCACACCGGCTGACTGACGAGATTACCCGTCTCATTACGAAGCATCTCCCAGGGTCGACGGTCACTGTTCATGTGGAACCCTGCAATGGCAGATGCGACCATGAGTGCACCAGAGGCTGCATGCTCACTGAGAAGCAGCGCTCATCGGTGATCCGGAAATTCTCGAACAGAAGCCAGGACTGATACATTTTCCTAGGAGAGAGGGTATCCTAACCAGCATATCCCTATCGCATCGGTCACTGCAGAGAGGTAAGGCAGCGGGAATGCCGTTTGCCTCAAAAAAAATACAGAAAAATCGCAAAGTGACATTGACTGTTCCATCATCTACCTTATAATTCAGATACATAGCGTGTAGTAGTATGAACGGATACAGCAGGTCTTCATAAAATCTTCTCCTGTCCTCGGACTGGAGAGGCGTAAAGGGGCTATGGCGATGAATGAACACTCCAATGCCGGCACAGTAGAATCCGTTCGTGGAAGCGTCGTTGACGCATTGTTCCCTGAAAAACTTCCTCCAATCTATCACGTCCTCAGGGCCGGTGATGACAACTCCATCGTCATCGAGGTGATCACTCATCTGAATGAGCGTCTTGTGCGGGGTGTCGCACTGTCGCCCACCCAGGGACTTGCCCGGGGTTCACGGATCCTCGATACCGGTCGGCCTATCCAGGTCCCTGTTGGAAAGAACCTTCTCGGGCGCGTCTTGAACGTATTCGGAGACCCGATCGACTACAAAGGGGATATCGAGGGCGAACGGCGATCCATCCACCAGAAGACCATTCCCCTGTCTCAGCAGTCTACGGTCTCGGAGATCTTCACCACCGGGATCAAGGCAATCGATGTACTTGCCCCCCTCGAACGGGGGGGAAAGGCAGGTCTCTTCGGAGGCGCAGGGGTAGGAAAGACCGTGCTCATTACCGAGATGATCAACAATACGGTGAAGGCCTACCAGGGTGTGAGCATCTTCTGCGGTGTCGGTGAACGATGCCGTGAGGGTGAAGAGCTCTACCGGGACATGCTCACCGCAGGTGTGCTGCACAATACCGTCATGGTCTTTGGTCAGATGAACGAACCACCCGGGGCGAGATTCCGCGTTGGACATACCGCCCTGACCATTGCTGAATTCTTCAGGGACGATATGCGGCAGGATGTCCTCCTTATGATGGACAACATCTTCCGGTTCATCCAGGCGGGTTCTGAAGTGTCAGGTCTCATGGGGCAGATACCCTCGCGTCTCGGCTACCAGCCCACGCTCTCAACCGAGCTCTCTGAACTCGAAGAGCGCATCTGCAACACAACCACGGGAGCGATCACCTCCATCCAGGCAGTCTACGTTCCGGCAGACGACTTCACGGATCCTTCAGCTGTACACACCTTCGGCCACCTGTCCGCATCCATTGTTCTGTCGCGCAAACGAGCGAGTGAAGGGCTCTATCCTGCAGTAGACCTTCTCCAGTCAGGATCGAAGATGCTGCTCCCCCATGTCGTCGGGGAAAAGCACTACAGGATAGCACAGGAGATCAGGAGGACGCTCAACATCTACGAGGACCTCAAGGACATCATCGCCATGCTCGGAATCAATGAACTCTCCAGGGAGGACCAGCGGATCGTCCACCGTGCACGGAGACTCGAGAGGTTCTTTACCCAGCCATTCTTTACTACGGAGCAGTTCACCGGGCTGAAGGGAAAAATGGTTACACTGGAGGATGCGCTCAGCGGGTGTGAATGCATCCTGAACGACGAATTTGCTGATCAGCCGGAAGCGAACTTCTGCATGATCGGCACCATCGACGAGCTCAAACAGGATGAACTGTAAGATTGTGCTTCCATCAGAGGTCCTTGATCACCGTGAGGTGACCAAGGTGGTCGCAGAAGGAATCAATGGGTCCTTCTGTCTCCTGCCACGGCATATCGACTTCGTCTCAGCCCTTGCAGCGGGCCTTCTCCTCATCCTCCCGGAGAAGGCTCAGGAGGAATACTTCGCGATAGACGAGGGAATCCTGGTGAAAAAGGGACCCGATGTGTTCGTGTCCACCCGAAATGCCGTCAGGATCCCCGACCTCGGACAACTGGAACAGGTTCTCGAGGAACAGTTCAAGGCCATTGACGATCGTGAAAAGATCGCCCGTACGGCTGCTGCTCGGCTAGAAGCCGATATGGTCAGACGTTTCATGGAGTTGAGAAAACATGGATAAACAACCCAAAACATCACAGCAGAGACGGAGGGAAATCCTCAGGAATTTCAGCAGGACAGTCGGGAAGAAAGAGGCCAGAAAGATTCAGGGGATGAAAGAAAAGGATCAGACAGTCTGGTTCGGTCTCGGGATGTTCGGTGTCGTGGGGTGGTCGGTCGCAATTCCAACCCTCATCGGTGTTGCCGTGGGGATCTGGATCGACAGAACCTGGCCGAGCCAGTTTTCCTGGACCCTCATGCTGCTCATCGGAGGGCTCATGATCGGCTGCCTGAATGCGTGGTACTGGGTGCAGAAAGGAGGGATCCGCAAGTGATGTCCCCCAGGAGAGCCATGCACCTCAAGGAGGGGAATTAAGAATGACACTCGATGTGACAGTATTTCTTGCCTTCCTTGCGGGTATCGCCCTTGGGGGGTTCTACTTCCTGAGTCTGTGGTGGACGGTCAAGAGGCTCCCGGATTCAGAGAGACCTGCCCTCCTCACGGTACAGAGCTATATCGTCAGGCTTGGTGTTGTCCTGCCGTGTTTCTATCTCGTCATGTGGGGGCGGTGGGAGCGCATGGCAGGCTGTATGGCCGGGTTCATCATCTCACGACTAATCCTGACGAGGTGGATACGAAATGCTCCGCGCGGCAGTGAGGTATCGATATGGAAATCATGAGCCTCAATGAAATCAGCCCGGACCAGGTCATCCTCTGGCAGTTGGGATTCATCAAGATCACTGTGACCCTGCTCTATACCTGGCTCGTGATGCTGATCCTCGTGGGTGGTTCATGGCTGGTGACCCGGAACGTGACCTCGAGTGTCCACATAACCAGGTGGCAGAATCTCCTCGAAGTCATCGTGGGGACCATCAGAAACCAGATCTGGGAAATCAGCCAGGACGATCCTGCACACTATATCGCCTTTATCGGCGGTCTCTTCCTGTTCATCGGGCTGTCCAATGTGCTCATCATCTTCCCGGGATACATCGCACCGACTTCTTCCCTCAACACCACCGCAGCGCTTGCCATAAGCGTTTTCTTCTCCGTACCGCTGTACGGAGTGACCCGAAGAGGGATAAAAGGGTACCTCAGCGAATATTTTCAACCCACGTTCATCTTCTTCCCATTCCATGTCCTCGGTGAAATCACCCGTACTCTGGCTTTGTCCATCAGGCTCTTTGGAAATATCATGAGCCACGACAAGATCATCGCGATCCTGCTTGCGATTACCCCGCTGTTCTTCCCGATCATCATGCACGCGCTTGGTCTTCTGATCGGGCTCGTTCAGGCCTATATATTTTCCATTCTCGCGATGGTCTACATCGCATCGGTCACCCAGGCACATGGCGAGAATCACTCACAGACACATGGGGTTAAATAATTATTAAAAAAGGGAGAGATCAATGGACAGTTTAACGTTAATTGCAATAGCATCGGTCATCACAGCAGGATTGACCATGGGAATCGGATCTATCGCTCCTGCGTTCAGTGAAGGCAGGGCGACTCAGCAGGCCCTGAGTGCGATCGCTCAGCAGCCGGATGAGAGGAATTCCATTACCCGGACACTCTTTGTGGCACTGGCCATGATCGAGTCGATCGCGATCTACTGTTTCGTGATCTCCATGATTCTGATCTTTGCAAATCCGTTCTGGGATCACGTAATTTCGCAGGGGTAAACATACATGCATATCGACTGGTTCATTCTCTTTGCCCAGATCGTGAACTTCTTCATCCTCGTGTTTCTTCTGAAGTACTTCCTCTTCGACCGGATTATACAGGCTATGGACAAGCGCGAGGCGGATATTGAATCCAGATGGAACGATGCTGAGAGGATGAGAAAAGAGGCGGCAGAGACATCGCATGCATGCGACCTCAGGAGCCAGTCGCTGGACGAGCAGGCGCAGGAGATGCTGAACCGGGCCCGAAAAAAAGCGGAAGAGGAGAAAGAGGCACTGATCAACAAGGCACGGAACGAGGTGGACCAGACCCAAAAGCGGTGGTATGAAACCCTCGCTCTGGAGAGAAAGACGTTTCTTGAGAACCTCCGCAGGAGATCCGGCATGTATGTCTATGAAACAGTACGCAGGGTGCTGACGGATCTGGCAAACAGCGAACTGGAAGACAGAATTGTCCAGAGTTTCGTCCACCGGATCAGCCAGATTGATGAAGAGAGCCTCCGGCCCTTCAGAGAAACACGGAAGGCGAAAGGGGTGAGGATCATCATAAAAACTTCGTTTCCCCTGTCCGGCGATCACAGGTCTTCGATCGAAAAGACCGTGCGGGACCGCATGAACGTATCGTTCCCCATCACGTACGAGGTCGCACCGCAGATTGTTTCAGGCATAGAGATGATGCTGGGTGGACATAAACTCTCATGGAGCATCGACGATTACCTCGAAAATCTCGAGGAAAGATTCTCGCAGACTCTCAAGGAAGAACTCCCGTCATCTCCGCTTGCGTGAACGGGGCACACTCCGTGGACTGGAAACGGAAGAAGAACAGACCACGAATGAGAGAGGATTCCAGATGGACAAGAAATGTGATGAAGAATCCCTAAATGAGTGCCTGGACGAGACGTTCGAGAAACTCGAAGAGGTGCTGAGCGAACACACGGCCGAGTTCAAGCCTGAAGAGGTTGGAACCGTGACCTTCGTTGGTCATGGGATTGCACTGGTGAGCGGAATGTCGAGCGTGAGATCTGAAGAGCTCATCCGATTTCCAGGAGATCTCTACGGCTTGGTGTTCAATATCGATCCCGATGAAATCGGTGTGATCATGCTCGATGCAAGCGAGCAGATCAACGCGGGCGACGAGGTCCAACGAACTGGCAACGTACTGGACATACCTGTTGGGGAGGCTCTCCTGGGCAGGGTGGTAGATGCGCTTGGCCGTCCTCTGGACAACATGGGCGACATCAGTGCAGCGAGCCGTTTTCCTGTTGAGCGGGATGCGCCTCCCATCATGCATCGAGACCCGGTTACCGTCCCACTCCAGACTGGCATCAAGGCAATAGACGCGCTGATCCCCATCGGGAGGGGACAGCGAGAGCTCATCCTCGGTGACCGTCAGACCGGAAAGACAACCATTGCACTGGACACGGTCATCAACCAGCAGGACAAGGATGTGATCTGCATCTACTGCGCAATCGGCAAACAGAGCTCAGACGTGGCCAAATCCATTGCTGCGCTCAAAGAGCATAATGCCATGAATTACTCCATCGTTGTCGTGGCCCCGGGGGAAGAGCCACCCGGGCTGCAGTTCATCGCTCCATACGCTGCGACATCCATGGGTGAATATTTCATGGAACGTGGCAGAGACGTTCTCCTCATCTACGATGACCTGACTCGACATGCCCGGGCATATCGTGAACTCTCTCTTCTTCTCCGCCGTCCGCCAGGAAGAGAGGCTTTCCCAGGTGACATCTTCTACATTCACTCCCGAATGCTCGAGCGATCGACCCACCTCAGAGAGGAGTATGGCGGAGGATCGCTCACCGCACTCCCCATCATCGAAACCGAGGCCCAGGACATTTCATCGTACATCCCCACGAACCTTATATCCATTACTGACGGCCAGATCTACCTTGCCCCCGGGTTGTTCCAGAAAGGGATCCTGCCAGCAATAGATGTCGGGAAATCTGTTTCCCGGGTGGGGGGAAAGGCCCAGCTGCCCGCATACAGGGCAGTCGCAGGGGATCTCAGGATCTCATACGCCCAGTTCGAAGAGCTGGAAAGCTTCTCGCGATTCGGCACAAGGCTCGACGAGGCGACCAAGAAGTCCCTGGAGCGGGGCTGGAGGGTTCGGGAAATCCTCAAACAGCCCCAGTTCAAACCTATCCCTGTTTCGGAGCAGATCGCCGCACTCATATCCCTGACCGGAGGTGCACTGGACAGTGTCCCCATTCGGGAAATCTCGAAGGCGGAGAATACGATCCGGGAGCGAATCAAAGAACACCTTTCCGACCTCTGTGCCCGGATCGAGTCCGGTGAAAAACTCACCATGGGCGAGTTCAACACCATCCTGGAAACCGCCAGATCGGCAGTATCTCAGCCCCAGGAGGGAAGTCGTGCAAACGCTTGAGTCCCTGAAGAAACGCATCAAGAGCACGCAGGAGCTCCTCTCGGTGGTCAAGACGATGAAGGCACTGGCAGCAGTGAGCATCCGCCAATACCAAAAGGCCGTCGAATCCCTGTCAGAATACACGAATGCAGTGGAGATGGGCCTCCAGATTGTCCTCCAGAAGCAGGAGGAAACTACAACCCCGTCCCGACCCAAACCACCTGCACGGCTCGGTGCAATTGTGTTCGGCTCAGACCAGGGATTATGCGGCCAGTTCAACGTTCAGGTAGCCAACTTTGCAGCAGAGGAACTGGAAAAACTCGGGGTGAAGAACGAGAACCTCTTCATCATGACCGTCGGGGAACGGGCAAAAGATTACATCGAGGGGGCAGGGCTGAAGGTTGACGAGCTTCTCTCCGTACCTAGTTCAACCGCAGGGATTACCCCCATGGTGCAGGAGATCATCATGGTTCTCGACGAGTGGCATTTCAGGGAGAAGGTGGAGCATGTCTACCTGTTCTACAACAAGTATCTCTCAGGAGCATCATTCTCCCCCCAGTCCCTGCGCCTGCTGCCGGTAGACGAGACATGGCTCAAAGATGTGAGATCCAGGAAATGGGAATCGAGAACCATCCCGATGTATACCCTGAACTGGGATATCCTGTTTGCATCTCTAATCAGAGAATACCTGTTCATATCCCTGTTCCAGGCATTTGCCGAGTCGCTGGCAAGCGAGAATGCCAGCAGGCTCGCTTCCATGCAGAACGCTGAAAAGAATATCGAGGAACGCCTTGAGGAGATCTTCGCGTCGTTCCACAGGCAGCGACAGATGATCATCACCGAGGAACTCCTCGACATCGTGGCAGGATACGAGGTGCTGCAGGTAAAGAAAAAGAAGGAGCCCGAGCTTGTGCAGCCGACGGGCGCCTAGGGAGCACACCCCCTGCTCACTCACTTCTTCCGGTTGTGAACCTCCCACATGTCGTCGTCAGTGAAACACCACTCGGTCTCATCCGGGTTCATTGCGTCTTTCTCCATGTGCCTGCGGTCATAGGGCTGGTTCAGCACCTCGTCATAGTACTCGTGCTGGATCATGAGGTCCATGATCTGGCTCGTTCCTGTCCAGATGAGGGCAAGCCGCGTGTCACGCAATGCACGCTCGAGGGGATAGACATCGGTATACCCGATACCCCCCACGACCTGCATGGCGTTGTTCACCACGGTCCACGCGGCCTCAGTCGAGAACTTCTTGGCCTCGCTCACGATGCGCCGCTTGTTGGGGTAATCTTCGTCAACCGCCTTTGCAGCCATGTACGTGAGGGCTCGTGCGGCATCGAGGTGGGTGATGGAATCCGCCACCAGGAAGTTCACTGCCTGGAATTTCCGGATGAGCTTCCCGAAGGCAGCGCGTTTGTTGGAGTATCTCACTGCGAGGTCGAGGGCTCCCCACACGCCGAGACACCCTGAAGCCGAGGTGAGTCTCTCGGGGATCATCATCTGGTTGAAACACAGGGCCCCGCCGTGGAGTTCTCCCACGAGGTTTTCCCTGGGGACCTTCGCGTCTCTGAACACGAGCCTGCCCGTG
>JBNGDS010000056.1:0-20842 GCA_049975365.1 Desulfomonilia bacterium | reverse complement strand
CTTCATTTCCATGGTTATCTGCCCCCCTTTCCTAGTCTGCATGAGCAGTAGTTGTCGTAGCATTCCTTCTCATCGTCGAGATAGATCCGCTGCCGGTCAATAAGTTCCTTGAAGTTCACCTGGTGTCCGTCGAACTCGGGGCCATCAACACAGACAAATTTGGTTTTTCCGCCGACGCTCACGCGACACGCCCCACACATCCCAGTAGCATCGACCATGATGGAATTCAAGGACACGACCGTAGGGACACTGTATTTTTTCGTGGTATCACACACCGCCCTCATCATGGGGACAGGGCCGATGGCAACGACCATGTCGATCTTCTTCCCCGGGAGCAGGTACTTATCTTCAAGGGCCTGGCTCACGAATCCGTGAAACCCGTATGACCCGTCATCCGTGGTGACAATCATCTCATCGGATGTCGCCTTCATTTCGTCTTCCATGATGATGAGATCCTTGGTTCTGGCCCCGATGATGGAGACAATGTAATTCCCCGCATTCTTCAATGCCTGGGTGATTGGGTACATAGGGGCAATCCCCACTCCCCCACCGATGCAGGCAACCGTTCCCACCTTCTCGATGTGGGTAGGCTTTCCCAGCGGGCCTACAAGGTCAAGCACCGTCTCCCCTGCGTTGAGATCCGAAAGGTGGTATGTTGATTTTCCCACGACCTGGTAGATGATCGTGACTGTACCCTTGTCAGGATCCGCATCGGCGATGGTCAAGGGTATCCGTTCACCTTCTTCATGGATCCTGATCACGATGAACTGCCCAGCTTTTCTCTTCTTCGCGATCTTGGGGGCATCCAGGATCATCTTGAATACATTTTCTGACAACTGCTGTTTTTCCAAGATCTTGGCTGACATACTTCCTCCATTCTTACGAACTATTTTTTCTCCAGAGCTGCAAATATCCCTGTGAGGAGTCCAAGCGTGAGAAACGCCCCGGGGGGGAGAATCATCACGAGAACAGGCTGAAAACTGCTGCCGAAGACACTCAGACCGAGTATGGTGCCGTTGCCCAGGAGCTCCCTGATGCTGCCGAGCAGGAGCAGTGCAACGGTAAATCCAGCACCCATGCCCAGGGCATCCGCTATGGAGAGAACGATCGAGTTCTTTGACGCAAAGGCCTCTGCCCGTCCCAAGATGATACAGTTGACAACGATGAGAGGAATGAACAGGCCCAGCGCATGGTGGAGCCCTCTAAAATATCCGCTCATGACAAGGTCAACAATGGTCACGAACGAAGCAATGACGACAATGTACACCGGAATTCTCACCCGGTCGGGAACGATCGAGCGGATGATGGATACCACGATGTTTGAGCACAGCAGGACAAACGTTGCAGCCAGACCCATACCGATACCGTTGATCGCGCTCGTCGTAACGGCTAGTACCGGGCACATGCCCAGTACGAGGATAAATACCGGGTTCTCCTTCCAGACTCCCTTGACGAGTTCCCTACTGAACGACATTACTGCCTCCGAGTATCGACTCCCTGTTCTCTGCGTATGCCACGAGCCCCTCCTTTACCGCCGAGGTGACAGCCCTGGGCGAGATGGTGGCACCAGATATCTGGTCGAAATCGCCCCCGTCCTTTTTCACCGCCCACTTGGCACCCTCCAGAGTTCTTCCTTCATACTGTTCCTTGAACCACTCCTCCTGAATTTTCGAACCAAGGCCCGGGGTTTCACTGTGCTGGAGTATGCCGATGGAAATGATCTCACCGTCGGGACGAACACCGACGATGATCCTGATCAGCCCGCTGTAGCCCTTGTCAGTGGAGGTAATGAAGGCAACACCGTTGATGGATTCACTGGATTTCGAAAGGTAGTACGTCGTACTGTCTACCTCAATGACATCCTGGTCTGGTTCATTCGTGTGGTCTGGAAGCACCATATTCAGTGCACTCAAAAGCTCGAGCCTGTCCTGGTACACCCGGGCATCATGTGTGGCAGAATTGACGAACGACAGCGAAAGTCCTGCAATGGCACATACGCTGGTGAGCACCGTAATGAGTCTGATGATCTCTTTCATTTCACGGCTCCGAATTTCTTAGGCCTCGTTGCTTTATTGATGATGGGAACCAAGGCGTTCATGATCAGGATCGCGAAGGACACTCCCTCTGGATATCCTCCCCAGAGACGGATAACAACGGTGATCAGCCCGCAGCCGATGGCGAAGACGACCTTTCCGGAATTCGTGATGGGAGAGGTCACCATGTCGGTGGCCATGAAGAATGCCCCGAGGATAAGTCCCCCTGCGATGAGATGAAATGCAGGATCTGCATACATATCGGGGTTGATGACCCAGAACACACCGGTCAGAATGGCAACAGTCCCCAGGTAGACGACGGGAATGTGCCAGGAGATGATCCTGCGCGTAATCAGGTATATCCCGCCGAGAATCAGAGCCAGCGCGGAAATTTCCCCGAGAGACCCTCCGATGTTCCCCAAGAATGGATCCATGAGATCCAGCGACGGAGCGGCGGTTATGGTCCCGTGTTCGAAAATGGCCGTTTTCAATGCACCCAGAGGTGTGGCCCCACTGACTGCATCTGCCCCCTGGGAGAAGAACGACCGCGGCTGCGGCCACGTGGTCATCTGAACCGGGAACGAAATGAGCAGGAAAACCCGTGCGACAAGAGCAGGGTTGAAGGGATTGTTCCCCAGACCACCGTACACCTGTTTCCCAATGATGATGGCAACTGCGGACCCGATCACCACCATCCACCAGGGTGATCCCGCGGGCAGATTCATTGCGAGGAGAAGACCGGTCAGGGCAGCCGATCCATCGTGGATGGTAATGTCCTGCCTGACGAGTTTCTGCCAGAGAGCCTCTATGATCACACACGAGACGACAGAAATGGCGATCACCTTGACTGCCGGGAGACCGAAAAAGTACACTCCTGTCAGTGCACCGGGAATGAGCGCATAGACAACCTGGCGCATGATCCACGGGGTATCCTCGGGTGAATGAATATGCGGCGAACTGGAAACGTAGAGGTCCTTCATCTCATGCCCCTTTACTCTTGGCAGATGCAGCTCTCAGAAGTGCTTTCAGGTGCTTGATGAAGTGAACGATGGGTCTGTTGGAGGGACACACGTACGTGCAGCTTCCGCATTCGACGCAGTCGAGGAGATCAAATTCGACCGCTTCCTGCCAGAGACCTTTTTCCCCCATCTTGCTCAGGGTTGAAGGGATGAGCCCCATGGGACACGCATCGACACACCGTCCGCAGGAGATGCATGCAGCATAGGTAGAGACGTTCGTATCATCCCGGGTCAACACGAGAACACCGGACGTTCCCTTCATGATGGTGATCTGGTCTGAATACTGGGCAATGCCCATCATTGGACCTCCGAAGATAACCTTTGCAGGGTCCTTCAGCCCTCCGCAGAACTCGAAAATCTCACTGAGCGGGGTCCCGATCCTGATCCTGAGGTTCATCGGATTCTGAATGCCCCTCCCTGTGACCGAGGTGATACGCTCGATGAGCGGGATACCCCTGGAGCAGGCATCAGAAATTGCGGCGCATGTCCCCGCATTCTGCACGATAGCCCCCACATCCATGGGCAGCCCTCCCGACGGGACTTCACGATGAGTGAGAGCCTCGATGAGCTGCTTCTCCGCACCCTGAGGGTACTTGACTTTGAGGCTCTGCACCTGGATTTCAGGCGGCACCAGAGATTCCATACGCTTGATGACATCAGGCTTGTTTGCCTCGATTGCCAGGATGGCCTTGGGGAGCCCTAGAATTCTCAGAGCAATCCTGATCCCCTCGAGAACCCGTCCTGGCTCTTCGAGCATAAGCCGGTGATCCGCTGCAAGATACGGTTCACACTCAGCACCGTTGACGATAAACGTATCTATGGACTTATCCTTCGGGGGAGAAAGCTTCACATGGGTCGGGAAGGTTGCCCCCCCCATGCCCACGATTCCTGAGTCCCTTATCATAGACAGGAGATCGTCTTTGGACAGTGTGAACGGATCCCGGTGAACGGGCTTCCCCTCCAGCCACTCGTCTCTTCCATCGGATTCAATCTCAATGCACGGAGCCAGGAGTCCTGTGACGGGATGGACCCGTTTTGTGACAGCCTTCACCCTTCCCGAAGTCGGGGAATGAACAGCAACTGAAACGAA
Source organism: Desulfomonilia bacterium (assembly GCA_049975365.1). GTDB lineage: Bacteria > Desulfobacterota > Desulfomonilia > UBA1062 > UBA1062 > DSBG01. The sequence goes on along the minus strand of JBNGDS010000056.1, from coordinate 16,700 downwards.
ACCCATCGGTTCGCTCAACTCCTGTCCCTTCTTGACTTCTTGGCCTGCCTCCACGATGGGCTTTGCAGGTGCTCCGAGGTGCTGCTGGACATACACAGCGTAGACTTTGCTCAACGGCATGTCTACAATGGGAGAATCCTTTACAAGCTCCTTTCTGTCTGGTGGATGGATCCCGCCCTTGAATGTCTTCATGAAGGTACCCTCTCGATGGCATCAGCTGGGCATTTCTCGATGCACAGGCCGCATCCAATGCACCTGCCTTCATTAATGATGTATGGTTTCTTTGGCTCGCCAGAGATGGCATTGACCGGACAGACCTGTTCGCAGATCGCGCAGCCCTTGCAGGCCTCAGGAATGATTCTCGCCTTTGCGGGGACTTCAATGGAGTCAATGACCCCTGTGGGGCAGACACTCACACAGAGACCGCATCTCCGGCACTTGTCCTGGTCAATCTCGGCTGCACGTGTTTTCGATACCGTGATCGCCTCGAACGGGCATACATCGGCACACAGAGAGCACTTGATGCACCCGACCTCACAGAGCTTTTTCATGTCCTTTGCCGTATCTGAAGAGAGACAGGCAACGCCGAAGTTCGCTTCGATCGGAAACAGTTGAATAATCCCGCGCGGACATGCCAAAACACATTTTCCGCAACCCGTGCACTTTTCTCTCACGATGTGGGGGAGGCCGTCTTCCCCCATGAAAATGGCATCGAAGGGACAGGCTTCCACACAGCTCCCCAGCCCGAGACATCCAAACTGGCAGGCTTTTGATCCACCCGCGATGATCTGGGCGGCACCACAATCCCGGGGACCCACATACTGGTACTTGCTCTGCGTAACCTCGGGTGTTCCCTTGCACCTCACGAATGCCCTGAGCGGGGCCCCTGCACCCAGAGACCTGCCAAGGATTTCTGAAATGGTTTTCAATGCATCCTCGTTCACGGCAGGACATGCCATTCCTGTCTCGGGATTCGTAGTGAGTTCGTGTGCAAACGCTGCACACCCGGCATACCCGCATGCTCCGCAGTTTGCACCAGGAAGCTGATCAAGGATTGCTTTTTCACGGGGATCCATCTTCACCGCAAAGGTGACTGCTGAGATTCCCAGGATGAGCGCTGCCACGCATCCGATTCCACCGACCATGAGAATCGCGGCGACCATGTTATTTCACCAGCCCGGAGAATCCCATGAACGCCAGGGAGAGAATTCCCGCTGTAACGAGGGCGATCGGTGTGCCCCTGAATGCCTTGGGGATCCCACTCAGCTCGAATTCCTCTCGTAAGCCGGCGAAGATAACCAGAGCGATTCCGAATCCAAGGGCTGCGCCAACTGCAAAGATGCAGGCATCGAGGAGCGAATATTTGAGCTGTATGTTCAGAATCGCGACACCAAGCACTGCACAGTTCGTGGTGATGAGGGGCAAATAGATCCCAAGGGCCTGGTAGAGCGGCGGGCTGACTCTCTGAATGATCATCTCCACCAGCTGAACCAGAGATGCGATCACGAGGATGAATGCAATGGTCTGGAGATAGTGCAGTTCGAACGGGATGAGGAGGAAGTAGTTGATGATCCACGTGACAAAGGATGCCAGCACCATGACGAAGACAACCGCCATGCTCATGCCGATTGCCGTATCGATACTCTTTGAAACGCCCATGAACGGGCAGATCCCCAGGAACCGTGAAAGCACAAAGTTGTTCACCAGGGCCGCTCCGACGATCAGAAGTACATAGTACATAGTTACCTCAGCCTGTGAGATTTACCGTGATCAAGCAAGTTGCGTACCACGATCGTAAACACTGTACTTACAATAATCTACACGAACAGACGGGACGCATTCTCCCATCTGCTTGTCCTATTTAAGAACATGCCTATCGAACTGTATTGTCTTATTCTGCTACACTCTCAGCTGCTTACCCTGCACTCCCCGCTTCGGTGATGGCGCTATTCCTCATCGTTCTCCAGGGGGTACTTTGAGCCGCCCTGTCGCTGGGCGCTCTGGATGGATCGATACAGGCCGCGGGCGAGAATCAAGGCAATAATGAACAAGAGGAAGAGAGAGACAAACACGACAACGATGCTCGATTTCTGCCAACGCTCGACTTTCTGCTGTATCTCCTTGACCTTTTCCTGACTCAGGTTATGATACTTGTCGATGTCAACGATCATCCCGATCCACCCGAAGCCTTCCGGTTTACTGAAAACGGAACCGTAATATGGAATGTGCGCATAGGCTGCAAAGATTCTTCTGTCATCAACTGAATACGTAAATGAACCAGATTTTCCATCGGAAGCCAGTGAATGAATCCTGGGGAGATTTTCGTCTTTGAAGCCCATGTTGAGGACATTCATGCCCGCTTTTCCGGTCTTGAGATACTTTTCGTAATTTTCTTCATCGAGGACTGGTGCCGGTTCCTTGTCTTCCCCGAGCCCCCGTATGAGATAATCAGCCGGGTGAGAAATGATGAACCCATTGCGGTCAACCATGAAACAGTAGTTGCCGTCCTCAGGATTCACATCCGCAAACACCATGCCCGGTTCCGTGGGCAGGATGTGATCGGTGAACTCCATGAGGTGGACAAAGTTCATCGCCAGTTCAACGACACCCGCAAACCCGGTGGAATCGAATACCGGTGATGCGAACCGCATGATGCCATCGAACCGCTCGCCTTTTTCATATTCCTCCTTGGTGACATGGTACCCTACAACCGGGCCCACATAGAACTCACCCGGCGATAGATCCTTGGCCTTCAGGAAATACTCCTCGTAGCCGTATTCTGCATTCGCGGAGTTCGACAGATCTCTGAACTCCGAGAGGGGCACAGCACCATCCTCTACAACCCTGAGAACTTCTTTCCCGTCCTTGTCCAAAAACGCTATCTCCCGATACATGGGCACAGGGATCTTGACTATTCCGACGTTGGAGGCCTTGACGACCCCTCGAGTGTTGGATCGTAAAAACGTTGTATATGATTTCTCATCCCGAGGCAGAATGGAAGCTATCCTGATATCTTTCTCCCTATCTGAGAGAAACTGCGCCACAGCATCAGCGACATTCTGGGCGCGACCAGCTATCAATAGCTTCTGGCTGTCATCAAGGATGCGCAAGTTTGCCTGCGTTGCCTCTTCCCCGACCTTGACCACCCCCTTGCTGATGATGACACCGGTGATCGTAAGGGGAAGCACTATGAGGATGAAAAAACTGATGGCAATACTGGCAAAACTAAAATTAGTTTTTGCTTCCTGATCCATATCAATCTCCTGACCATGGTATACAAACCGTGTGTATCCGGTAATCCAGCAACCTCGCTATTCACCAACATGACAATCGCCTGCTGACTCAAGCAGTACCCCCAGCAGAATCACCATGCCGCCACACAACAGAACAGCATAAGATTGAAAGCACCCTCTGTTATCTGCTGGGAACATAGCTCCTTCTTGGGTTAACCCAGAATGATTGCTTTGAAAGGATTCGCGTAGAGGATAATGAGGGTGATAACGAGGGCATAGATGGCAACAGACTCGGTCATCGCAAGACCCACCATCATGGTAAGCATGATTTTACCCTGGGCTTCCGGATTACGTCCAACAGCCTCGGACGCGCCTGCTGTGGCCTGTCCCATTCCAAGCCCCGGGCCGATCGTCCCCAGCCCCATGCACAGGCCTGCGGCCAATACAGAAACACCCACGAAAACAATATTGGCCCAGTCTATATACCCTGCCGCACCAGCATCAGTAGCAAAAGCAACACCGGATCCAATACATAACAACAAAGCGACAAATACAAAGATCCCAACTCTGCTCATCACTCACCCCTTAGTGTTTTTTTATTTGTGATTTCAGATAGATATTCTGAATCACTATTCATTAAATACACTATTGGGGTACGTGATGCAAGTGAAAAGTTATCCTGAATGGCGCCTCGTTCATTCGTGCAAACGAAGATGAGGCCTCAGCGGATCACCTCTCCATGAGCACCTTCAGGGTGTCCTGATTGACCCACGGCTCTGCCCTGATGTTCTCATACTCGATGAGTCCGCTTTTCACAGCCTGGGCAAGACTCTGCTCTATCGGGATGTATTCGCTGCGCAGAGACGGCGCTTGACCCTTGATGTAGTAGACCTTGTCATCCCGTATGTATTTCTGTATCCGCGGTGTACCGAACATGCTCTCCCAGATGAGGACTCTCTTTTTTGCAGGACCTGACCAGATGAGTCTCTGGGCGAACGCTGCGAGCAGGCACCGGGAAAAGAGGCCTTTCAGGTAGTCATCCCTCAATGTGGATATCGTCTGTTCGATGGCGGAGAAAACATCAATTGCATTCATGCCCGCAATCACGAGAATGCCCTTCTGGGCAGCGAGCACGGCAGTATCCATCATGTATTTGTCCTTCATGTTGGTGATCACCAGCACATCGGGATCATGTTTCATGACGTGATCAAATACCTCTCGGAGATTGTTGTTCGTATCCATCCCAATCTCCCGTTGATTGACGTTCGAAAGCTTGTGGCGGTGGATATATTCGATAGGATCTTCAAACGTGATGATGTTGCAGCTCCTGGTGGAATTGATGAAGTCCACCAAAGCGGCGATTGTGGTGTCCTTCCCGTTACCCCGCGCAGAACAGACCAGCAGGAGTCCTCTCTTGTCCACCAGCGAGGTCAGCGATCCAGGAACACCGAGCGATTCGAGGCTCGGAATATCCTCCACCAGCTTCCGTGCCGCGATGGTAACCTCGCCTCCCTTTTGATAATATACGTTTATCCGATATCGGCCAAGGCCCTGCTTAATGTAGGTATACTCGATCTCCTTCTTTTCTTTGAGCAGACCCTTCTGGTCATCTGGAACGACCTCATTGACGATATTGTCCATAATGGAGGGAGTGATGATGGGCATGGTGCTCCGCCGGAAGACGCCCCCCAGACGGAAAGACGGTGCGACACCGACCGAAACGTGAAGATCGGTGCAGTTCGGGTCGTCGAGGAGCTTCAGTATGGTCCCTGCATTCAGATCCCGAATCGTGACGGGTGATATGCTGCGCTTCACGTTTGCCAGCTTCAGTGCTTTCACCCCGTACCCGAACCGGTCAAGGTGATCGAGGATATCATCGATCTGTACCTGGGATGCCATCACGGGCGATACTTCCCTGTTGAGGACAAATTTGACGTTCTCAACAATCACATAATTCAGCGGGTCAGCAAATGCCACCACAGCACTCTTGTTCTTCACCTCGAGGGGTATCACCTTCATGTCCCTCATACGATCCCGAGGCAGTATTGTCTGGGAATTCCGGTCGATCGTTCCCTCGCTCATGTCCAGAACAGGGACCCCGGTGAGATTCTTCAGAATGCCCAGGACCTGGTCTTCGGAGAGATAGGCCAGACGGATAAGGGTTTCACCCAGTTTTGTCTTTTCTCTCTGTGCAACTTCCAGGGCATGCCTGAGTCTATGTTCATCGATGAGGCCGAGTTCGACCAGGACCTCTCCCATACGTCGTTTATCCGCCATCTGCTACCCCCTGTGGTAGATATCGATTCTCACAGTACATCACCTGTATCGGACGGAACCCTGTCTTTTCTTGAGTAGTATCTGAACGTTCACTACTGTCCTCGAGATACGGTCACGCACCGGTACATCGTATCGAAGCTCACCCCTTCCACCATTGATCGCACCACTTAGCAGTGTAGGGGAAAATCTGCGTCAGTTGGTGAAGACTCGTAATTCCGCATAGAGCTATTGACTCTGGATGCGTGTATACATTACAGATATCGGATACGGAGACGAGGGGGAAACAATGGCAAAAAGCCTTACCCAGAAGATCATCGATGCACACGTGGTGGATCAGACCGCCACCGAGTACAGCCTGAAGATCGACCAGACGTTGACCCAGGATGCAACGGGAACTATGGCGTACCTTGAATTCGAAGCAATCGGGATCGACAGGGTTCGCACAGAACTCTCCGTGAGCTACGTGGATCACAACACCTTGCAGACCGGTTTCGAGAATGCTGACGACCATGTGTTCCTCCAGGATATTGCCCAGAAATACGGGATATATTTTTCCCGTCCCGGGAATGGAATCTGCCACCAGGTCCACCTGGAACGGTTCGCAGCTCCTGGAAAGACCCTGCTGGGATCGGACAGCCATACACCGACAGCGGGGGGTGTCGGGATGCTTGCCATAGGCGCCGGTGGCCTCGACGTTGCAGCGGCCATGGCAGGAATGCCCTTTTCCATTGCACGGCCAAAGGTCGTCTGTGTTCTCCTGAGGTCACGTCTTCATGACTGGGTCAGTGCAAAAGACATCATCCTCGAACTCCTTCGTCGCCTCACGGTCAAGGGAGGCGTGGGAAAAATCTTTGAGTATACTGGAGAAGGCATCCTCTCCCTGTCTGTTCCTGAACGTGGCACGATCACCAATATGGGGGCCGAGCTGGGGGCAACCAGTTCCCTGTTTCCCAGCGACGAGATGACACGGGCATTTCTCAAGGCCCAGGGCAGAGAACATGACTGGGTTCCGATCGGACCGGATGAAGGAGCAGAATTCGATGAAACTGTCGAGATCGATCTCTCCGCCCTCGAACCCCTGGCAGCCTGCCCTCACAGCCCGGACAAGATTGTCCCGGTACGGGAACTCGCCGGGAAAAAAGTCGATCAGGTTCTCATCGGCTCCTGCACGAATTCTTCCCTCAAGGATCTCATGACGGTCTCATCACTCCTGAAAGGGAAGAAAATCCACCGGGCGGTGAGTCTGGGCATTGCCCCCGGGTCGCGTCAGGTTCTCACGATGCTGGCGGACAACGGAGCACTCACGGATATCATTGCATCGGGTGCCAGGATTCTGGAAAGTGCATGTGGCCCCTGCATTGGCATGGGACAGGCCCCCAGGAGCGAAGGGATCTCGGTACGCACATTCAACAGGAATTTCAAGGGAAGGTCTGGAACCGCAAACGCCGAGGTCTACCTCACCTCTCCCGAGGTAGCTGTCGCGTGTGCCCTAAACGGATGTTTCACTGATCCTCGTGAACTTGGAGCATACCCCCATATTACAATCCCGGAGAGCTTTTTCGTCGACGATTCCATGATCATACCTCCTTCCGTGGAGACCCCCTCACGTGAGATCAGGAGAGGCCCGAACATAAAGCCGCTGCCGAAACGCTCTCCCATGGAAGATTCCCTCGACCTTGAGGTGCTCCTCAAGCTGAACGACAACATCACCACTGACGAGATCATGCCGGCAGGATCAAAGATCCTGCCCTTGAGATCCAACATCGAAGCAATTTCAGCATACGTGTTCTCGGGTATCGATCCTGAATTCTCCCTTCGTGCAAAGGTTGCAGGAGCAGGCTGCATCCTTGCCGGTGAAAACTATGGGCAGGGATCTTCCCGGGAACATGCGGCGCTGGCTCCCATGTACCTCGGGGTAAAGGCGGTGTTTGCGCTCTCGTTCGCTCGCATCCACCGCTCGAACCTCGTCAACTTCGGCATCCTTCCCATCACCATTGATGCTGAATCATACGTACACCTGGAAACGGGCGGGAGGGTTTCGGTGCGGAACATCCACGCAGCGCTTAAGCAGCACTCACCGCTGGAGGTCATCTCCCAATCATCAGGCACACCTCTTCGGTGCACCATCGATCTTTCACCGCGTGAGGCTGAGATCCTCTCATCGGGAGGGCTGCTGAACTACATACAATCAACTGTATGAGGATATCATGTCAGATACCGTGAGAACACGATTTGCCCCGTCTCCTACTGGATATCTCCACATCGGGGGGGTCAGAACAGCCCTCTTCTCCTGGCTCTATGCTCGACACACCGGCGGCAGGTTCATCCTCCGTGTCGAAGATACGGATGCAGAGCGTTCCACCGAATCGTCAACGGAACAGATCCTCGAGGCCATGCAGTGGCTGGGGCTCGATTGGGATGAAGGGCCGTTCTACCAGTCGCAGCGTCTCGATACATACCGCTCGTATATCTACCGTCTCCTTGACGAGGGCAAGGCCTACTGGTGTGAATGCACACCCGAGAGTCTGGAAGAGAAAAGGAAAACCGCGCTGAGCCAGGGGGAAAAACCAAAATATGACGGGACCTGCAGAGACAAAAATCTCGGCCCGGGATCCGGCCGCGTGGTCAGATTCCGGATGCCAACCACGGGCGTTACATCGTTCGACGACCTAATCAAAGGCAGAATAACGGTTGACAACTCGGAAATGGACGACCTCATCCTGATCAGGTCTGACGGCATGCCCACCTATAACGTAAGCGTCGTCATAGACGATGCAACCATGAACATTACCCATATCATCAGGGGCGATGACCACGTGAACAACACGCCGAGGCAGGTGAGGATCTATGAGGCGTTTGGGTTCGATCTGCCGAAATTCGCCCATGTCCCGATGATTCTCGGGTCGGATAAGGCAAGGCTCTCCAAGAGGCACGGGGCCACCTCGGTGACCGCATACAGGGATATGGGATATCTTCCCGAGGCTGTTGTCAATTATCTGGTGAGACTCTCGTGGTCCCACGGCGACCAGGAGATCTTCTCCATGTCCGAGCTCATCGACCTCTTTGACATACATGACGTGGGAAAGAGTGCCGCGGTGTTCAATCCCGACAAACTCATCTGGCTCAACCATCACTACATCAAAACTGGGGACCCGGAAAGGCTCGCGACCCTGGTGGAAGACTTCATCGACGAGCATGGATACTCTCCTCAGGACAGGGCGTACATGGTACGTGTGGTGACCGATATCCGCGAGAGGACCAAAACTCTCGTGGACATGCTCGACTTCGGAGATTTCTATTTTCTCGAGAAGGATCCACCAGATGAACTCAAAGAGACATATTTTACTCCCGAGCTTGCAGATATTTTCCGGATCCTGATCGAGAGGCTGGAGACGATCGACCTGACGGATAGGGCTCTGACAGAGAGCACCATCACGTCTCTGCTGGAAGAATTCAGCATTAAGTTCAAGGTGATCGCGCAACCCATTCGCGTGGCCCTCACCGGCAAGACTGTTTCGCCGGGCATTTTTGAAATGCTCTCAACTCTCGGGCGAGAGAGGGCACTCCCTCGTCTCAAAAAGGCGTTGCAGTACATGAAGGAGAGAACATGACGATCCGAAATTTCGCCCTGCTGGGACTCTTCATCGCCCTGGTGGCAGTTGCCACCATGATCATCCGCATTCCCATTCCGCAAACAACCGGGTACATGAACCTCGGGGATTCCATGGTCCTGCTCTCAGGGATCTTTTTCGGCCCTGCACTCGGCTTTATCGCAGGTGGTGTGGGGTCTGCCCTCGCGGATATCCTGGGCGGTTATCCCCAGTGGGCTCTGTGGACGCTCATAATCAAGGGGATCGAGGCACTGCTTGTCGGGTGGCTGGTACAACTCATCAAGATACAGAAACAGAAGATTTCGCTCGGCGCCGTAGCATGCTTCATTCTGGCCACAGTGTGGATGGTGCTCGGGTACTATGTTGCCGAAACTATCATGTATGATCAGAAGGCTGCCCTCGCAGAGCTCCCGGCGAACATGATGCAGGCCTTCGGCAGTGTTGTGCTCGCAAGCCTCCTGCTCCCGCTGTTCCACCGGATCATGAATACGTCGCGTACCTGAGATTTCAGTCGTGTCATCATGATCGATGTCCGACAGATAGAGAGCAGCGCGTTTGCCCTCCTGAGCTACCTTCTTGTAGATCGGACCACAGGTGAGTGTCTCATCATCGACCCACCGCGAGACATCACCACGAGGGTGAACCAGGACGAACTCTTTCCCCGGGCAGTGATCAATACACACCTTCACCCGGACCACACACTCGGCAACCCCTCTCTGGCGGGGGAAATCCCTATTTTGGCACACCCCGGAGAAAAGTCTCTTTTCCTGCGCATGGTGTATTCCACCATGTCGGCGCTCTTTACTGGCCGGATACAGCGTCACATTTCATACACCCTTGCCGAAGGGACCATAATAATGCTGGGGAATACATCCATTGAGGTCATGCACACGCCCGGGCATTCTCCAGGATCGATCTGTCTCTACTGGGAGGGAAACCTCATATCCGGTGACACCATCTTTATTGAAGGCATAGGCCGGACGGACATCCCGGGAGGAAGTCCATCCGACCTCACATCAAGTATCGAGCGGATCCTCTTGCTTCCACCTGACACGATGGTCTGGCCTGGTCACTCATACGGCCACCGATACTCGTCCCGCCTTGCCGAGATAACCCCCATGCTGAGGTGGATGCTCACACAGCTCTGAAACCCTTGGAATGATATTTTCCACACTCCCGCAGCGATGGAGGCGCGGTTTCTCTTCTCAGAGGTATCCTGATTACAGGGGCCCACAGATAACCCTGATGTGCCAGCACAGCGAAAAAGCGGTTTTCCTTCTTGACAATGCTGCAGTTCTCTTTACACATATCCTTCAAAGACGTGTATCTTGACAGGCACTCTGGGCAGTGAACCAGGGACATTGATCTGGAGGGAGGCTATGAAGGGGTGTGCAAGAATACTTGCGTTCGCAGTAGTGCTGTGTCTCGTCGGAGGATGTGCGTCTTTCCAGGAAGGGGCATTCCGTCTCGTCATCTCTGCAGAACGTGCACTCTCGGGTCTTGAAAAGGGCTCGGTGGAGATCAACGGCCAGAGAGTCGTCTACCTTTCCCGGGAAGGGCACGGTGAGACCATTGTGCTGCTGCATGGATTCGGTGCAGACAAGGATAACTGGGTCAGACTTGTGAGGTATCTTCCCGAGGAGTACCGCGTGTATGCCTTCGATCTGCCGGGGCACGGCGAGACGGGTTTCCAAGCCGAACAAACCTATGATCTGGAGTTCATCACCGGGGGGTTCTCCAAAGCGGTCGATGAACTGGGCCTGGAAAAGTTTCACCTTGCAGGTAACTCCATGGGGGGATGGATCAGCATGTACTATACATCAGAGAACCCCGACAGGGTGCTCACCCTCTGTTTGATAGACCCGGCAGGTGTCAACTCGCCTGTACAGAGCGACCTCCAGAAGAGTCTTGAACAGGGACATCATGTCCTCGTCCCCACCACCGGAGAGGAATTCGAAACTACTCTGGAGTTCGTATTTCATCGAAAGCCCTTCATGCCCTGGCCCATCCGGCCGGTTGTTGCCCGCAAGATGATCCAGCGGGCAGAGATCAGCCGGAAGATCTGGAACGATTACAAGGGTGGCGCCAGGGAGGCGACCTATCTTCTGCCGACCCTGGAAATCCCTGTTTACCTGATCTGGGGCGATCGTGACAGGATCACTCATGTTTCAGCCGCTGAGGTATATGCGGCGCATATCCCGCATCTCGAGGTCGTCATCATGAAGGATTGCGGCCACGTCCCCATGCTGGAACGGCCGAAGGAGACGGCCAGGCACTATGGTGAATTTCTCGGTGATCAGAGCGAGAAGACCGTTCGCTGAGAAATCTCTCTCCCTCTGTACCAGGAGGTGAAGAGAACATGCCCGGACCAGAACAGGTTCCCCCCATACGGTGGATAGTGGGAAGGGGATGCCCACTTGGCCCTTGACATGAACAGGCATTTTCTTCATACATGAATTTATGAATATTTTGTTCATTTGTTCATTATCGTGCTCTTCGTCTGGCGGGAAAATCACTCATCACCAGGCACGTGGTGAATGAGTCATACATTACCTGATGAAAGGAGTGTCCCATGGCAGAGAAATATCCATATTTGAGCCAGAAGTGGTGTGAAGAAGCGGAAAAACGTCTGAGGGCGTCACTCACACCGGATAAGATGAAGTTTCTCACATCTTCGGTGGCATACGTGTATGTCGACTGCCCTGATGGGAAGGACAAGTACCTCTTCTTCAAATGCGACAAGGGTGAAATCACAGAGGTCAGTGTCGGTGAGGGAGATCCACCGGGTGCGGAATTCAGGGTCACCGGTCCGTATGAACTCTTTGCGCGCCTTACCAAAGGAGAAATAAAATCACAAAGAGCTCTCATGAGCGGCAAACTGAAGCTCAAGGGAAACATGGTCAAGGCCCTCAAACTCGCCTCCCTTGCAGATCGAATCAGCAAGATCCTGGGTACGGTACCGACTATTTACTGAAGGAGGAACGACTCATGCCCAAGAAACTCGACAGGAAAGATCCGTACTTTATCGATTTCCCCAAGCGGGTGGCCGCGATCCAGAAAGAGATGGCACGGGAGAAGATTGATGTCTACCTGGGCTCCCGCCTGAGGACGCTGTCATGGGTGAGCGATGCATTCTGTCCGTGGAGGAGCTATGTCGTGATCCCGCCAGAGGGATTGCCAACGGTCTTCACCTTCGTGATCGATGCCGCTCGTGTTGCGGACGACTCCTGGCTGGATGAGGATCACGTATTGGGGTATGCACCCATGGGTGGCATGGATCAGATCGGTCAGATAGCCGATTTCATCACAGATATCCTCAAAGGCAAAAAGGGACGGGTCGGCGTGGAGAACGGCATGTCCAATTATCTCCCGGAAGGGAATCTCACCCACTACGAGTATGAAGCCTTTCGATCTGCCCTGCCCAAGTGTGAACTCGTCAATGCCCATTCCATCATTGACAGACTCTCTCTCATCAAGGACGAAGGCACAATCAATCGCTTCAGGAAAGCATCCAGGATCGTGGATGAAGGTCACAAAGCAGTCAGGGAAGCGATCTCCAATGGGGGGTGGAAAGGGCTGACCGAGACGGAAATCGCGGGGATTGCCGCTCTCGCGATGAGAAGGGCCGGGAGTGTGTGGGAATGGTCCTTCACCGGCGGCAACGAGATTGCATGCGGATACCGTACAGGTCTTGCAGGTGGAGCCTGTACACCTGCAAGCACCAAGAAACTCAAGGCTGGTGAACCACTCATGGTGGATATCCATGCCATGTTCAAACTTGCTCTGGGGGACCATGCCCACAATTATCTCATTGGACGTGCCACGAAGCGTCAGCTCTGGCATGCCAAGAACTTCGTCGACATCGTGAAACTCACCCTGAAGACGTACAAGGCCGGGGTGTCACCTGCCACCATGGCTGAACAGATGATGGATTTCGCTGAAGAACGAGGGTTTGCCGAGTACATGGTCCCAGGGTTTGAGCACGGTATCGGCATGATGGGCGATGAATGGCGCATCGGCATGAACACCGGCCCCCTTGACTACTGGACGAACCCTGAACACGTCTACCAGGAGAACGAGGTTCTCATCTGCGCAATGCAGTATGCCTGTCCACAGGAAGATATCGGGTTCCGCTACGAAAATCCCATCGTCATCAAGAAGGGCAAGTGCGAGGCGCTCTCGAAATTCGGCTTGAGGATTGAAGTGATTGAGTAGTGACGGCAGCCACAACGATGTATGCCTGCAGCAACCGTTCGTGTAGAGATCTGAAAAAGGGAGCAGGCCGCATCCACTACCGGGAAGGATGCGGCCTGAGGAGGAATAGGATATGATTGTAACGAAAAGTTCGGGCCTGTCTTTCCTGTTCCACCCTGAATTATTTCATTCCATGGTGTTTCGATCAGACGTTTTCACCTGATCAGGTACTTCCCCCCTTGGTGAGCGGTATGTATTCCACCCGCTTTATCCCCTCGTCATCAAAATATGAGTACCAGTATCTGAGGAGTGGGAGCTTCCCACCCCTGCAGAGGTACTTGATATTTTCGGAGAGAGTCCCGTTCTCGATGATGATGAGATCGTGCCAGATTTTTCCGTTGTACGAGTACTGGAGCTTGTAAAGATGGTATGGGATCTCATCTGAAAGGGGAATCTCAGCCTGGCCCTCCTGAGAAACGAGAAAAAAAAGGGCCACAGCGAAAATCCCGATACCAGCTGCGACCCCGAAAAACGGTGCTTTCATGATTCCCCCACGTCTTAGATGCCTCTCTTCATAGATGCCAGATGTTGTATGGAACCTGGTATACTCTATTCAAGAGGCATGCCATAGTATAGTGTTGTAATATTAAATATATAATTCAATTAGTTATATCAATTTTGAAAATTATTTGTCCGCGCTGAACGTGATAAATGGATAATTATTTACCCATTTTCCCTGTATTACGTGGGGAAATGGTAATATTTTTTCCTTGTGGACCCCGTGTGTTGGGATCCCGATCGCCAGAGAACATGAATACCACACGCTCTCTTCATCCACCTGGTTTTTTTGATACGAAGGCTGTACTATAGTATCGCTGTCCGTTTCCTGGATCGAATCCGAGGTTGCCAACCCTTGTGAAAAAATGGATACTCGAAAAAACTGTTTCCAGGGAGAATGAGTATGACAGAGCATGTTCCCACTCGGGACGAGGCACTCGCCCTCCTCCATGAATACAATACGACAGAGCAATTACGACGACATGCCTATGCAGTGGAAGCCGTCATGCGGTACTGTGCTCGAAAACGTGACCAGGACGAGGAGAAGTGGGGGATCATCGGGCTTATCCATGATCTCGATTACGAGCAGTACCCTGAGAGGCACTGCGCCAAGACCCGTGAGATCCTTCAGGAAAGAGGGTGGCCCGATGAGTATATCCGCGCAGCACTCTCCCATGGGTGGGGGCTCTGCACGGATGTCGAACCCCGCACGGAACTCGAGAAGACCTTGTACGCCATCGATGAGCTCACCGGCCTGGTTGCTGCCAGCGCTTTGGTGAGGCCTTCCAAGAGCGTGCTGGATCTCACAGCGAAATCCGTGAAGAAGAAGTGGAAATCTCCGGCATTTGCCGCAGGGGTCGACCGATCGGTTATTACAAAAGGCGCTGAAATGTTGGGAGTTGACATCACGGAACTCATCGAGGATGCCATTCTGGGCATGCGTGAAGTCGCTGAAGAAATCGGCTTGAAAGGTGAGCCGGAGAGTTGATCCGCGGTCCTGTTCTCTCCCGTCCGGTCCGGCGGAGTCAGATATGAACCCATATACTCGCCTTGACCCGCCGCGAGATGTTCACTACATGAGTACAGACGATTCTTAACCGAAAAAGGTGTACATATGCTGATAAAGATTCTTGAAGGTCTCTACGGATTTATTTGGCAGGACTACCGGCAGAACAACTGTAATGCATACCTGATCGACGATGGGAAGAAGATCCTCATCGATCCCGGCCACAAGCACTTGTTTGGTCATGTAGTCAGTGGGCTCGATACCCTGAAAATCGACCTGAAGGACATTGACCTCGTGGTCATCACCCACGGTCACCCCGACCACATGGAGGCCATCACTGCATTCAGAAATTCCACGCAGTTCACCATGAGCGAGATCGACTTCCAGTACATAAAAGAGCTTGCAGGTTCTTTCTACAAGATTCCAGAGCCAGATTTCTTTCTCAAACCCGGAGATCTCACCGTCGGGAGCCTCCAGTTTCAGGTCATCAGCACGCCGGGACACACACCGGGTTCAATCTGCCTATATTGGCCGGAACACGAGGTTCTGTTTACCGGAGATGTGGTGTTCGATCAGGGTATAGGTCGGACCGATCTCCCCGGTGGCAGTTCATCTGAACTCAAGGAGAGCATCCTGAAGATACAGAAGCTTCCGGTTCAGTACCTGCTTACAGGACACGGGAACATCGTTACAGGCAAACAGGCAGTACAGGAAAATTTCTCGACGGTGGAAAATTACTGGTTCAGATACCTATAGACTCTTCAATTTCCCTGAGGGCATCCTCCTTCAGTCGCTTCCGGTACTCGAGCCACTCCGTGTTCTTCGAGAGATTCGGAAGAACCGAAGACCCTGAAATGCCTCTGTTTTCGAGTTCCTTTCGTACACGGTCTCGATGAACATCCGACTGCTTCCTCATGGTCTCAGTATAGGTATCGAGCACCTGTTGAGAGTGGGACACCTCCAGACCGAGTGTCGTCCGGAGCGCATCAATGACCTGCTCATTCTCCCCATCCGGATCGATATGATCGATGAGTTCTCGCTGAAGAATCGCCCTCACTCCCTCGGAGTGCTTCTCCTCTTCCGACAGGACTGATTTCATCTCGGACAGGGTCATCTTCCTGTCAATAAGCTTCTGGACCCAGCCTCTCACCCGGTCTGTCCACTCTTTTTCCTTGAGTGCTTGTTTCTCTTCATCGGTCATGTGCATGCTCTTCGTTCTTTCCATGACCAGATCCAGTGTACTCTTAATCTTTGCCATCTTGACTCCTGCCGTGCTGAAGGTAATTGTGCATTTTCCCCATGTTACTTAGTGCACATATCCCGGAGAATCAAGCGGAGAAAGATCTCCCTCGGGTATCCTCTGAGATCCTGCATGAGGGCGAACTGCTTCCATTTCATTCCCTCGCATGGTCTGTAATCGCCCCGATGATCTCTTTCCAGAGTGCCTTCGGTAATGCATGGCCCATGCCCTTGATGATCTTCAGTTTTGCCCCTGGAATCGCTTGTGCGGTATCCAATCCGCACTCAACGGGGACAAGGGGATCCTCGTCACCATGGATTACCAGGGCGGGGACCTTGAGCCTCTTGAGATCTTCCTTCCTGTTCCGGGCAGCAAGGATGGCAGCAATCTGACGTGCACTCCCGGCAGGGCTGAAGCCACGCCGGAACGATTCTTCGGCAAGCCTCCTCGAGGTCTTCTCGTCCATAGGGTAGTACGGGCCGCTCAAGAGTACCCATGTGGAGACGAAGTACTCGATGTACTCGTCGCGAGACCTCGGGATCGGCTTGAACAGGAACTCGAGCGCCTCGGGCGGCAGCGTC
>JBNGDS010000055.1:16998-20933 GCA_049975365.1 Desulfomonilia bacterium | reverse complement strand
TACGGCCTGTGACGGAGAAGGGTTCAGGTGTGGAGAAGGCAGATGTGGTGGGCCCCATCTGCGAATCGAGCGATTTTCTCGCAAAGGACCGGGAACTCCCAGTCCTTTCGCGGGGAGACCTGATTGCGGTGATGAGCGCGGGCGCCTATGGGTTTACCATGAGTTCAAACTACAATTCCAGACCACGGCCTCCCGAGGTTATGGTGGATGGTGGGCGCTATTCTGTGATAGTAAAGAGGCAGACCTACGAGGACCTCATCTCCGGAGAGATGATTCCGGATTCACTACGCTAACAGGGAGGACGAGGAGATGTTTTCAGGAGCAATCGTAGCGATAGTCACACCGTTTCGAGATGGCAACATTGACGAGGAGGCCTTCAGGGCCCTGATAAATTTTCAGGTCGCATCCGGCGTTAAGGGCATCGTGCCCTGCGGGACCACGGGAGAGTCTGCCACCCTTTCACACACGGAGCACGAGAGGGTTATTGATATTACCGTGGATGAGGTGGGCGGCAGGGTGCCGGTCATTGCCGGAACCGGTTCGAATTCCACAGATGAGGCAATCCGCCTCACCAGGCATGCAAAGAGTGCCGGTGCAGATGCAGCTCTCCTGATCACCCCGTACTATAACAAACCAACCCCGAAGGGGCTCTATGACCACTATGCCGCAGTTGCAGCCGCATGCGATATCCCCCAGATCCTCTACAACGTTCCCGGGAGGACCGGGGTCAACATGGGTGTTGAAACGGTCATCGCCCTTTCCAAGATCGATATCATCGTGGGGATAAAAGAGGCGAGCGGAGATCTGGTAAAGTGCACCCAGATCGCCAGGGATACCCGGGATGAGTTCTGTCTCCTGTCCGGTGAGGATGCACTGAACCTCCCCATTCTCTGTGTAGGGGGAACCGGGGCCATCTCCGTGACCGCGAATGTCATGCCGGAAAAGGTGTCATCCATGATCGATGCGTGGCTTTCCGGAGATGTTTCCTCTGCCGTGAAGATTCATTACGAACTGCTCGAGATCAATCAGGCCATGTTCTATGAAACAAATCCGATCCCGGTAAAAACTGCCCTGGCCATGATGGGAAAAATCAAGGAAGAGTTCAAGCTTCCTCTGTGTACCATGGCCGAGGCAAACAGGAACAGACTTGCCGGTGTCCTGAAGAGCTACGGTTGTATTCCCTAGCTTGCATCGGGCATCACACGGGAGGTACCCATGATTCGCGTCGGTATTGTCGGAATAGCAGGGCGTATGGGCTCTCTCATTGCACGGGGAGTACTCGAAGCGGATGATATGACCTTGACGGGTGGTCTTGAGATGCTTGGACACTCTGCCATCGGCCAGGATATCGGTGTAAGCGCCGGTACCCAGGAGCAGGGTGTCCTGATTACCTCGGACAGAGAAGAGGCCTTTGTGGACAGCGAGGTTATTATTGATTTCACATTTCCTCAGGTTACGCTTGCGACGGCATCTTATGCACAGAAACGGAAGAAGGCACTGGTTACCGGAACAACCGGCTTTACCGAAGAAGAGATCGAAAACATTTCTCAGTGTGCCTCGGTGGTACCTATCGTTCTTGCCCCAAACATGAGCATCGGCGTGAACGTGATGTTCAGGGTTGTCGAGGAGCTCTCAGGTCTTCTGGGGGATGCGTACGATGCTGAGATCGTTGAGGCGCACCATAGGATGAAAAAGGATGCTCCTTCAGGGACCGCCATCGGACTTGCTCAGGCCATCGCACGGGGCCGTGGCATTCATCTGGACGAACATGCACGATATGAACGCCATGGGTTCATTGGTCAACGTCCCACCGGAGAGATAGGAATCCAGACTCTTCGGGCCGGGGATATTGTTGGTGATCACATGGTCATGTTTGCCGGGAACAATGAACGTATAGAGATTACCCATCGGGCGCATACCCGGCAGAATTTCGTCCAAGGGGCCCTCAGGGCGGCACGATGGATTTCTGGCAAACAGCCAGGTCTTTACAGCATGCATGATGTACTGGGGCTGAAGTATGAAGGTAGGTAGGGCGAGATTCGCTAACGGGGACACAGGCTGGTTCGCCACTGAAGACGAGACGTCTTTTTCCGTCTGGGATCCTGATACTGGTCAGGCTTCGCGGGAGGTGGAGATCAGCAGGATCCTCTCCCCGGTCATGCCGTCCAAGATTGTTGCAGTGGGCCTCAACTACCGGGATCATGCCAAGGAACTCTCCCTCGATCTGCCCAAGGAACCCATCCTGTTCATCAAACCATCGACGAGTGTAATCGGCCCTGATGACGAGATCATCTATCCAGACAGTTCAAGCAGGGTCGACTACGAGGCCGAGCTCGCTGTCGTGATTGGAAAGACCTGCAGGTTCGTGAACAGAGCAGATGCACAGGAGTACATCCTCGGGTATACCTGCTTCAACGACGTGACCGCACGTGACCTTCAGGTCTCCGATGGCCAGTGGACACGGGCCAAGTCGTTCGATACCTTTGCCCCGGTGGGGCCATGGATTGTTACCGATATCGATGATCCGCATGGTCTGGCCATCTCATCGCGCTTGAACGGTGAACTCCGTCAGTCCTCCACGACGGGCAACCTCATATTCGACGTGTTTGACCTCGTGGAATTCATTTCCACGATCATGACACTCCATGCAGGAGATATAATCGCAACAGGCACGCCTTCCGGGATCGGGCCAATGCAGAGAGGGGATGAGATTTCCATCGAGATTGAAGGACTTGGCGTCCTGAGAAACACGGTGGTATGAGCAGAGCCTTTCTATCACTTGGATCAAATGTCGGGGAGAAGATGGTGCACCTCAGAACGGCGCTTGAACATCTCTCCAGGAACGGTGTCATGATTCTCAGGCTCTCGAGTGTCTATGAAACACGAGCCGTAGAGGTGAAGCATCCCCAGGAAAATTATTTGAACATGGTCATCAAGGTCCATGTTGAGAAAGATCCCTATGCCCTCCTGGATACCTGCCAGATGGTAGAAGATGCTCTCGAAAGAGAGAGGCCGTATTCCAATGCGCCGCGAACCATGGATATTGATATTCTCATGATCGATGGTATATCTTTACAGAATGGACGGCTCACGATACCTCACCCGCGGATGGAACAGAGATCCTTTGTGATCGATCCGCTCTCAGAGATTGAGCCATTGCTGATACTTCCATCTGGTAGACCCATCACTGAGGTCAAGAATACGCTCAGCAATGACGACATAGTGGGAATATGGAAGTTTCACCATGGATGATGTAGACCGGAAACACAGCACAGTTCTTATCGCCGATGACAACCGGGAGGTGAATGATCGTGTACGAGATGCCTTTCGGGAGCATGGCTTTAAGGTCTTTCAGGCCCTCACCGGTGAGGAGGCGCTTCGATTGTTCGAAGAGCACTCCCCGGAAATTGTCTTTGTTGATTCACTCATACCCGTGAAAAACAGTCTCGATGTCATCGTCCGGATGCGGGATATGAGCTCTGATGTCGCTCTTGTGTTTGTCACGGGACAGGGGATGGAAGCCAACGCGATCAGGGCACTCCAGTCAGGGGCATCGGATTACTTGACAAAACCGTACGATCCCTTTTCAGCGGTCCATGCGGCGAACAGACTCCTGAAGGATCTGGAAGCACGTCGTGAGACGTCCTGGCAGAAAATACGCAGTGAAGCGTACAAGAATGCGCTGATAACGATTACAGACACCATGGGAGAGGCCGTGGTCGCCATTGACAGCAAGGGAACTATCCAGTTCATGAACAGCATGGCGATGCGTCTGTGGGGGTCATTGGAAGACATGAGGAACAAACCAGTGGATGTTCTCATCCCTGATCCAGGAGTAGATATCTTTACTGATATTCAGAATGCCTATTCTAGCGGGAAGGATCACTTCCAGAATGAATACACATTCCGGAAGATCGACGGGACAATATTTTCCG
>JBNGDS010000055.1:0-16988 GCA_049975365.1 Desulfomonilia bacterium | reverse complement strand
GGCCTGCTCAGTGCATCGTACCTGAAGAGCAAGAGGTATGCGGGTGGCATCGTGCTCGTGGTACGTGACCTCACGGACATCGAGATGATGAGGAGGCAGGTCATCAATGTGGAAAAGCTCGCCTCCCTTGGCAAGGTGGTCGAAGGCGTCGCCCACGAGATCAGGAACTCGCTCACCTCACTTGGGGGATTTTCCCGAAGACTCAGCAAATCAGTAGATCCTGACTCTGCGCAGAGAATATATGTGGATTATATCATCGAAGACGTAAAGCGCCTCGAATCCATGATTATGGATATCGAGGAGTACGTAAACTACACCAAGATCCACAGACCGAATTTCGCACCGACGAACATTGAGGACGTCATTGACGATGCCCTTATCAAAACCTTCGGAACAGGGAAATTCAGCGGAATCTCCTACGAGGTGAATATGCCGGATGATATTGAGGAGATTGTCGCCGATCACGATTACCTGGTGGAGGCGTTCTGGCATCTGTTCCTGAATGCCTGCGAATCCATGGACGGAAAAGGGCTCCTGGTGGTAAATGTCGGTCTCCATCCCCACTATCTCATCGTGGATGTTATCGACACCGGGAGGGGAATTCCCCACGATCAAATCAAGGACATCTTTAACCCCTTTTACACCTCCAAGGTAAGGGGTGCCGGACTCGGTCTTTCAAAGGTCTATCTCATCATCGAGGAACATGGCGGGTTCATCACGGTGAACAGCTCCGTAAACAAGGGCACCCGAATGAGGGTGTTTCTCTCCAGGAAGAAAACAACGAAAGGCAGCCAGACGAACAAGGAATGAGATTCCCGGCGGAAAGTCCGCTTCGGTCCTTGATGATCTAAGAGACCTTTTGATTCTCTATGAATCTGACGATAGGGGTTGGTATGAGAGCAGTTTGGGTAAGTATGTGCATTGCAGCGGTATTCCTCTGCCATTCGGACCCCTGCCGCGGCGATATCTTCGTCAGGCACGACGAAAGCGGTGCACTGGTATTCACCAACTGTCCCACGGGTACTGACTGGCAGATGTACGCTCGAGAAAAGCCCAAACACAGGTACTCATCCCGAAGCAAGGGTGCGTATGAGACCATCGTGGCGAGTATCGCGGCCCAAGAAGGAATGGATCCGTCTCTTATACAGAGCATTATAGAAGTGGAATCGGGGTTCAATGCACGAGCCTTTTCACCCAAGGGAGCCATGGGTCTCATGCAACTTATGCCCGAAACCGCACGTGAACTCGGGATCTGTGACCCGTGGGATCCTGTGGAAAACATTACTGGGGGAACGAGGTATATCTCCCGATTGCTGAAGAGATATCGAGGGGATCTCACGAAGGCCCTGGCTGCATACAATGCCGGTCCCACTGTGGTAGATGCATACGGTGGAATTCCTCCCTACCAAGAAACACAAGAGTATGTTAACAATGTGCTTGCCATATTCAATGGAGGAGGACATGCCGCTGAATGAACGTGGCGAACGCATTGACCATATCACGTATCGGGGTCGTACCGGTCATCGTAGTGCTGCTCCTCTGGGATGGACGTATCACATCTCTTATTGCGGCTATCCTGTTCATTGCAGCAACGATCACCGACGTTCTTGACGGGTATTTTGCACGGAAATACGACATCGTCAGTGATCTCGGGAAACTCCTTGACCCCCTGGCAGACAAGCTGCTGATCGTCAGCGTCCTGATCATGCTCATCCCTATGGGGCGGGTGCCTGCATGGATAGCTGTTGTCATCATCGGTAGAGAAATAGCGGTGACAGGGCTCAGAAGCATTGCAACCGAAAAACATATAGTGATCGCTGCGAACTGGATCGGGAAATACAAGACAGCGTTCCAATGTGCAGCGATCATCCCGCTCTTGATCCACTATCCCATCCTTGGTGTGGAGTTTCACAGAGCAGGAGAATTTTTCCTCTGGATTGCCCTGTTCTTCACCCTGTGGTCAGGGTTCGATTACCTATACGGCTACCTGAAACAGGTTGTTGCTCCGTAGAAAGCGGCACATCGGTCCTGTTCGCTGACCTGAGAGCCCTTTCTAGGCATCTGTGTTCGTGGTGATCCCAAGCTGTGTATAGAGCGGGCAGTATCCTGACGCTGCGCTCGAGAGAAGCGAACCGCTCACTACAAGCAACAGTGCACTCATGAGGCCCACCTTTGAACTCCTGACCAGAATGAAAATGAGCAAAACAGCTGCAAAGCCTCTGGCTACTCTGTCAATCAGCCCGACATTCTGCTCCATGAGATCCCTCCTCAAGGTCGTGGATAGTATTGTGAGATAAAACACGAATGACTGTCAATAGATATTGGTTGTACTGATCGTAGAGAAGGCTTCTATTCGGGCGAGGTCTTGAGACCATATGCGAAAAGGGCGTGAAAAAGTCCCGTGTGCACATGCCCATGGGGAATCGGTGAGATGGTGCGCGTGAAGGCAGAGAATGTGCAGGGGAAGGAGAACAGCACGGAAGCATTTAATTATGTAAATGAAAACATATATATACAATGAATCATGGCTCATTTTGGGGTTGTGCTTTTCGACATCGATAGTATACAATGAGGAGACGAATACATTAACAGGGGGGGCTATATGAACATTACGAGGAGGGGGTTCCTGAAACTCTCAGGTGGAACCCTGGCTGCGGCCGGCATCGGGACGAGCTTCGGTGTAAGGCCTGCGTTCGCGAAGCCTCTGAAGGTACAGTATGCCAAGGAGGTTCCCACGATCTGTTGTTACTGCGGTGTGGGGTGTGGAATCATTGCCCACGTCAGGAATGGGAAAGTCATCAACACCGAAGGCGATCCCAATCATCCCGTCAACCAGGGTTCCCTCTGCTCGAAGGGGACCGCACTGTATCAGATCTCAAACAATGACAAGCGGTTGAACAAGGTACTGTACCGGGCGCCTGGAGCCGATTCCTGGAAGGAAGTAAGCTGGGAATGGGCCCTTGACAAGATCGCACGCAATGTCAAGGACACCCGTGATGCTGGATTCGTGAAAACCAACAGCAAGGGAGAGATTGTCAACAGGGTTGAAAACATCGCCTCGCTCGGTGGAGCAGCTCTTGACAACGAGGAGGTGTATCCCCTCGTAAAATTCAAGCGATCACTCGGCCTGGTGTATATAGAACACCAGGCGCGAATCTGACACAGCTCCACTGTCGCCGGTCTGGCGAATTCATTCGGTCGTGGGGCAATGACGAATCACTGGATCGATATCAAGTATGCAGATGTCATCATGATCATCGGTTCGAATGCAGCCGAGAATCATCCTATCTCCTTCAAGTGGGTCAATGAAGCCCGAGCCAAGAGAGGAGCGAAACTTATCACTGTGGATCCGAGATTTACCCGGACCTGTGCCACATCAGACAAGTATGTCCGGCTGAGATCGGGCAGTGATATCGCATTCATCGGAGGTATGATCAACTTTGCCATCAAGAACGACAGGATCCAGAAGGAGTATGTAGTCAATTACACGAACGCGGCGTTCCTGGTGGACCCGAATTTCAGGGGGCCGGCAGAACTTGATGGAGTGTTCTCTGGGCTGACCGATGGGAAGTATGACAAATCCACCTGGACCTATCAGCGAGACGAGAATGGTATCCCGAAAAAGGACCCCACGCTCACTGATCCGAACTGTGTATTCCAGCTCCTGAAGAAACACTACAGCCGCTATACGCTGGAACAAGTGTGCGAGATCACCGGTGGCGATCAAACAGCATACGAGGAGGTATACGATCTGTACACTTCCACCTACCTTCCCGAGAAGTCAGCGACCATCATGTATGCCATGGGAGCGACCCAGCACACCTATGGATCCCAGAATGTCCGGGCCTATGCAGTCCTTCAGCTTCTGCTGGGCAATATAGGTGTTGCCGGTGGCGGTATCAATGCACTCCGAGGTGAAAGCAACGTTCAGGGGTCTACGGACCACGCTGCTCTATTCCACATCCTTCCAGGATACCTGAAGACCCCGGTTGCTTCCCAGCAGACCTATGAGCAGTACGTCAAAGAGAGCACACCGGTGAGCACTGACCCCATGAGTGCGAACTGGTGGAGCAACTATCCAAAGTATTCGGCAAGTCTCCTGAAGGCATTCTGGAGAGACGTCGATCTGGAGGAGTCGTATTCGTACCTGGGCAAGATCGACAACGGGAAGAATTACTCCACCATCCCCATCTTCGAACAGATGGCCTGGGGCAACATCAAGGGGCTTTTCTGCTGGGGGCAGAATCCCGCAGTCGGGTGTCCGAGTTCCCGCTTGATCAGGCGGGCACTTGCCAAGCTCGACTGGCTCGTTGCCGTCGACCTGTGGGAGACGGAAACAGCGAGTTTCTGGCAGAAAGCCGCTGGGGTCGATCCTGCATACATCAACACGGAAGTGTTCCTCCTGCCCGCGGCCGCATCCATGGAGAAAGAAGGGTCTGTTTCCAATTCTGGAAGATGGGCCCAGTGGAGGTACAAGGCTACCGAACCGCCGGGAGATGCGCACGACGATCTGTGGATCGTCACCGAACTCGTTCACAGGATCAAGCATCTCTATGAGAAGGAAGAAGGGGCATTCCCGGAGCCTATTCTCAACCTGACCTGGGAATATGCGCCCATGGGCATGAGCATGGCATCCCACCATCCCTCGGTTCACGAGGTGGCAAAGGAGATCAACGGCTTTTTCCTGAAAGACATGGAGATCAACGGCAAGGTCTACAAGGCAGGGCAGATGGTCCCGAGTTTCGCATTTCTTCAGGATGACGGATCTACCTGCAGCGGGAACTGGCTCTACTGCAACTCCATAACTGATACCGAGAACAGGATGATGCGGCGAAGTACAGCAGATCCCACAGGCCTCGGATTCTACCACGAGTGGTCATGGTGCTGGCCGGTGAACCGCAGGGTCATCTACAACCGTGCGAGTGTGGATCTTGCCGGAAGGCCCTGGGCAAAGGACAAGCCGGTTATCTGGTGGGACCCCCTGTCGAAAAAATGGTTGGGAGATGTACCCGACGGTGGATGGCCCCCTGGCAGCAAGTATCCGTTCATCATGATCCCCGATGGCCATGGTCTCCTGTTCAGTCCGGGAATGGCGGACGGTCCGTTCCCTGAGCACTACGAACCACTAGAGTCTCAGGTCAGGAACCTGCTCTCCTCACAGCAGGAATCTCCAGTGATCTACCGCTGGGACAAGGCCGTCCAGGAGCAGGTATGCGATCCGATGCTGGTGGATGGTGCAGCAGCGTGCGTATTTGGGAGTCCTGATGCCGGGAAATTCCCCATCGTCTGCACCACCTACCGGGTTACCGAACACTGGCAGGCAGGGCAGATGACCAGGTGGCTGCCCTGGATCAATGAAATGGTACCCAATATGTTCGTAGAGATGAGCGAGGAACTGGCCTCACACAAGGGTATCAGGAACGGAGACACGGTCAGAATTACCTCCATCAGAAACCAGGAGGGTATCCGTGCGTATGCACTGGTTACCAAGCGGATTCGGCCTTTTACAGTTGCCGGTCAGGAACTGCACCAGATAGGAATGCTGTGGCACTTCGGCTACAAGGGCCGTGTGACGGGAGACATCGCCAACGACCTGACCCCCTTCATCGGAGACGCGAACACCATGATCCCCGAGTACAAGGCGTTCCTGGTCGATGTGAATAGAGAGAGGGGGTAAGTCATGGCTGAATATGTCAAATACATAGATCTGACGAAGTGCACTGGATGCAGAGCATGCCAGGTTGCCTGTAAGCAGTGGAATGATCTCCCTGCGGAAACGACTCAGTTCTCAGGATCGCTGCAGAATCCCTTGGATCTGTCCTACACCACCTGGACACTGATCAGGTTCGACGAGCTGAGCAATGGATCTGATATTCAATGGATCATGCGCCACGATGCCTGCATGCACTGCGACTGGCCAGCCTGTGTCAAGGCATGTCCTTCTCCCGGAGCTCTGGTCCGAATGGACAATGGTGCCGTTGTGCACAACCCTGACTACTGCATCGGATGCAAGGCCTGCATCGTGGGCTGTCCGTTCGATATTCCACGGTATTCCAGGGAAGATGAAAAGATCGCGAAGTGCACGCTGTGCTATGACCGGATTACCAATGGGATGAAACCTGCATGTGTGACTGCATGTAACACGGGATGTCTGGATTTCGGGCCCAAGGAGGCCATGATTGAAAAGGCGCATGCACGTGCCCTGGAGACCGGGGGCACGGTATATCCAAGCAACCCCAACTACGAGACGCACGTTCTCTATGTCCTTCCACCAGATGTGAAGCCTGCTGATCTCTCGCACATGAATCCAAATCCGAAGATGCCGACCACCATTCTGTGGTGGAAGAATCTCTTCAAGCCCTTCACCCTCATTGGAATGGGCGGTGTTGCAGGGCTCGCGATTCTGCACTACATGTTGCGAGGCCCGCATCTCGTAGAGGAAAAGAAGAAGGAAGGGGGTGAGGCAGATGTCTAAGAGAGACGGGATGGTATACGTTACCACAGCAGAAGAGAGAATCATTCACTGGCTGCTGGCAGGCAGCTGTCTGTTTGCCCTGTTGACCGGTCTTGGGCTGATGTTCCACAGCTGGTCCATCATACCGACCGTTCTGGGAGGATACTATGCAACGAAATGGATGCATATATTCTCAGGAGTGGTGTTTGCTTTTTCTCTGATCGCGGCGAGTGCGATGTGGTGGAAAGAGGTGAAGTTTGTCCCTGATGATGCAAAGTGGATCCTCAAGGCAGGCGGCTATCTCTGGGATGCGAAAGACCTTCCACCCTGCGGGATGTACAATGCCGGGCAGAAGCTCTTCTTCTGGTTCGTCTTCGTGTTCGGCATCGTCATCGTGATCACAGGACTTGTCATGTGGAACCCGCTGCCGTATCCGGTTGTCCTCGCCAGATGGGCGTACATGCTCCACGTGATGAGTGTGTTCATCATTGCGTCATTCTTCATCGTGCATCTCTACCTTGGTACTGCCGGGAATCCTGGGACTGTCCAGATCATGTTCCACGGGTGGGCTACCCGGGCGTACTGCGAAATGCACAAGGGCCGCTGGCTGGCCGAGAAAGAAGGAAAAGCCGAACAAGAAGCTCAATAACAGGTTTCTTGAGCCGGGGATGACATCCCCGGCTCAAGAGGTTTCGTTCTCCCTGATCCTCTCACTCCTCCCCTCGTCGTATTTCTCCCCATGAAGAGTACTGTTTCGGCATGAATTCATCTCAGTACCGGGACATCCTTTAGTGCCATTCCCCGACAGGATCTTAGAAAGAAGATTTTCCAGGGTCACGTGTTGAATACGTGCGACCATGGCATTATAAGAGAGGAAAAGAGGAGGACACTCGCTATGCAGAAACCGGTTAAGCTCTACACCCTCAGCACATGCAGTCACTGCAAAGCCACGAAAAAGCTGCTCAATGACAACAACGTTCAGTACGAATACGTCGATGTCGATCTTCTGGATATGCTGGAGAGAGCCAGGATTCTTGAGGAAGTGAAGCAATTCAATCCAAGGTGCACGTTTCCTACCATCATCATTGATGGGAGTACTATTATTGTGGGATACCGGGAGGATGATATCAGGGAGGCACTCGATCTATGAATGAAATCCACAAGCTCTACGAGAGGCTTAAGAATGCTCAGGAACCACAGGGGTATTTCTTCAATCAGGACAGAGAGAGGGTTTTCGATCTGTTGGAGGGGCTGATCATCAACAAAAAACGCTATGGGTACATGAGTTGTCCCTGCAGGCTTGCCTCCGGTGACAAGGACAAGGACAGGGACATCATCTGCCCATGTGTGTACAGGGCTCCGGACATACAGGAATACGGGAGTTGCTACTGTAATCTCTATGTCTCAAAGGAATGGAATGAGGGAAAGATCCCCCGTGTCTATGTCCCGGAAAGAAGACCGCCGGAGAAGTATCTCGAGTAAGGAGAACCCCTGGCTGATACCCGATCGGTTCCTCAATAGGTGAGGAGGCCCGAGAGGTCGTCATCGCTGGCATGGGTGAACCGTATTCCCATGCCTCCGGGTTCAGTGCGTACCACAAGACCTTGTACCCAGATGGATTTCCCTATGAGATTTTCCGAATTCAGCTTCAGGGAGAGGTAGGAATCCTTGTCGAGAACCGTATCGGCCTCCATGAACATGCCGTGCGAGCTGATATTGCAGACGTATCCTCCTGTGAGATGTGTGAGTGCATCCGAGTAGGCGATGGTTGCACCTACCTTGTCTGGTAACCGGGTCCTTCGATCTCTCCTTCGATTTTTCATTTTCGACCCGTGTGTCGTCTCTGAACATGCCTGCGAGACGAAGCATGGATTTTTTCATCTGTGGTGGCGCTATCTGCCTCAATTCATGCTCTGGTCGCGCAGGAAAACACCACTTCACCCCTAGGGAACGTACACCAGGTAAGATAAGTCCGAAGGCGAGAAAGTCAAGGGCGTTCCGTCGTCGTTCCAGCGTCGGGATGCTCGCTTTTTCTCCTGTGACATCAACACGAAAAACACATGCTGGGGACGTTCTCCAGGATTACAGGGGGATGTCGAGAAGGAGAACGTCACTCACAGATGGGCTGCGCCCCTTTCTTCAGGCGTGAGAGATAGTCTGCAACCGGCGTGACATCCTCCTGGTTCAGGTCAGCGCCGTGTTTGACCATGCGTGCAACGGTCTCCTGCCACCACGGGAGGTCTTTCTTCTCCAGCTTTTTGCAGACCCTTCCGAGGGAATGACACGCACTGCACTTCTCCTTCACCAGTCTTTCATGGCCCACCCCTTCAGCAGCGATTGAGGATGACACGACGGCGATAAACAGGAAACACGCAGCGAAGAAAACCCGATAGAGCATACTCAACACATTCTTCATGACATCACCTTTCTCTGGGTATACTCCTGATAGTACGATCGAGAACCGAAAAATCAACCTCAAGCGCTGTTTCCCTATGGCCCTGCTCAACTCCCTGCAGGGGAGCTGGTGGTGAGTCGCACGACAAAGCAGGTGATAAATCGGACATCGAGGTGATCGATATCAACGATCGTGGAGAGTTCTTCTTCGAATCGGGAAACCAAGAGATCTACGACATCGGATATTCTTTCCTCGTCCAACCCGGATTGGAGTGCTCTGAGAAGTGCATGGAGATCTGATGTGAAGTCTCTTCGAAGAACGCGTCGACCACGATCATCAACGATTGATACGTGGTGAATGAAAATAATCAGATCGTTTATGCTCAAGGGGCGAAACCGCAGGACTCGTTCTGAGAAATTGACAGCAAGGGAAGTAAGCAGCACATTTTCCAGATCGATGCCTGACCCAACGTTGGTTCCTGTGAGATTCTTGATCTCATCCTCCCAGTGGAGATTTGAGATAAGGATGATCATGGCCTCCATCTGGTCTATACTCGCCTTCACCTGCTCGAGTTCCGCCAGACTGGAAAATTCCCTGTCCTTGTACTGAGGTCGTTTTCGGAGAAGACCCTCTACGTATGTGCTCAAGCTCTCGGGTATCATGGATACCTCGATCGCATCCAGGATCAGTCTGAGTCTTCGCTGCTGTTCAGCTATCATGTTGTATCCCAGACTGAACAATGTATCTGCGTTGGTTGTCTCCAGAATCACGTCTGCAGGACGTCCTCGTTCCAACATGGCCACTTCGAGACCCAGGGAAGCGATGCAACTCGCCTTGTCCATGCTCGCCTTGATATGGGTGCTGTCGTTCAGTGGTCGGAAGTCTGCCATGATGACCTTGTTCGCCAGATAGATCATCTCATAGAGAAACCGTTCCTGGGTGGATCGTGATGTTTTTTCAAGGGTTTTCAGTATGAGCCCCCTGCTCTGGGAGATGGATTCAAGATACACGACCGGGAGTTGATGCAGGTCTTTGTTGATGTAGGGTGTCTTTTCCTTGAGAATTCCCTGCCTGGAAAGGTCTGAGGGCTTGATGTGCTGGTAGATTCCGAGTGCCTCCTCTGGCGGGGGGAAGCCCTGTTCCATGAGTCTGAGGCTGCGCCGTTCAAAGATCGTCTCTTCAATGGAGGACCTCAGTTCATTGATCACTCCTTCCATGATCTGGTAATACGTGTACTGATCATAGGAGAAGAAGCTACTCAGCAGGTCCTTGATGAAATATTCTCGCTCATCATCCTTGATGATCCGAAAATAGTAGATGTTATCGAGGCTCTCGAACCCTTCGTCAATGAGGTCGGGGATTCGCTCGTCCGTTGGAACCACGTGAACGACCTCGAAGTAGCTCTGGAAGAAGAGCACGATGATCTCAATATCGAGGATTTCCAGTGTCTTCAGGAGGACCTCAGACGAGGAGGTATAGAGTTCAAATAGCCAGTCAGCGAGGCTGTCGATGGAGAAAAAGCCTTTGTCCCAGCAGTCGAGATCGATGAAGTGTGTAATGGTTTCAGGATTGACATACTGCAGAAGTATCTGACTGTCGGTGCCCCATGCATCTTTGATGATAAGGTATGCCTCCTGGGAAGGAAGCTGCTCCAGAATCTGACGGGTATACTGGGAGTCAATAATCGAACGGGCCCGTTCGACCGGACTATGTGCCAGAACCCTCGAAATCTCTCTGCTCAGGATATTTTTCCTTCCCATGCGATCTGGTTAACACACATCCCAACGCTCGATCAAGTGAGCCTTATTCGTTCCCGATGATGATGTCTCCAGCCTTTTTCCTGATACGCACAGAAAGGCTGTCGATGATGGAATAGGCCGAGGGTATGATCACGAGGGTTAGTACCATGGCGAAGAGCAGACCCGAGGCAACAGCAACTGCCATGGGAGAGCGCATCTCAGACCCCTCGGACGTGGAGAAAGCCATGGGCAGCATGGCGGTTATCGTGGTGATGGACGTGATGAGAATGGGCCGCAAACGTACACTCGCACCAGTGATGATTGCCTGTGCTTTCTCCATGCCCCCTCTCCTGAGGTGGTTGATGTAATCGATCATGACGATGGCATTATTCACGACAATGCCCATGAGTATGATGAGTCCCATGAATGACGGGACTGAGAGGGATCTCCCTGTTGCTGCCAGACCGAAAATTACACCCACATACGCAAGGGGAAGCGTGAACATGACGATGAGGGGTTGCGTAAGTGATTCGAACTGTGCTGCCATGACCATGTAGACGAGAATAATCGCTACGATAAAGGCCTTGCTGAGCTCACTGAAGGATGTCTGCATATCCTCGTACACGCCTCCGATGTCGTAGAAGTACCCTTCAGGCATGGAAACAGCTTCCATGGACTTCTTCACATCGGAGCTGATGCTCCCGAGATCCCGATCGAAGTTCGTTCCGATCAGGGTCACGACCCTGCTCTGATTCTTCCTCTTGATGGTGATAGGCCCGACTGTTTGCTCCAGGGATGCCACCTGGGACAGGGGGACGGTGAATCCAAGAGGTGACTGGATGGTGATATTCTCGAGATCGGACAGGTCTTGTCGGAACGGTTCCTGGAATCGCACCCGAATATCGTACTCTTCCCCGGCATCGTGGTATCTGCTCACCACGGTTCCCAGCATGGCTGCCTCCACTGTTGAACCGATCTGTGCCACGCTCAGGCCCAGAGTGGAGGCCTTTTCCCTATCTACCATGACCTGGAGTTCTGGTTTACTCTTCTTCAGAGACGTGTCCAGATCCTTGAGACCATCGATTCCAGCAAGCTTCGCGAGGGCCTGTGAACTGATGGTATCCAGCGTGTTCAGATCTGATCCGTAGATATCCACCTCAATGGGGGAACCACCGGTGCCGAACAGCGATCCAGAAAGATCCTCAAACCGGTATTCGACCCCTTCGAGTCTGGGGAATCGCTGCCGGATCTCGTTTATGATCGAATCAGAAGACTGTGTCCTGTCTTCCTTGTCCGTGAACCGGGCAAAGATCCGGGCCTTGTTGACCCCGGGGCTCATCTCCCCCTGGGCAGCAGCGTATTTGGAACCCATTGTGATGCCAACCATACTGCCGCACGTGATCACCTCCTCCCGGGACATGAAGATATCTTCTATCTGGCGCGCAATATGATTTGTTTCAGACAAAACGGATCCCTCAGGCAGGGTAAGATCCACGACGGCGAGAGGAATATCCTGTTTCGGCATGAATTCTGTACCGAGGGACGGAGTGAGGGCAAGTGCGGCGAGCAGCAGAAGAAATGCCCCTGCAAGAATACTCCCTCGGTGGTTCAGTGCCTTTTCAAGAAGCGATGCATACCTTCTTTTCAGCACTCCCGACCAGCCGCTTTCTTCGATTTTCTGGTAGAGCCCACGTTCTTTCTTGAAGATCGTTGCGGCAATGGCGGGGATGATTGTCGTCGCGACGAAGAGTGAAGCCAAAAGGGAGATGCACACGGTCAGAGACAACGGCCTGGCGAGCTTTCCGGCGATGCTCTGGGAGAGGCTCATGGGAAAGAATACGGCCACGGTGGTGAGCGTGCTGGCCGTAATCGCGAGGCCGACTTCCGTTGCCCCTGAGATGGCGGCCTGGTGACGTGGAACGCCTTCTTCCAGGTATCTGAACGTGTTCTCGATCACCACCACGGCATTATCCACAAGCAGACCTACTCCCAATGCGATACCCCCGAGCGTCATGATATTGAAGGTGTAGCCCAGTGCCCTCATTCCGATGAACGTTGCGATGATTGACAGGGGTATTGCAAAGGCTATGGTAAGTGTTGGACGAAGGGACCTCAGGAAGATGAACACCACGCAGACGGCTATAATGCCTCCTGCAAGTGCGTTGGATCCTGTTGCGGAGATAGACCTGTTGATCATTCTTCCCTGGTCGAGAATCAGGTGCAGGGAGACATCCTTCGGCATGATTTTCTCGATTGCATTCAGTTCATCCTTGACTCGATTGACTGCCTGAAGGGTATTCACCCCTGACTGTTTCATGATGGCTATGATGACGCTCGGGTTTCGATTGGTGCGCTCATGGCCACGGATTTCCTTGAAGGAGTCTTCTACATCTGCGACATCCGCTATTCGTACAGGTTTGCCGTCTTTCGAGATGGAGATGATGGTGTTCCTGATCTCATCGATGCTTCCGAAGTACCCCTTTGTTCTAATGAGGTATTCCTTTCTCATGGTTTCTACATGGCCGCCTGAGACGTTGAGGTTTCCGGCCTGAACACCTCTGATCACCTGGTCAAGGGATGTTTCAGTCGCCTTGAGTTTCTGAGGGTCCACGAGAACCTGGATTTCCCGCTCCTTCCCACCGAAGATGAAGACCGAGGCGATCCCTTCGAGTTTCTCGAGCCGGGGCTTCATGACGTCATCAATGTATTCCCTCAGACGTTTCGTGTTCTCCATTCCGATCACACCATACTCGAGGATGGGCATATCAGCGATATCGAACTTGAGAACCATAGGGGTATCGGCGTCCTCTGGCAGGAAGTCGGTTATCCAACTGAGTTTCTCCCGTACGTCCTGTGCCGCGAAGTCCAGATTGGTACCCCATTGAAACTCGCAGTACACGCTGGAGATGCCCTCAACTGTCACTGAGGTCACCTTCTTGATCCCCTCGACAGTGCTTACGGATTCCTCAATGGGCTTGGTGATGAGTGTTTCTATCTCTTCGGATCCCACTCCCTCATACGTGGTTACGACAGATACGAAGGGAAACTCTAGTTCTGGGAGCAGATCGAGGCCGAGTTCAGAAAAGGAGGTCACCCCGAACAAGGTGATGATGAGGACGAGCATGGTAATGGTGATTCGTCGCTTGACGGAGAATTCAGGAATGGACATGCGCTATTCCTCTGCTGACACCGTTTCTTCTCTGCTCCTGACCTTCATGCCATCCACGAGTCCGGTGATACCCCGAATCACGACGGTATCCCCTTCTCGCAGGCCGGCGACAACTTCATACACATCATCCCCTTCAATACCCAGTCGAACCTGGACTCTCTCCACCGAATCCCCCTCCAGTCGATACAGGTAGTGCCCCTCTTCGCCTGGGATGATGGATGCCTTGGGAACCGGGAGAGTGTTTTTTCGGGCTTTCTGAACCACCCGAGCACGTGCGCTCATGCCACTCCTGAGTTTCAGGTCTGGGTTGTTGAGCGTGATGGTTGCCTTGAATGTCCTGCTGTTGGTATCAACGGTGGGGTAGACTTTTGTGATCGTCCCGGTGAACGACTCCTGCGGGAGTGCATCAACGGTGAGAAGGCTCTTATTTCCAACCTGGATGAAGCTGTAGATCTCCTCAGGCAGATCGACCTCGACCTTCACCGGATCCATCTGCATGATGACGAATGCGGGGCTGTGTGGACCGATGAGTTCCCCTTCATTGACGAACTTGCTCGTGATCATCCCTTCTATGGGAGCAGAGAGCCTGCATTCTTCAAGGTTTTGCCTGGCCATCTTCTGAGCGGAAGCAGCCTGGTCATACTGGTACTGCGCAAGATCACGGGCCGTTACAGCATCCTGGTAGGTCTGCTCAGAGACAGCATTTGAGGTGAAGAGGTTTTCCATCCGGGCGAGATCGCGCTGAGCCCGTTCCAGAGTAACCCGTGCCTGATTCATGAGTGCAGTGCTGTGTTCATATTCTCTCTCGTAATCCGCAGGATCGATGAGCAGGAGAAGATCACCCTGCTGTACCCGGTCGCCTTCGTCCACGGACACTCGTTTGATTCTTCCCGATACCTTGGATGTGATCCGGGCAGTATCGTTTGCGAGAACGGAGCCCAGCACCAGATATGTTTTGAATATCGGGCCTTCTTTGACTGTGTGCACGATCACTTCCGGCCTGAGAGATTCTACAGATGAAGATTCAGGGGAGGAGGGTTGTGCATCGTTCCTGCATGCGCTGAGGCCGCATGAAACGGCGATGAGGATTCCAGTGAAGAGGATACGCCTGATCAACACATTTCCACCTACAGTGATCCCATTGCAGCGTTGAGTTCTGCCAGTGCCTTGGCATAATCTGCACGGGCTGCAATATGGTTTTTCAGGGTCTGATCGAGGAGGGCCTGAGCGTCGAGTACATTGGTGGTAGTGGCCACCTGAAGATTGTACCGGTCTTTCTGGATCCTCAGGTTTTCCTGTGCCTGGACAATGGCCTTGGCAGCGACTTCGATACGAGCCTGTGCTTCATTTGCTGAAAGATAGGAACTCTGCACCTCGAGAGAGATCTGGTCCTTGAGTGCTGCAAGAAGATACCCCAGCTTTGCCTCGATGGCTTTTGCCTTTGAGACATCCCAGTAGTGTGACCCTCCTTCGAAGAGGTTCCAGTTCAGGCCGATACCCGCTTTCCAGGAGTCATCCTCAACATTCGGGTCTTCCCCGATCCGTTCATAGGTGTAACTTGCGGCTACGCTGGGGAAATAGAGGGAACGTGCCACGGTTACTCCCTTGCTGGCGTTCTCCACCTGCAGCAGGAGCGTCTTGATCTCCTGTCTCGTCTCCAGAGCGGTCTGGAGGGATTGATCAAGGGATTTCTCCAGGGGGAGTATTGGAATTTCCGCATCGATGTTTACTGCCTCGGAAAGACCTCTCCCAAGGAGAAGGTTCAGGCCGGATTCAGAGAGTTTTACAGCATTATCAGCGATGATGAGGTTCTGTTCGCTCTCAGCGTATCGGACCTGTGCCTCGAGGAGATCATTTTTCGGGATCATGCCTTGGTTGTAGAAGGCATTGGCCACGTCAAGATGAGCCTTGATAGATGCTGATCCACTCCGGGCAACCTCGAAAACCTGGCGTACCTCTATCACGCCGTAGTACGCCTCGATGACCCTGCGTTTGAGATCTCTGATGATACGTTGCCTGTCGATCTGAGATGCGAGAAAATCGTTTTTTGCAATACGGTACGTATTGTAGAGTGCTCCTCCAGCGAAGAGCACCTGCTTCACCTCCACACTGAACTGGTAGTTGTCCTTGGTCCCTATAGGGATATCCTGTTCCGGAGTGGCCGGGATGTACGCGAACGTGTCTGGTTCAACGACTGCCCCTCCTGAATTCACCAGGGGAAGAAGGCGTTCTTCCTGTGCCGGGCTCGTGAACACGGGTTCCTCATTGAGCCTCATGTACCCATAATTCACCTCGAGTTTAGGAAGCATCTGGGAAAGGCGTGACCGGGAATCGTACTCCCTGCTCAACACTTCCTGGTCCTGCGCCTTGATGGTGGGGTTCTTCTGTATGGCCTCGCTGATTGCGTCTTCGAGATTCATATAGTCAGAGGCAATCAGGTTGCCGGAGGAACACAGAAGAACAGCCACGATTCCTATGATCATTGTTCTAGAGATTTTCACGGTGATATCCTCCTAAAATACCGTGCAAGATACCCGGAATGTATTCCGTAGGAGTCTTGTTCAGGATACCCAAAAACCAGTTGTCGGCAATGGCATGAATCATTCCCAGGACCATCAGCGAGGTAAATTCAGGGTCGAGGGATTCATTGTGCTCCTGTGCTTGTGTACAGATCGTGTGCATGATCTTGACTGTCTCTAGGTGGAAATCCTTGAACCGTTCGAGGATCTGGGACTTGATATCCGGGATGGGGGAATAGAAAATCTCGTAGACCAGGCGATGAAATCCCGGATTGTTCTCTATCCATGTGAGATGGTATTCAACAAAAGAAACCATCCTGTCTTGCCAGGTATTCTTGGATAAAACCGTGTTCTTCAATTTCCAGCTGAAATCCTCGATTCCACGAATTATGACCTCTGCAAAGAGGGCCTGTTTGCTGGGGAAAAACTGGTAGATTGTCCCAACCCCGAACTCAGCCTTGCCGGCTATCTGGGCCATGGTTGCATTGAAGTAGCCTTCGCTCTCGAAGATATACTGGGCTGAATCGAGAATGGCCTCCTTCCGTTGAGCAAGTTCCCGCTCTTTTCTGGTCATGGTCGATGAATATGAATTCATAAAATGAACCGATATTCAGAAATAGAATGGCTATTCATAAAAGTCAAGAAGAATATGGTCTCCTCCGCTGGAATTTCATGAAAGACGACTTCAAGCAGCACATCTTTGCAGAGCAGG
>JBNGDS010000054.1:0-21191 GCA_049975365.1 Desulfomonilia bacterium | reverse complement strand
GAGCATGCAAGATCGGTCCAGAGGTTCTGGACCAGGCACTGCGATCCATACCCGTGATGCATGACCCGAATCTGATCGTCGGGATGGAACATCCCGACGATGCAGGGGTCTACAGGCTCTCTGACACCTCTGCATTGATTCTCACCCTGGACTTCTTTACCCCTATCGTAGATGATCCCTACGACTTCGGGCAGGTTGCCGTTGCAAACGCCTTGAGCGATGTGTATGCCATGGGAGGAAAGCCTCTTCTTGCCATGAATATCATCTGCTTCCCTGAAAAAGGAATGGATATATCAGTCCTCTCAGACATTCTGAAGGGGGGATTCGACAAGATGCAGGAGGCAGGGGTTCTCCTCGTTGGCGGTCACAGCGTCGATGATGACGAGATCAAGTATGGACTGTCAGTCACAGGGATTGTCCATCCCGACAGGGTGCTCAAGAACACCGGTGCACTGCCAGGTGACCGCATCATCCTCACCAAGCCCCTGGGAACCGGCATCATCAACACCGCTGTCAAGGCTGACATGGCGGATGAGATCGCTGAGCAGGAGGCCATCCGTATCATGAAGACCCTGAACAGGAAACCGGCCGAGCTCATGGGGAGATTCAATGTGCATGCCTGTACTGACATCACAGGGTTCGGCATGCTCGGCCATGCAAGTGAGATGATAGAGCATGCATCCATCGGCATGAGAATTCTTTCTTCCAAGGTCCCCGTGTTCGATGCAGCGCTGGAATACGCCGGTATGGGCCTGATCCCTGCAGGGGCGTACCGGAACGAACAGTTCAGGACGCACATGGTTGACAGGGACGATACCGTCAGTGACGACCTCATGAAGATCTTCTTCGATCCTCAGACCTCAGGCGGGCTGTTTCTCTGTCTTCCCCCTCAAGAAGCGGAAGAACTGATCGACATCATGCACCGGGAAGGTGTTCCAGATGCGGCCATCATTGGAGAGATCACCGAAGGTCCTGCAGGCAGGATCGTCGTTACCGGATGAGATCTATAAATTCACTTTCTGGGCTTTGTCCGGATCAGGAAATCATGGCGTGATCTTTCCAGGGTCTTCATCGATTCGTTGCACACGCGGTAAGCATACATACAGAGACGTGCTTTTATGCGTTCTTTGTGCGTACTGCTTCCCTCAGGTCTTCGATGAGGATATCAATGTCCAGACCATATTTCACTGAAATGGATTCAATGGTTTCGAAGAGGCTGTTGCAGCAGATGCATTCTCCAGCTTTCACATCATAGTTGCCGAATACTTTTTCCGTACCCTTGTATGCGGTCACCACATCGAGGACGGTCATGTCTTTGCTGATAACAGGATCATGCACGTGACGTTCCCGTTCGCAGATCACGATCGTTTCCATTCAGAACAACATCGAGTGCTTGGGATATATACACAATGATTTCATAGACGCTCGTTGACGGCAATGGATTGGCATACGAGCCTGCAAGCCTGTTCGCCCTTGCGGCTAGTTCAGAGGCCTTGGTAATCTCGTATCCTGCTGCTGTCAAGACGCTGACAATACCGGTGACGGTATCTCCCGTACCCCCAATGGCTTCGAGGGCATCCACCGATGGATCATTCACCGTTGCCATGATTGTGCCCTCATGCACAATGTAGTCTTGTTGTCCTTTTACGAGGAGATTACGTGCTGCATTGCTGTGGGCATATGACCGTTCAATGAGTTCGGGGGTTTTCTGTTCATCGTGGAGGATAAACCCGCGCGTGTAGAAAGGGTGTGGGGATGATTCGTCTGCAAGGAATGCCAGTTCTCCAAGATCAGGGGTAAAGAGATCATAGCTTCTTGCAGATCCGCTCATCTTGGCGGCATACATGAACCCAGCATCAGCAATAAGGACCGGCTTGGTTCGGAGAGCCTCGATTGCATTGAGGACCTTGTCGTGCCAGTGTGCGATGGGCTGGAGATAGTGAAAAGCAACGGTGTCGAGATCGAATTCGTGAATGTGTTCTGTCAAATACTTGTAGAGATTTCTACTGCCTCTGCCGTGGCCAATATCCCCTACGAGGAACCCATACGGGGTTGCCGTGTGGAGTTTTTCTGTCGTGGTAACGGCTGCGGCCATGAGAGCTGCTGTCCCTCGATTGACATCAATGGCTGCATCGTTGATTCTGATCTGGTGACCGTCAAGGAAAAGGTGGCCGTGCGTTATGGGGAAATCCCGCTGAGGGACTGTTCCGATTATGGCGAGCATCTTCTCTTGATATCCTCATAGGCAAGCTGAAGTGCGTATGCGCACAGGGTATGGCCGATGTCTTTTGGACAGGGCGCCTGATGCAGGTCCTTGCCGGTCATCTCGTAAGCGAGGTAGGGAACGTCAGGACAACCACCACCCGATATGTTGACAATGACAAGGGTGTGTTTATCGATGGTGATCTTCATGTTCGCTGCACGCACCATGAGATGTGTTCCAAAGTCCTTGACATTGAAGAGATCTACAGGTTTGAGAAGAGGAGAGCTTACCGGAACCACCTCTATTGGGGCAACACCAGCACAGTCTAGTATCCGAAGGATCTCGGTTTTCTGCATAAGCGGGAACTCAATGACGAGATCGCACCCAGTCCTTACCTCGGGTGGCGGGCCCATGACCCTGACCGGCCACCCATTTTTTTTGAGAACTTTCTCTGCGCTGATGACCTCGCTTGTAGAGTCGAAGATGAGGATTCCTGAATCCGCGGCATTGGAACCATCTTCTTTTGATCTGCGAAAGGTGAAAAAACTCGACAGCGACATCGTCAGTCTTTTAAAAGTGTGACTCTGTATCCAGTGCCATCGGGCTGAATGTCCTTGACATTCCAACCCTTGCTCTTAGCCGCGCGGGAGACGTTCTCCTTGGATGTGTCGGTGTCGACGAGCACCTCGATCTGGCCTGTTCCCAGTTCCTTAATTTTGTTCATGGTAAGTATTACGGGCTGCGGGCATGACAACCCGCGTGCATCAACTGTTGCTGCCATGGATAGGTCCTCCTTATGCAATCTTTTTTCTCATGGTAAAGCCGATGAACAGGCACACTGCGAAGCCGACTAACACGGCGGCAATGCCGTGCGGTCCGATACCGCCGGGTGAACTTGCCAGACCGAAATTATGAGCGATACCGGCACCCACGATCATGCCGATGACGAACACGGCTGCATCGCCGTCGCCTTCACCGGAGAGGAAGAGCTGTCTTCCTGGGCATCCACCTCCCAGAGCAAAGGCGAGGCCTGCCAGGGACATACCAAGGAAATTCCACACATGCATGGTGTGCGCCACGGGCTGATTCGCAAACCCGAGGTTAAACTGGCCGAGAACGAGATTTGTGAAAAAGGCGACGACCGCCAGAGCCACAAAGCCTGAGAAGAGGTGGGTCTGCCTGAAGAGCAGGAGATCACGGATTGCCCCCATGGTGCAGAACCTGCTGCGCTGTGCGAGGATCCCGACTGCCAGCCCGACACCCAGGGAGAAAAAGAGCGGGGCATGCTGGGAACCGGGGCCTTTGATGCTGTAGAAGAGGACCCCGCTCTTGGGTTCTCCTTCGACCTGTGGAAAGATGAACATGAGAACGAGAAATCCCAGCATGACCAGCGGAAGGATCAATCCCACCGAAGGGTAGGTCTTTTCGGATCGACCGAGATTGAACCCTTGCTTGAGAAACAGCGTCCCGATCCAGATGCCGAAGGCAAGGCCCAGGAGCCCGAGGATGGCATTGAGATCACCACCGGCAAGTCTGAGCAACGCCCTCCAGGGACATCCGAGGAACACGAGGGCGCCGATCATGGCAACAACACCGAGGATGAACCTGACAATGGGTGCAGAGCCGGCTCTCGGACGGTATTCTCTGAATATCACGGCGGCAATGAGGGATCCGAGCACGAACCCGATGATCTCCGGACGCATGTACTGCACCACATCCGCCCGGTGAAGTCCCAAGGCCCCGGCGATGTCCCGATCGAAACACGCGACAC
Source organism: Desulfomonilia bacterium (assembly GCA_049975365.1). Classification (GTDB taxonomy): domain Bacteria; phylum Desulfobacterota; class Desulfomonilia; order UBA1062; family UBA1062; genus DSBG01. The sequence continues at coordinate 17,217 of JBNGDS010000054.1, read as the reverse complement.
AGATGCCCATGTTAGCCGGATTTCCCCAGTATTGCAGGAGCGGCGCCAATATCCCAATGATCGCACCCACTCCAATAATTCCAACCATCGTCGCCAGAACATTCTTACCCTGCATATCCTCGCCTCCCCTGAACCATACCTTGGATTCGTTCCCGGAGATTCCCCGGTGAACCTTTGAGCTGACTATACTAAACATTATTGGAATATTTCAAATAACGAAAATGAATAAACCGGTGCCTCTGTATTCACCATGCTTCATCCCTACCGATGGAATGCAATACATTCACAGACATGCCCGCACTCACATGCAGCGCTTGGCGATGGAAATGAATCCTCCAAAGTGATCGAGGGATTCTCAAACCTGGCGTCAACAGTGCTCTTTTCCGGTGTGAGGAGAGAGCCGATGTTTGTTCCTTGTGTTTGCCGGGTTTTTCGATTAAATAACATTGCTTACAAAACTCTACGAGGGGGTTACTCTGTATGAAGAGAAACGTATTACTATGTTTGGGAGTGATGGTTGTTCTTGCAGCAGTCTTTTCTCTGCCTGCCTCAGCGGATGATTCCTGGGACAGGATCAAGCAGGCCGGCAAACTCGTGATCGGGATCGATGACGCGTTCCCGCCCATGGAGTTCCGCAATGAGAAGAATGAACTTGTGGGTTTCGATATCGATGCGTCCCGGGAACTCGGCAAAAGGCTCGGCATTGAGATCGAGCACATTCCCACTGCGTGGAAAGGGGTTGTGATGTCGCTGAAGACCAAGAAATTCGATATCATCTGGTCCGGCATGTCCATCACTCCTGATCGGGAAAAGGAGATCGCATTCACCAAGCCCTACATCATGGAAAAGCAGGTCATGGTAGTCAAGGGCGACAACAAGAAAATAACGAGTCTGAAGGATGTCACCGCAGACACGGTGGTGGGGGTCCAGCTCGGATCCACTTCCGAGGAGGCTCTGGACAAGCTCAACATAGACTTCAAGGAAATCAAGAAGTACGACAACAACACCTCGGCGTTCATGGATCTCAAGATCGGCAGGATCGATGCGCTGGCAGTGGATGAACTGGTTGGCCGCTACTATCTCTCCACCCGTCCAGGCGAATATGCTGTCCTTCCGGAGGCACTCACGTCAGAACCCATCGGTATCGGCATCCGCAAAGAAGATGTTGCGCTGAAAGACATGATCCAGAAAACCCTGGATGAAATGTTCGCCGACGGCACCATGAAGAAGATATCCATCAAATGGTTCGGGGACGATATCACCACCTGGAAATAGCCGGATTCAGGCTCAGCGTGCTGGTCTGCACGCTGAGCCTTCTCATTCTGGCCCTTTTTTCGCCACACCACCTGAACGCTCAGACCCGGGGACACGATCTCCTGGCCACGGCAACCCGCTTTCTTCAGGAAGGGGATCTCGACAAAGCCCTTGAGTTCTACCAGCAGGTTCCTCCACCACAGCCTGGAGAAGATGGCGGTGTCTTCGTGCGGTCCAGGATGGAAGCTGCAAAGATCTTCTTCAGCCGGGGGGAGTATGAACAGAGTACCCGGATGTGCCACGAGATCCTGGGGGTTTTCCCCAACAATCTCGAGGCAAAAAATCTCCTGAGGCAGGTGGAGGCGGCCCAGACTCCGAAGTGGATCAGGTTTCTCAAGGATATGAAAACCTACCTGCCGACCCTGATCAAGGCATCGGGAATGACTATGCTGCTTGTCCTCATCACGATGCTCATTTCACCGACCGCTGGTCTTTTCATCGCCCTGGGAAGGATAAGCCGCCTGAAGTTTCTTTCCTCGATCTTCTGGTTCTATATCTGGATCTTCAGGGGAACACCACTCCTTCTGCAGCTGTTCTTCATCTACTATGGTCTGCCTCCATTGGGGATAACCCTGGATCCCTTCACTGCCGCGGTTCTGGGCCTGGGACTGAACTATTCGGCATACCTTGCTGAGATTATACGGGGGGCGATTGAGAGTATTGATGCCGGGCAGATGGAGGCGGCAAAGGCCATCGGCATGACATACTGGCAGGCCATGAGAAGGATCATCGTGCCGCAGACGTATAAACGGCTCGTGCCCCCGGTTGGCAATGAGTTCATAGCACTGATCAAGGACACGGCCCTCGTGTCGACGATCGCCATGGTTGAACTCATGCGGGCTGCCGACCAGATATTCAATGCAACGTTCAACATCTTCATCCTGGTACAGGCAGCAATCATCTACCTTGTCCTGACGAGTATTTTCACGGTATCCTTCAGGAAGCTCGAAGACCGTCTCGGAGTGTATGAAAACCGATGATTGATCTGATTGGCGTGGTCAAACAGTATGGAGATCTGGTCGCGGTTGACCAGGTGGACCTCAGCATCAACAAAGGGGATCGGACGGTGATCATCGGTCCTTCCGGATCTGGCAAGACCACGCTCCTGCGCATGGTCAATTTCCTGGAAAAGATCGATGACGGAAAGATTCTCATCGACGGGCAGGAGACAGGATACCACAGGGACAGGAAGGGCAGGCTTGTCATGGAAAAACCCGATGTGATCTGCAAACTCAGGAGCGAAATCGGGATGGTGTTCCAGCATTTCCACCTGTTCCCCCACATGACTGCACTACAGAACGTCATGGAGGGGCCGATCACGGTGAAGAGAGAGCCACGGGAGACAGCCAGAGAAATCGCCATGGACCTGCTGGGCAAGGTCGGGCTCCTGGACAAAAAAGACGTGTACCCGGCATTTCTCTCCGGTGGCCAGAAGCAGCGAGTTGCAATCGCCAGGGCTCTGGCAATGCGTCCGCGACTCATGCTCTTCGACGAGCCGACCTCTGCCCTTGATCCCGAACTGGTGGGAGAGGTGTTCAATGCGATCAAGGGCCTGGCACAGGAGGGGATGACCATGGTGATTGTCACCCACCAGATGGGATTTGCCCGAGAGATGGCAGACAGGGTCATCTTCATGGACAATGGGAGATTCATCTTCGAGGGTTCCCCCCAGGAAGTCTTCTCGAGCCAGATGGACAATCCCCGTGTGAAGGCATTTCTCGACAAGGTGCTCTAGTGCCTATGGATGGCAGGATCGCAATTGACGGGAAAGGCCAGATCATCGCTGTCGGGGATTCACTCACAGCAGGATCCCAGCCTTCAATCACAGAACACGCCCCGTTCGAGAGTCTTGATCCACGGCTGCTCCTGAAAACCTCATATCCATACATGCTCGGCGAAATACTCATTCCTTCCGGAGGTGGGGATCTTGTGCTGAACGTGGGAAGGAGCGGATCCACAACGCTGGACTGGACCCAGGGAAGATCCTGGCAGAAGAAGGGGGTACGGGACTTTCCCCTGAACGGGTACCCCCTCGATGAGATCCTGGAATTCCATGGCAACATCAGAATCTGCCTCATGATGATTGGAACGAACGATGTGAACTATTCCGTGGCCCCCGACAGGATTTCACGTCTCATGGGAGGGGTGGTGGGATACGAAGATACCGAGTTCATCATCTCACGGGAGAACATCATCTCGACACTGATCAAGCTCTCCGAACGCGGAATCGTATCCTATCTTGCGAAGATACCACCGAACAGGTATCCGGGTGGACTGCAGTTTCTGGGTTTCGACAGGCTCGTGTTTTCACGCCGCACAGCTCAGGAAAAACTTGAACGGTATACAGCGATGATCAACGAGAGGATAGAAGAACTCTTGAATTCCTATCCCGCACTGGTTCGCAGGGGCCCGGATTTTCATGCCCTCTTCGAGGATAACGACAGGGTGTGGCTCAAGGACAGGCTGCATCTCAATACCCTTGGGTACCGGGAAATGGCAAAGGCCTGGGCTTCTCTCCTTGATCGGGATGGAATCATCGTTCGCCTGCCTGCATGAACTGGGGAGGCACTATCCTCCCGAGAGAACCTCTGACCAGGCTTCAGGGGCTCGCCTGTGATGTTACATCACCGACATGATTTTAGTCAGCCGTGTCAGGATTATGGGATGGAACAGCATGCCCTGAATCTTCAGCTCACCGCTGGCCAGCTGTTTGAGAACAGTGAGGCCTGCTTCATCAAAGTAGTATGGCAGACCGAACTTGATGGAGATGGAGTTCAGGCCGATCACCTTGTCCGAGTCGGTCCGTATGATCAGGTCGGGTTTTCCCACGATTCCCGGCACGATTTTCATCTTTCCACCTGAGAAAATGAGGGTTACGCGTGCCTCGATATCAGGGAGATCGATTGCTACCACGCCGAATATTTTCTGAAACGTTCTCATCTTGTGAGGATTCTGCTCGAGGTTTGACGCGAGGAGCTCCTCGATGACGAATGAGAACGGGACTTCGCCGGCTTGGTTGTCGATAATGTCAGCTGCCATGGTTGTCCTCCTGTGAAAGAATGCACATCAGTCTATCACTTCCCGGCAGGGGAGTGAGATCTCCCCTGCCGGTGTGTTGTTAGAATGCCTTTTTAAAGAGATCCAACACCTCGGATGCATCCAGCACAAACCTCGGGTTGTTTACAATCGAGCCATCGCCGAGGCTCAGGTCGGCAGCCTTCTCCAGGTCCGATTCCTTGACCCCGACCTCCGAGAGCTTCTGGGGATGACCGATTCTTTTCGTGAATTCTCTCATTGCGACAATGGATGCCTCAGCAGCTGCCATGTCATCCATTCCCTTTTCCCTGACCCCGAAGGCCTCAGCAACCAGTGCATATGCTTCCGGACAGCTCTCGAGATTGTACTCCATGCAGTCGGCCAGCAGAATGCCGTTCGCGATGCCATGGGGAACATGAGCTACTGCGCCGATGGAGTGGGCCATGGCATGGACAATACCTACAAGTGCATTGCCGAATGCCCAACCGGCCAAGGTGGCAGCAATCTGCACCTGACCCCGTGCGACCAGGTCTGATCCGTTTTCAGTACATGTTGGCAGATATCTGGCCAGTAACCTGATGGCATTGAAGGCCAGTCCATCTGTGATGGGTTCATGCTGAATGCTGTGCAATGATTCCACTGCATGGGTCATGGCATCCATGCCTGTTCCTGCTGTCAGAAGCTTTGGAAGCTTCTCCGTCATCTTCGGATCCAGGATTGCCAGACGGGGGGTATTGAAGTTTTCGACCAGCAGCCTCTTCTGACCCATCTCCTTGTCCATGATGACCGCAGCGGTGGTCACTTCACTCCCTGTCCCGGCGGTCGTCGGGATGACGATGTGCGGAGTCTGGGGGCGTGTGAGGAGCTGAATGCCGTTGTAGTCTCTCAGCTTGCCCCCTTCGGTGATCAGGATGCACATGCACTTTGCAGTGTCTATGACACTTCCTCCGCCCACGCTGATGAGGATGTCTGCCCCCTGTTTTCTTGCAAGCTCTGCGCCTGCATCAACGACCTCCACACCAGTGTCCTGGGGAATGTCGCTGTAGACACCCACGCACTTGCTGCCGAGAGCACTCTTGATGTGCTCGAGGAGACCCGCCTTGATGATCCCCTCGTCAGTGACGATCAGTGCCTTTGTCCCCCCCAGGGATGACATCTCGATCTCGACATCCTTGGACGAGCCCACGCCGAAGATGATCTTGGTCGGGCCGAAATAGTTGAAAGAAAGATCTGATTCGTAACCCATTCCATGCTCCTTTTTCCTCCTGCATGTCATTGCACCGAAGACAATGCTTGCGTGCAGGAGCTAGCGAATGTGTTCAGGCGGGATCTTCCTTCAGGAATTCGATCCCGACTGGAAATGCTATGCTTCGTCCGGCCAGAGGGTGTCGACATTCCCCAGGATGTCGATGACCTTGTTGACGGTCTTGATGTTTCTCACCACGTAGGGAAGGTCGCCCTTCATCTTCAGCTTGCCCTGGAGCAGCGCCTTTGTTGCATCGAGCTCCTTGAGGGCAACCTGCTTCCAGCGGGCATAATCCCCGGTCATGACGAATTTGGCGCTCTCGGCCTTTTCCTTGTCGCAGACGAGAAAATCGCCCACATCTCCATGCCAGTAGTCCATGAAGATGTAGATGGTGTCAGGAACACCCTTTGAGGGGTCTGCATTGCAGACCAGAGCAACGCTTCCCTCCCAGTCCTTTGCGATCTGCTTGTACTCAGGATCCGCTTCAATTGCAGCCTTGTACGCATCCAACCATTCCTGTGTCATTGCCTTGAGTTTCGGCATGAAAAATACCTCCTTTCACCATGAGTTTTTTATGTGTTGCGTTAGCTGTACAGTCTGGCCCTGAGTTCATCCAGGCCCAGTTCCGTGAGCATTTCCTCTCTTGGGTAGCCCCTCTCGTCGAGACCACGCAGTGCATAGTACTCCCGCAGGAGAAGTTCTGTATCAGGAACAGAGCCGGCTGCACCACCTTCTGAAAGGGCTGTCATGATCCTTTTTGGAAGCTTGTCGTCCTTGGAGGTGATGCCCAGAAGGTTGTTGAATCCTCTCTTGATGGTCCAGTCTCTCATCCCTGTCTGGAGTATCTCCTGAAACCCGAGGTTCCATCCGGTGATTGCATTGAATGCATCGAGGATTGTTTCCGGCTTGAGGATGTAGGTCAGGTAGTGGCAGATGGCCAGCGAATTGAAGAGGATGCCGTAGTTCTCGGAGTTGTAGACCAGTGCCGCTTTTCCCTCGCTCGTGGTGCCCTGGTAATCGTCCTTCATGTCGAAAAGCTGCGGCCACGAAGCCATTCCCTGTTCAGTCGCGAGCACCGCGTGCTGGAGATGGCACGCCCCCCTGTTTGACATCATGTAGGCAAGCCCCATGCCGTGGAATCCCCTCGGGTCGTGCATGGGTGCTTCAAGTCCTTTGACGTGTACAACCGCATCCATAGCATCTTTTCCAATCTTCTGCGCAGCCTTGAGACTTCCTTCTGCCAGCACATCCCCGAAGCCTTCCCGGTAGGCGATCTTCCTGATGAGCTCCATGACGGCGCCCATGTTGCCCCAGGAGAGGTCGAGTCCATCCACATCACCGGCGGTGATCGTCCCTTTCTCGTAGAGTTCCATTGCCATGGCAATGGCGGATCCGCAGCTGATAGTGTCCATTCCGTACATGTTGCACAGTTCATTGGCCTTGATCACGGCGGACAGGTCGGGGTTCATGAGCATGGTACCGAATGTGCCACAGGTCTCATATTCTGGCCCGGGGCCCTCTACTGTCTTGAAAGGACCTTCATCCACCTTTACCACGCGTTTACAGGCAACCGGACAGTTTGAACACGCGTGGGCCTTGGTGAGATATTTCTCCCGCATGGTTGGACCGCTCAGACTGGATGAGAGAAGGAAGTCTTCCCCAACGGTCCAGTTCTTTACGGGCACATCACCTGTGACCATGCCAAGGTCCATATTCGCATCGGAACCCATCATGTGGAGGCCTTCTGCCAAAGCGGAATCCTTGACCTCCTGGATGGCCTGCTTCTGGGCCTCCTTGTACTTCTCTTCGTTCGCTTTCCCGAGTTTCTGTGTTCCCCTGACAATGATTGCCTTGAGATTCTTCGACCCCATTGTGGCGCCGAGGCCGGTCCTGCCGCTGAAGTGGCCCTTGTCATTGCCGATCGCGGATATTTTTACGAGGTTCTCCCCTGCAGGACCTATGGCCAACACCTTGAAGGATTTGTCCTTTTCCTTCAGGATATTCGTCACCTCATAGATGTCTTTCCCCCAGAGATCTGTTGCGTCAAGGATTCGTGGGCCTTCGTTCGTGATGGACAGGTACACCGGCGATGATGCCCTGCCCTCAACGATGATCCCGTCATACCCTGTTCGTTTCAGATCAGGGCCGAATGTGCCTCCACAGGCCGATTCCCCCCAGATTCCCGTTTGCGGTGACTTCGCACAGATACTGAACCGCGATGTACCGGGAAACCCGCTGCCCACCATGGGCCCAGTCATGATCATGAGGGGACTCTCTGGCCCAAGCGGGTCCGCTTCGATGGGGTACCTGTCGAGGAAGATTTTTGCACCAAGGCAGCTTCCGCCAAGATACTTTTTGAGAATCTCTTCTTCTATTTTGAAATCAGTACAGGTTTTATCAGAAAGGTTCACCAAGAGAAATTTCCCAGCATACCCATTCGCCATAGAACCCTCCCTTCATTCACTCAATGATACGGACAAGATAATAGTATAAGAGAACACACAGAAAAATCAAAGGCAAGAGGAAAATCTGTTCTTCGAGAGTCCGGAGGTGGAGTGTGAGGGCGTCACGGGTGATATGCGGAGATTCACACGTCAGCTGATGGAACCTCTTCACGGCACAGGAAAATGGTGGTATACTCGCCCCATATTCTTTTTTGAGATTCAGCCTTTCATGAGACTACGGAGGGGATATGTGCGACACCTTTGCAGCCCGTCCTTCGCACAGGGATTCCGGGGAGGTCATTTTCGGGAAGAATTCTGATCGGGAACCGGATGAGGCCCATGTCATCATTTCGGTCCCCAGGAGGAGTCACGAAGAAGGTGATGTCCTCACCTGCACCTATATTGCCATACCACAGGTCAAAAGCACACACGCACTTGTGCTCTCAAAACCTTTCTGGATCTGGGGCGGGGAAATGGGAGTGAATGAACACGGAGTGGTAATCGGAAACGAGGCGCTGTTCACACGGAAGAAACATGATGAACACCCCGGCCTGATCGGAATGGATCTCCTGCGCCTGGCCCTTGAACGATCTGAAAACGCCAGGGGGGCAGCACAGGTGATCATACAACTCCTGAAGCAGTATGGCCAGGCAGGACCCTGCGGCTACCGTGACAGGAAGTTCAACTACATGAATTCCTTCCTCATCGCAGACAGGAGCACGATTCTCGTGCTCGAGACGGTTGGAAGGGAGTATGCCTTGAAGTCATTCAGCTCCCATGCAGCCATTTCCAACTGCCTGACCCTTGGCACGGACTGGGAGGAATCTTCTCTTCCAGAAGGCAGTGATATCCAGAGGTTTGAAGATCGGGTGATGACATTTTTTTCCGGCAGTAGAACGAGAAGGAAAACGATGCTGGATTTCATCGCACGCCATAAAGATCGGTTCGGTCTGACCGACGCAATTGAACTCCTCAGGACACATTACGGCAGGGTACCGAATTTAGGCTTCAACAGGGATGTCTGCATGCACGCAGCGGGATCGCTCATCAGGAGATCCCAGACCACGGGATCGATGATTGTGTGCCTGGAGAACCCGGATACATTCAGAATTTTTCTGACCGGCTCGTCAGCACCGTGCCTGAGCACCTTCAAACTGTGTCTTCCCCTTCGGTGCCCATCCGATCTAACTAGGGGCGGTTCTCGATATTCCGATGATTCCTTCTGGTGGCGCCACGAGGTGTTCCATATCAATGCGCTTATGAGATACGCTCATGTCCGCGATGATATCGCTGAGGAGATTCTTGGCCTCGAAGATCAGTTTTGTATTCCTGCCCCCGGATATCAGTGGAACAGCACAGACCGGGAGATCCAGGTATTTTCCAACAGCATGCTCAGAGCAACTGAAGATATGGAGAGAAACTGGCTTGAAAGAATGCAGGGCATTCCAACACGGAGCAGTCGTCTCAGGCCTGCCTTCTGGAGGAAGATTGCGCGGAGAAACGGTGTGAGACGTGTCGATCCGATATAACCATCACTGTGTGTACAGGTGTCCAGTCCTCGATTCCGATCATGGATTCTTCTTCAACAGTCGTGGTGCTTGAATGAGTCTCGATGCTGTGAAGCCGTTCGCGCGGAGTGTCTTGGGTCACATGCCGGCGTGAAAAGATGAGAGAGCACATTTGCCCTTGACACCTCATCCTCGACTCTCTATCTTCATCGACTGATTTCAAGATTTTTTATGATTCATCTTCGAAGAGGCCGATAGTATTCTTGATTCAGCCCGAGAGAGGAATGGTATGAATGACAGGTACAAGATCATAGGTCCGTTGTATGATTTTCTCGCCACGTTTTTCAGTCTTGGCCAGATCGACCGCTGCAAGACGGCCATGCATGATCATATTCGCCCTGGTGACAAGATCCTTTTTGCCGGTGTCGGCCAGGGGATAGATGCAATTGAGGCAGCACACAGGGGGGGTGATGTCACCGTTGTAGATCTTTCCGAGTCCATGCTGTCCATCTTCAACAGAAAGATACAGGGGCAGCGATTCATTCACCCAATCAGACAGGTTCACGCCGACATCCTTGAATTCGATGAGGATGAGCAGTATGACATGGTATTTGGAAACTTCTTCCTCAATGTATTTTCTCCAGAGCATGAAATGCAGGTTCTTGAACATCTCGTAAAACTGGCAAAACCAGGTGGAAACGTGGTAGTGGGAGATTTCTCGCTTCCACGCGGGAGTGTGTTTTCCCGGTTCTTCCAATCTGTCTACTGGTACATTGCCGATATTCTGTTCTTTATCATGGCAAAGAATGCATTCCACCCTGTCTATGATTACGCCTCTCACATGAGGCAGCTCGGACTTGAAATTGCCGAGATACGATCATTCAGGGTGCTCTTTGACGAGAGGTACTCGTCAATACTCGGAAGGAAACCCTGACACTCCAGAACTGCAGTGAAAGCGTGAAAACATTTTCCCGACAATAGTGGAAAATATTTTCACTTGTTCGCTGAAAGTATCTTCTCCGGGTAATTTTATAATATGCAGATATAATTCAACTATCTTTTCTTAGTATCAGTTATCACCTGATACTTAACTGGTAGTTGTTTCGTAGTCCACACACATATTTTTGGCATATTTTGTGTTACACTCTATCCCCATGGGCATTTCATATCTACGGACACGTCACTGCACTCAGGTCCAAATTTCTTGAAAGGAAGGAACAGATGAGAAATCCGAACACAGAACAGAAGCTCGTATCCATCAACAGGACTTCAGACGCCAAAAGCCAGGTTGCGATCTCACCCATTTTCCTCAAGAAAATCTATTCCATAGGAAGCCTCAAGAATGTGGATGAGGGAATCGCGTTCTGTATAAAGAATCCCATGAAGGATGCCATGCTCACCGGTATCTTCACGATAACCGTCAATGGCATCGAGGTCCCTCTTGACGGTGTCTTCATCGGGAACAACGGCACGAGGCTGAGTGCGGTTGAGCTCAATGACCTGAACCCAATACCCTTTCCCATGGGACAGGATGTGGAGATACATGCAAAGATCGGTGCTCTGAGCAAGAACAGGGAGCACGAGATTGCCTTCTCGTTCGTCACGGATCCCTACGGTGTTCTTGACCTTGAAGCCAAGGATTCTGTCATTGAAACCAGGCAGGAAAGACAGAAAATACCCTGTAGAAAAGAGGCGAATTATGACCCTGAGGTTGTTCGTCAGCGACAGGAGTATGTTGAGGATTTCACCGGGGCCAAGCTTCACCACATCAAACACTACTCTTTTGAGCCAGAGGTGACGAAGGGGAACATCGAAAACTTCACCGGTGTTGCTCAGATCCCTCTCGGATTTGCCGGGCCGCTGAAGATAAACGGCGAGTATGCCAAAGGAGAATTTCTCATCCCATTGTGCACCAGCGAGGGTACGCTGGTCGCATCGTACAACAGGGGCATGAAGATTATCAACATGTGCGGCGGTGTGACGACCACGGTGATGGGCGACAGTATGCAGCGCGCACCTGTCTTTGTCTTTCCCTCTGCTCGTGAGGCACGAGATTTTGCCCTGTGGGTTGACGAACACATGGATGAGATACGGCAGCAGGCAGAATCCAGTTCCCGGGTTGCCAAACTGATCGATGTGGAAAAATACCTTGCCAGTAAATTCGTCTACCTTCGATTCAATTACCATACCGGTGATGCGGCAGGACAGAACATGGTGAGCATGGCAACCTTTGTCGCATGCAACTGGATCCTCACCCAGGTGAATACGGTCCAGCACTTTTACATGGACGCAAATGTCACAACCGACAAGAAAACTTCTCTTATCAACATGCTGCATACCCGTGGGAAGAGGGTAATCGGTGAGATCGTCATCCCCAGAGAAGTCATGATCCAGCACATGAGGGTTGACCCCGAGACCCTGGATCATCTCTGCAGGGTGGGGAATCTGGGGGCATTCATGGCTGGTGCCTCGAATAACGGCCTTCATGCCGCCAACGCGTTGGCAGCCATCTTCATGGCAACAGGTCAGGATGTGGCAAACATCTCAGAATCCTCTGCTGGGATGATCTATACAGAGATCACCCCAGAGGGAGATCTCTATGGTTCTTTTACGTTCCCGTCACTGATCGTGGCGACTCACGGGGGCGGGACCGGACTTCCAACCCAGAGAGAGTGTCTTGAGATTCTTGGATGTTACGGTCCGGGAAATGTCCTGAAATTTGCAGAGATCGTCACCGCTGTTGCTGCTGCAGGAGAGATATCCCTTGCCGGGGCGCTGTCATCGCTGGACTGGGTGACCAGTCATGAGCGGTTCGGGAAAAACAGATAGATCACAGGATACGTGGAGGTGTCATGAGTACCGTTGCACGGACACTAACAAAGCCGAAAAGCATCACAGAACTGAGCGGGGCAAAGGTCTTGTCCATGAGTCTGTACAAGGCAGGGAGAAAAAGCGGGATCGATCTGTTCAGCGTGGATGAACGCCTCGCGTACCTGAAGAAGTATGGCAATCATTGCATGTCTTTTTCAGGTCTTCAGCCGGGGATGCATTACTTCGACATCCCGGGGATCGGGTACATCGCGTACAAACAGAAATGGGGCATACTTGCTGTTCTGGCCGATCCCGTCTGTGACAGAAAGGATCGTGAAACCCTCATCAGGGAGTTTCTCCTCACCGGGAAGAAGATCGAGTTTGTCCAGGTGTCCGAAGAGGTGGCCGATCTCCTCCATGAAAAATTCGGGTACTTTTGCACGCAGTTCGGTGTCGAGTCTGTAGTCGATCTTGAAGACTGGGACTTGAAAGGAAAAAGAAAGCAGGTCCTGAGGACCTCGATCAATCATGCAAAGAAAAAAGGGGTCGTCATCGAGGAGAAAGATGAAGGAAACGGCTATCGGCAGCTCACCCGGGAGTGGCTGAAGACGAGAAAAGTCAGGGGCAGAGAGATCGTATTTCTCATCAGACCGATGGAGATGGACTATGAGGAAGGGACCAGGAGATTCTATGCGTATCAGAATGGAGAACTCGTGGGGTTCATCTTCTTCGACCCGGTCTATCAGGACGGCAGGATCATCAGTTATGTTCCTAATATTTCCAGATTCAGCCACAAGTTCAGGCAGGGGATATTCTACCCGCTCATCGTGCATGCCATGGAGACCTTCAAGAAGGAGGGGGTGAAGTATCTGCACCTCGGGTTGTGTCCCCTCGTGGTTGATGAGGAAGACAAGACATGCGAGTCCATGATCGTGAAGAAGATCATCCGGCTCCTGTACAGATACGGCAACAGCATCTACAGTTTCAAGGGATTGTATTTCACCAAGTCGAGATTCTGTGGAACAGAGTACAAGACGTTCTGTGCCCACGGGAATAGAATCCCGGCAAAATCCTTCATCACCCTGTTCAGGCTGTCAAACATTTTCTGAGAGTTCATTGGAAAGGGGAGGCTGATTCGCGCAGAATCAGCCTCCTTTTGCGCTATCACCAAGAGGCAGTATTCAGAATGCAGCGGTTCTCCTGAACATGAGTATCGGCCAGTTGTTCTCCAGGGCAGCCTTCCTGAGTTTCATGTCGGGATTCGTGGCAACCGGATGGCCTACCACCTGCATAAGGTCAATGTCAAAGAAAGAATCAGTATAGAAATAACTCTGTTCGAGTTCGATGCAGTTTTCTCGAGCCCAAGTGCGGGCATAGTACACCTTTCCTTCACCGTAACACAATGGCTTCACGAGTTTTCCCGTCAATCTCCCGTCCTGCATCTCGACTTTCGTACAGAGGATATCCCGGATATTGAGGGCCTGTGCCATAGGGTGCACGAAGAACGAGGGGGAATTGGTAATGATGACCAACCGATGACCGCGTGAAAGGTGATCGTTGATCAGGGAGACGGCCTCCTTATAGATGGTCTTCCTGATCATGGTCTCGAACCAGAGCTCAGAAAAGCGCTCCATTTCATCGAGGGTCACACCGGATAAGATTTCCATGCTCTTCTCGTACCAGGCTTCAATATTCAGGAGAGAGAAGCGATACAGGGTGATCTTGAAAAGAGTCTTGATAAGGTGTCCAAGGGGTATCAGTCCATGTTTTCTCGCAAACCGCACAGATGACAGCCCTGAGTTCTCCCAGGTGATCGTATGGTCCATATCGAAAAGTGCCGCAATCTCCTGCATGTGAAGCCAGCTTTACCAGAGCATCCTCAGAAAGGCAAGGCTGGTGGGAGAGAAAGAGTTATGCAGAGCCCCGTCTGTTCTTTTCCGTGTGCTCAGCGATGATTGCATCTGCAACGTGCATGGCCGAGGAAAAACTGATGTCACCTGAACATCCATCTCCATTGACTGTGTCACCTGCAAAATAAAGACCCAGAATTGCATCGCTTTTTACAGATGGACGGTGTGGTTTTGATTGGCGTGGAGTGAGCACATTCCCGTTCATGGTGTGTACGACGAGCTTTCTCTCCCTTCGCAGGTGGGGGATGAAATGGGGAAACAGCTTGGAAATAGTGAGTTTGAGTTGCTTTTCACGATTCTCCACTACCTCGGGATCTCCATCGAACCCCCAGGGGAGGAGTATCCCCCACGTGGAGAGGAACTTCCCGTGGGGGGTAAAACTTGGATCAGCATTTGACTGAAACCGTGCCCAGATCGGCAGATCGACGCCAAGGATACCCCCCTTGATGTCACAGATGGGATAATCGGTTATGAAGTCAAAGGTAAGACCCGAACTGTGTTCAATTGAACGGCAGTAGTGAACGAAATCTGGTGAAAACAGATGTTCATCCACGGTGGTGAAGAGCTGGAACAATGGTGCGGCATAAATTACCCTATCAGAATCATATGAAGCCTTGTCTGTCTCGACACCGATGACCCTGTTCTCGGCTGTTCTCACCCGGAGAACTTCTTCATTGACGTGGATTTCACCGGTTTTCTCCACCTGGGATCTCAGCGTGGAGAGGACCTGCTTCGTCCCGCCAAATGCATCACCGACACCGATTCCTGCTGAGAGCGCCCTCTGAATAAATGAGATGACCTCCCCGGCACTGACCTTTTCCGGGTCCGGACACATGACAGTCATTCCGAGGAAGGGGAGAAAATCTTTAACCTCCTTGTTCGAAAACCACTGTGAATAGAAATCAGAAAGTGTCATGTCATACCATTCATCCGGCAGTGCTTTTTGAATCCGAAGCATGAGCATGATGAGTGTGAGCCGGGCACGGAATGAAAGCATTGGTGTCCTGAGGAAACCCAACGGGCCTTCAGGTCTGTTCCATAATGTCGATTTGTAGATAATCTTCGAGTCATGGGCTTCGGGGAGAAACTTGATTTCCAGGCCGAGGCGGGCGAAGAGCTCGTTCGCAATCCCTTTCTGAGCAAGACGAAATGAGTGGGCACCAAATTCCCACGTATACCCGTCATCATCGGTGAATGAGCTCGCCCTCCCTCCGATCAGGGAGGATCTTTCGAGAACGAGAACCTTGAGTCCGGCATGGGAAAGAAGAGCAGCTGTCCCCATACCAGCATAGCCTGCACCGATAATGATGGCATCAAGCATGGAACTCCCCCCGGGGAAGCATCACGTTCTGTTCGTGGGCGCGCAATGCAGAACAACAGAGTACCTAGTGTTCACTTACCCTATGATGTTTGATTTGTCTATTCCCGTATGTGGTAAGGTAACATTCAGATGCCCGGAGATCACCATGAAAGAATTGGACGTTTGTCTTATCTGTGGTTTACTCAGGTATGGAAGATGACCGTGTAACATGTGAAATTCATGAACGGTGCATGCATTCCTGGACTGAGTCAGAGAAGACCGCTACAAGATTTTCCAGGAGCACAAATAATGTGTAGCATCACATGAGCCAGGTGTGGTATCGAATCCGCTAACAGGGAAGCAATGGTTCCCTCCCCAGAGAAACCGAAGACACATGGGTGAGTGCATGATTCACAGGAGACCTTCGTGGGATGAATATTTCATGATGCTGGCCAAACTCGCTGCATCCCGTTCAACGTGCCTTTCCCGGCCTACAGGAGCGGTTGTTGTCAAAGATAAGCAGGTTGTTGCAACAGGGTACAACGGGTCACTCCCCGGGCAGCCGCATTGTTGTGATGAAGGCCGGTGTTTCAGGCGGTCCCTTCAGTGGCCCGAGGCGGAAAAGTACGACATGTGCAGGTCTGCTCACGCCGAGGCCAATGCTATCGCCCTTGCGGCCAAGAAGGGCGTGTCTTTGGAGGGTGGCACCATCTACTGTACTTTGGAGCCGTGCATCACGTGCTCGAAACTCATCGTCATGTCAGGAATCAAGAGGGTTGTCTACGAGCACTCCTATGACTCCCCCATAGCTGAACGTGACAAGTTCTGGAAACAGGTTCTTGCCTCCAGCAATACACACGTGGAACAACTTATCATCCAGGAAAACACCGTTGTCTATGCAGTGGACTTCCTGAAGCGTGATACCTCCAGGAGAAGGCTGTAGATGGTACTCGGAGCTGACAAAATTCTCTCAATGATTCGCGAGGGTGTGCTCGTGGAAGATCATGTTACGGGACAGTCAATGAAAAAACCGCTCATCGAATACCTCGGGCAGGACCAGACAGATGGTATCGAGGGGACCACAGTGGATCTCAGGCTCGGAGCCATCTACAAACCGGTGGGGAACGCAAGACTGATGAGGGACAGCAGGATAACGCCCAAGATTGATATGCTCATGGACAGTGAGCTGAACCCTGACGGGGTATTCCGTCTGGTCCCCGGTGATTACCTCCTTTTCCAGACCATCGAACAGATCAACCTTCCCGGGGATATCTTTGCCTACATACGGCCACGAACAACGCTCATCCGTTCAGGCATTCCCCTTGAGACGGCATTCATATCACCGAATTACCAGGGAAGACTCACGGTGGGAATGAAACATCAGGGACTGTCAGACGTCGAGATCCAGATGGGATTCAGAATACTGTGCATAGCCTTCTTTCCCATAGACGGCAAAGCGGTTCCGTACCGTGGAGTGTGGCAGGGGGACAGGGTGTCGACCAATGGAGAAGAGGAGAGGCCGTTTTGAAGTACTTTGCCCGTGAGATGGAACATATCGAGAGGTGGAAGGACCTGAGGAAGAACCTATACAGGAATGAGGAACCAAGAATCAGGCTCATCGGCATGACCATGCCCACAGAGGAAATAG
>JBNGDS010000053.1:0-22030 GCA_049975365.1 Desulfomonilia bacterium | reverse complement strand
GTTCTATGTCGTAGACAACCCTCTTTCCCGCCAACGGTGCATTGGTATCGATGACGACTGTCTCGTTTCTGATCTCGATCACCACCCCTTCAACCACGTTCCCATCCTCATCGATCATCTCGAAGTCCATGCCGACGGTCGGATCCACATCATCAGGGAGATCATCCCTGGAGACCTCAAAGACGAGGTCCTCATCGTAGAGGCCGAACCCGTCTTCAGGCTGTACCATTACGGTCTTTTTCTCGCCGGGATGCATTCCGACAATTGCATCCTCGAATCCCTTGACCACCTCGCCGGAGCCAATGGTGAACTTCAGGGGCACTGCCCCGAGGGATGATTCAAACACGCTCCCGTCCTCGGCTCTCCCCGTATAGTTGACCTTCACAGTATCACCCTGTTTTGCGTAGATCCCCATCATCGAGTCCCTCATGTACGGAGAACAGGTATAATAGAGTGATGAGGCCCGAGTCAAAGTAATTTTCAAAAACAGCAGAGGAGACTCTCTGCTTCCGGAAGAATTTCCAGGTGGTATATCAACACGGATAATGATATCATCAAGGGTCTTGGAATCGCAGATGCGTCTATGGAAGGGAGAGCGGGTCATGGGAAAGATCAGCTTTGAAGGCAGAACGGTTCTCATCACAGGGGCATCATTCGGCATCGGCAAGGCGCTCTCTGCACAATTCGCCTCCAGAGGTGCACACCTCGCCCTGGGGTCTCTGCCCGAAGAAGGTCAGGTTTTACAGGAATGGGCAGAAGAACTTTCCGCACAATACCATATCCGGACATGGACATTTCCCATCGACCTCCTGAGCGAGAACGGACCTGAAAGACTTTATCAGGACGTGAAAGAGACTGTTGGTGACGTCTTCGCCCTGGTGAACAATGCGGGAACAGTCGCATACGGAAGATTCTGGGAGACTTCCTGGGAGCATCAGTTCAAGACCTACCAGATCAACCTGACTGTCCCCATGCGGATCATGTATCTCTTCCTTCCCGATATGGTGAAGAGGGGTGAGGGGATTATATTCAATACATCGAGCGTCTCAGCCCTTCAGCCCACACCGTTTCAGTCTGTGTATGGGGCCTCGAAGGCAGGTCTCCAGAGCCTCTCCCAGGGAATACGGGCAGAACTCAAGGGAACAGGGGTCACGGTCTGCACCCTGAATCCCCCGTATATCGACACCAGGCTTCTCACCACGGAAGGCTATCCACCAGATCTGAGATTCTACACCCTCAGCGGGAAAAAGAGCCCCGAATGGCTTGCCAAAAAGGCTATCGAGGCCTTTGAACACGGAAAGATGCTCTATGTGCCGGGTTTTTCCGCCAAGCTCTTTCACCTCTACCTTATCCGGATATCACCCCGCTTCCTCGTGGATGCGGTGTCACGGTTCTTCCTCCAGGGCTGGCGTTCATCACAAAGGAAGGCCCTGTGAAAATCGGTCATTGAGGGAGGGTACCATGAACGGCCATGTAGAAGAAATCATCTATTACGGTGATGATATCCGTGTCGAGAAGTTTCCCGACGAAACACGGTTTTTCTATGCGAATGACCCGATCGAGGCTGCGGCCGATCCTGACCAGCTGATCACTGATGCCCTCGATCATCCCCTGGGTGCAGAAACCCTGGAACACCAGCTCTCCCCTTCAAGCAGGGTGACCATTGCCTTTGACGACCCCTGTCTGCCCCTTCCCCTCATGCTGAACGACCCCCGAGGCCGTGTGATCGAGCACGTGCTGAAAAGACTCTTCACGATCGGGGTCAGACGCGAGAACATCCGTCTCATCTGTGCGAACGGCCTGCACAGGAAGTGGACATTGAGGGAGCTCTCGTGTGTCCTCGGAAAGACTCTTGTCAGGGAGATGGGGCCGGATTGTATTGCCTGCCATGACGCGACACTCGATGATGAACTGATTTCCCTGGGAAGCACCTCATCGGGCCATGAGGTGGAGATCAACCGAGCTGTGGTGGATTCTGACATCACCATCTATGTCAACCAAAATTTCACCACCATGAACGGCGGGTGGAAGAGCATCCTCGTGGGGCTGGGGTCCTGGCGCAGCATCAGGCATCACCACACACCGCGCCAGTGGAACGCGGAACACTCCATCATGAGTCCGGAGACAAGCCCCATGCATGCAATCCTGAACGAGATGGGCGTTCTGGTGGAGAAGAGATGCAATGTCTTCCAAATCGAAACCGTGACCAACAACAAGATCTGGCCATTCGGCGTCGAGGCCTTGCTGCGCCCGATAGGGAACAGATCGAGGGATCATGCCCCCGGGATCCCCCTGAAAGCTCTGCTGGAGGCTGCATCCATGAGCCCGCAATGGATGAAGAGGTTTGTCCGCAATTCACTGGTTCGTTCCGACTACAGAGTCTGCGGTGTCTTCTCAGGCGCTGTGGATCAGGTGCACGAGAAAACCCTCGATCTTCTGTTCAGACAGCAGAACGTCCCTGTAGACGATCAGGTGGACATCCTCATATTTGGCGTTCCCAACCTCAGCCCCTACAGTGCGCAGTCCATATTCAACCCGATCCTCCTGCGTTCCCTGGTCCTGGGGTATCTCCTCGGTCTCTTCAGGAACAAGCCCCTGGTGAGAAAGGGCGGAATCATCATTGCCTGCAACCCGTGCATCGAGAAATTCCATCCCGGACACCATCCATCCTATGTAGACTTCTGGGAACACGACATGGAATCGTTCTATGACCCTCTCCAGTGCTGGGACGAGCTCGCAGAAGACTATGCAGAAAATCCCCGCTACCTGAGGCTCTATCGGGATAATTTCGCCTATCACGGAACCCACAGTCTGATCAACTGGATGTGGAGTGGCATGTGCCTCAAGCACCTCTCTGCCGCCATCATTGCCGGGGCCAGACAGCCTGCCACAGCCCGGAAAATCAGCTTTCTTCCGGCACGGGACCTTTCTGAGGCCATCTCCATGGCCCGGAATCTCCTAGGAGGACGCCCGTCCATCGGCTGTCAGGTCATTCCGCCCCTGTTCTGCGTGGATATCGCGTGAGCGCGTAAAGAGTCTACCGGGATGCCTGAACAGAGAACCTGACGCATGGGATGCGGTATTCGTGGAGGAAGGTAATTCGAGAAAGAGACTATTCAGGTGGGGGAATTCAATAGGAGGGGTAAGAAAAGGTCCTGAGAAACACCAAAAAAAGAAGGCCCCATTATCCCTGCATGGGGGCTGGACAATGGAGCCCATACTACAGTAATCCATACCCTCCTTTACATCACGGACAGGATGGCATACTTTTCACAAAATTTCCTGCTAAAAAAGAACTAGCTGATTGATAGGTTTAACCTAGCATTTATTTAGGAATGTGTCTCAAACCCCGATGCCTGGAGAAATGACCTGAGGTTCTTCTTGTCACCTGACAGACCGAGCTTCTTCCTGATGTTTCCACGATGAAACGAAACGGCATGAGGAGAGACATTGAGAAATTCAGCGATCTCCTTGGTGCTCTTGCCCTCCTTGATCAGGTCTGCGACCTGGATCTCGGTAGGCGTCAGCTTGAAATATTCAGCCGATACCGGGCTGATGTACGGGGAGATCAGTTCGTCAAGATTGCCCCTGATGATATTCAGATAAATCCGGTTTTCATGATCGAGACGTGCATGATCGATCTTCTCGAGATAGGGGTAGACGAGTTTTTTCGCCTTGGCTACAATGTTCTCCTGGACATCCTTCTTCTCCTTTTCTCTCGAATCCAGCAGAACTTTCAGTGCAATGTTCACCTCTTCGAGGTATTTGGCTTGATTCTCCAGCTCTTTTTCCTTTGTCTTCAATTCCTCCTCGAATCGTTTCCGCTCCGAGATGTCCCGCGCAATGCCGCATATACCGATCACTGTCCCGGAGCTGTCCCTCAGGGGCACCTTGATAATGTGGAATGTCTTGTTCTCTCCCCTGATACGCCTGGTGTGTTCTTCTTCCACGATTTCGCCCTGCAGGACCTTCTCGTCCACTTCACTGATATGTCGATTGGCTTCGATATCAAAGAGATCGTGATCGCTTTTCCCTATGATCTGCTGTATAGGTATCCCGAGAATGGTCTCACAATAGGGGTTTGCGACGATATAGCTCAGTTCGGCGTTCTTGATGAAAATGGCGTCTCGAGCTGATTCGATGATGGCACGGAAGCGCTGTTCGCTCTCAATACGCGATTTTTCCATTTCGATCCGTTCCGTGATGTCACGCGCAACCGAAATCACTGCAACCGGCTTTCCCCCTCGAATGAGCGGGACACCGCTGACCTCTGCGTGCCTCCTTTGGCCCTCACGAGTAATGAATTCATAGACGCTTGCATCGATCTTTTTCCCGGAGAGGACCTGCATGACGTCATGGAACGCCTGCTCGTAGTACTCGGGCGCAAGCACATTCAGCTCCTGGAAGGGCCTTCCCAGGAGTTCTTCGGGGTGGTACCCGAGGATCCTCTGCACATTCGGGGAGACGCTCAAGACCCTGAACTCTGGGTCCAGAGAGTAGATGACATCGTTGGCCAGGGAAAAATGGATATGGTACCGCTCTTCACTCTTGAGCCGGGCGTCCCTGGCCCGATTCACATCCTCTGCCCGTCTCTCAAGCTCCTGGATTTTCGCTTCCAGTTCCTCGTAGGTGGGCTTGTTCGACATACCTCAATCCTCATACGTATGCGGATCTACAGGAGGGTGCATTTCATAGCAATGTCTGGTGGCAGAGATAGTACCCCATATCAGGGACAAGGGCAATCTGAAATTTCTCAGGTATGCCGTGCAACTTCCTGAAACCCTTGGCGAAAGGGTGTATTGAATGAGAAAATGCGATTTCTCCATCACCGGCCGGTGCCGCGCCCGGACCTGGGAAGTGTTGATCAGTACGTGAAGATCCCGTTCTCGTAGATTGTGGCCTTCTGTCCGGTGGCAAGGTGGGCAACCACGTGCTTCTTCTCGGTATTCACCAGGTCCCAGTGAAGCGCTGAGTCATTGAACCCGAACTTCTTCTTCATCTCTCCGGTGAGCTCGGAGGGATTCCCGTCAAAGGTATCGGAATACGAGGCGCCCAGGGCCACATGGCAATTCCCGCTCCTGCCACCGTAATTCTCGTCATAGAGTGTATTTGCCATAAACCGGGTGATCTTGGAAAACCGCTTGTCAGTGAGGGAAAATTCCCCGATCCTGTTTGCCCCCGCATCCATGGCAAGCTGTTTCCTGACAAACGGGAGGCCGTCTTCCGCATCGACCTTCACGGCCAATCCTTTCCTGAACTCGAGACGGATCCCCCGTGCATAGTTTCCGCTGCGGTATGTGGGCTGGTCCGCGTAGTATACTCCGCTCGTACCCCTCCAGTCCGGTGACAGGAACAACTCGAAACTTGGAATGTTGTGGCCGGAGATACCGATCCACTTTCTCTTCTCTCCCGGGGTAATCCTCAGATCGACACGTTCTGATTCGATGTGAAGGGAAGAGGCCTTTAGACTGTTCAGCCAGGTCTTGATGGTCTGGGCCTGGGTATAGATCTCCTTCCAGCGGGAAACAGGATCGTTCCGGTGGAGGAAACAGGCCTTCCTGATCTGGTCCGTGTAGTCTTCAAGGCTGAGACCAGCGTGTCTCGCCAGTTCTTCTGTAGGGTATATGCACAGGGTCCAGCCGAACAGCCCCTGCGCCTCGCGTGAATCGAGGATATCGTTGAGGTACTTCTTTGCCACTGCATACTTCCCGATCTTTTCTGGCCGGATATCGCTCAAGTGGGTGATGGAATTCGGGGCCCTCAGCGAGATGCTCCCATTCAGATTGCTGTACAGCTCTTCGTCCCCGGGGACCCTGAATGTGAGCTGATTCGGACGTGAAATGTCATAGAAATCGTGCTCCATGGCAGGTGTGAGGCCGGCGCGATGAACCGGATTCATGCCCATGAGCAGCAACTTCCCGAAGAGAATCTCTGCCAGGGGCAGTGCCGGCAGGTCATACCGTATGAGGATAACATCTCCTTTTCTGAACCGTCCGATCCTGGCAGTGGTGAGGCCCCAGATGAGGACATCGGCATACCGCTGAAGGTGTTTTTCGTCGAGCATGTTCTTCTCCTATCCTTGACTCCCATTTCTCTAACAGAAAATTCTCCAGGCGTACACGATCTCTTCGGCAATAGGGCGAAAAATCTGATCTGAAACTCGTATTTCAGGCGAGAATCTCCACACTTCATAGGGTGAACACTGCATGGAACAGTTTTTCCTGTTCATCCCGGGATCACAGGGCATTCCAGTTGGGGATGGTCCACACGTGCAGGGAGACACGTGCATATTCCCCAGACAGTATCAGCCTCTCTTCATGAGAGCACGGTTCATCCTCTCCAGGGCCTCGATGAGGAGCGGCCGGGGGCACCCGAAGTTGAGGCGGAGGAAGCCCTCTGCCCCAAAGTATTTTCCGTCAGACAACCCAACGCCTCCATCTTCGAAGAACGAAACAGGGTCGGAACAGAGATCGCGTGCATCGATCCAGGCAAGATAGGTGGCCTCTACGTGGCTCATGTTCAGCGTATCCATGAGTCCGACATAGGTCTCCACCAGGTCACGGTTGGCCCTCAGGTATTCGAGAAGTTCCTCACGCCACTGGGAACTTCTGCCGTATGCCGCCAAGGCACCAGAATACCCAAGGACATTGACATCAGGGACGATTCCCGCCTTTGCACGGATAAACTTCTTTCTAAGGCCAGCGTCCGGGATCACGGCAAAGGAGCAGCCCAGGCCAGGGATATTATACGTCTTGCTGGGGGCCATGAGGGTGATGCTCCTGTAGGCGATCTCTGGGAACTGCCCGGCTACACAGACGTGTTTCTTGTCCTCGTCCAGCACGAGTCCGCAGTGGATCTCATCCGAGCAGAGAATGATCCCGTGATCGAGGCAGATATCGACCAGCTTCTGCAGTTCCTCCACGCTAAACACCCTTCCCACAGGATTGTGTGGATTGCACAGAATGAAGATCTCAGTCCTGTTCGTGACAGATTCGGAGAGCCCCTCGAAATCAAATGTGTACCGTCTTCCATCCCGGGCGAGGGGAACCTGTATCAGGTTTCTTCCGGACAGCGCGGGGGCAGTCAGAAACGGTGGGTACACGGGGACAGCGGTCATCACATCGTCACCGTGCTCTCCAACCGCCCTGCAGGTAACATTGAGCCCCGAGACCAGACCCGGCAGCCATACGATCCAGTCCGGCTCGATGACCCAGGCGTACTCGCTTTTGATAGTCCTGATCACGGTATCAACAAGCTCGGCAGGCACCACGGTATAGCCGAAGATGCCATGGTCAACCCTCTTCTTCAGTTCCTCGATCACGTCCGGAGGAGACATGAAATCCATATCAGCGACCCACAGGGGGATCACATCTCTATCCCGGTACTTCTCCCACTTGAGACTCGACGTTCCCTGCCTGCTGATGATGGTGTCGAAATCAAACCCCGTGCCCGGATGTCCTCTCACAATTTCTCCATGGCTTTCTCATTCAGTTCCCTGTGCCTGAGGGAGAGTTCCTGATAGGTCTGGGCAATATCGTCATTCTCCTTCATCATCTCCTTTGTGACATCCTTCTTGAAGGATGCCGGTACACCTGCCACGAGATGTGAGGGGCCGACAATCTGGTTCTCCCTGATGACTGAACCCGAGGCGACGACCGATCCTCTCAGGATCCGGGCATTGTTCAGAATCACAGAGGAAATCCCTATGAGACAGCTATCCTCGATGGTGCACCCGTGGATGACCGCATTGTGACCGACGCTCACGGAATCACCGATGAAAAGAGGTGAAGACGGGTCTGTGTGGAGTGTGCAGTTGTCCTGGATATTGGAGTTTCGGCCGATCCTGATCTTCGCCCTGTCTCCCCTGATCACTGTTCCATACCAGATGCTTGATCCCTGGCCGATCTCCACGTCACCAATGACCACGGCAGTCGGGGCGATGAAGACGTTCTCCTCTATCTTCGGTCGTACGCCGTTGTATTCGCATATCATGAGGGCCTCCCTTTTCTTCGGACCAGATACCATGCAGCATCATGTCCTCGTGCACATCAGAACCCTAAAGAATTTCTGAATTGTGCTACTGTCCGAAAAGTCTCATCTTTGTGCAGACTTCGTCAACCACTTCTCTGGTGGAACTTCTTCCGCCCAGATCAGGGGTTCGCACCCTTCTCTCTCTGAGGACAGCACTGATGCCGTGCATGAGCGTATCCCCCATCTCCTGCAGTTTCAGGTGCTCCAGCATCAGTGCAATCGACCAGAGCATGCCGATGGGGTTGGCCGTGCCTGTGCCTGCAATGTCAGGGGCCGATCCGTGAATCGGTTCGAACATGCTCGGGTAGCGCTTCTCGGGGTTGATATTGGCAGATGGTGAAATGCCGATACTCCCCAGAAGGGCCGAGCCAAGGTCGGTGAGGATGTCGCCGAAGAGGTTGCTGGCCACGATCACTTCAAACTGCTGTGGTCTCAGCACGAAAAACCCTGCCAGGGCATCGACATGGATGCTTCGGGCCTCAATCTGGGGGTAGCTGTCTCTGACCTCCTGAAATATTCTGTCCCAGTAGACCATGGAATAGTTGAGCGCATTGGACTTCGTGGCACTCACCACAGACCTCAGCGTGTGGGCGCGGGCATACTCGAATGCGTACCTGATAATCCTGGTGACGCCTCTACGTGAAAAACACGCCTCCTGAACCACTGTTTCGTCGGGATCCCCTGCATTTCTGACATACCCCTTTCCACAGTACTCACCTTCAGAATTCTCTCGCAGGACAACAAAATCGATGGGTTCTTCACCAGATATTCTCAAAGGTGAGTCGAGGCCCTCCAGGAGTCTGACGGGCCTGAGGTTCACGTACTGATCAAATCCCTGTCTGATCGGAAGGAGGAGTTCCCCCACTGATATGTGGTCCGGGACCCCCGGGAATCCCACGGCGCCAAGCAGGAGAACATCACTGTCCTGAAGTATGTCCAGGCCATTGTGGGGCATCATTTTCCCGTGCTTGAGGTAGTATCCACATCCCCAGTCTAGTTCATTCAGTACGAACTTCACTCCCGCATGGAGTTCCTCCAGCGACGTGAGCACCCGCTGAGACTCGTGGAGAACCTCGATCCCGATACCATCCCCGGGGATGGTCCGAATGAAAATTTTGTTCATCCTTTCCTCGCACATGTGTCCTGAGAATCATTCAATGGACAGAGAAAGCAGCCAGGTTCGTATCCTGCCTACCGTTTCCCTGAATGATCCGCAAGGGGAAAACAACGTGCTGACCAGCGATTGAAGAAATGTATTCAGATTGGTACCGGAATCCAGCGCCGGGCTCAAGACACTCACGGTCAGGTGAATATGCCCTTTCCCGGGCCCGCTGATCCCATGTTCAGGAACCGTGACCCTTACCGTTTGATAACCAGGACAGGGTTCTTCGCCTTCCTTACCACTTCTTCCGAGACCGAACCCAGGAGCATCTCTTCGATATTACTCTTTCCGTGAGAGCCGATAATGATGGCTGAAACCCCCTCCTCTTCTTCCACACAAAGGATCTCCCTGGCAGGAACCGCTGTCTCGATCCGGGTCTTGACCTTGAGCCCCATATCTTTCAATGCGTCGTGAATGGCCTCAATTTCTGTTTTGGCATGCTGTATCAGTTTTGACTCTGCCTCCAACGACTTCTGTGTATCGTAGAACATGAAATCGAGGAATCGAACATCGATCACGTGGAGGAGCACCACCTCCTGTGTTCCAGCCTTCGCGAGCTTCTCGATGAAGGGAAGCGCCCTGGCTGAAACCTCTGAAAAGTCAGTTGGATACAGCACCTTCAAAAACATGACCATCCCCCCTTTCGAAACCATGGACGCCAGGCATTCAGGAAGAAGCATCCTACCACCCTGTGCACAGTGAATCGATGAGCGGCATTCCGTTTCTGGGACAATGCCCCGAAAGAATCCATTCTCCATAGTGTTGGGCGAGAATTTTCACGTGATGCAGGAGCGCCTGCAATGGAGCCTGGAAACACACCTACTCCTTCCTCGCCTTTGCAGCCTCAGGGAAATACTGTTGAAAGCAGTCGGGGCACAGTCCATGGCTGAAGATCGCCTCAGAGTGCTCCTCGAGATAACTTTCAAGCTGCTTCCAGTACCCTTTGTCATCCCTGATCTTCTTGCATGCCGCACAGATGGGGATCAACCCCTTCAGTGTCTTGATCTGTTTCAGCGCCTCTACGAGTTCGGCATTCAAGTGCTCCCTTTCCTCTTCCACACGTTTGAGAACCGTGATGTCCTGAAGGGTCTCTATCACGGCGAGCAGATCTCCGTCCCGGGTGCGGATTGGCGCGGCATCGAAGATGAGGTACCGCTCTTTTCCTCCCACACGCGGATACCACCCCTCTGCGTGGAGACCGTGGGAGAGGAGCACCGACTGTCCGTGAATCTTGTAGAGTTCCCCGAGCCTGCTGAGATCCCCATCTATGATGATATCCGAGAGACACGGGCGTTCATGTTCATAGAAAGCACTCCAGTGTCTGCCTGTTCCAATCACATCACCCGCCTTGATTCCGGTGAGCTCTTCACACGCACTGTTCCAGTGGATCACACGGTGGTGAGTGTCGATGGCAAAGATTGCCACGGCGCAGTGTTCTATCATACTCTCAAAGATTTCTACTCTTCGTTTCAGCGTTTCTTTCTGACCCCCGGGAGACCCCTGCTGTTTTCTGATGGCACGGGCCTGAACACGCATCCGTTTCAGATCCCCGATGAGTTGTTCTTTGGTCTTCTCGCTATCCTTCATATGGATCCATCGCCCCCCTCTCACGGAGGATCACTGCGCGTATCCTTAGGTTCCCCTGGATTCCTCATCGGATCTATTCCCGCTGTGCCCTGCATGTTCAACGATGAGTTTCAATCCGGCCATGTCAATCACGCGTATCTTGTCACCGGTCCGTAGCTGAGTCTCCCCGGGTCTTCGCTCCGCCTTCCAGCGTTCTCCACGCACTTCGACGTATCCCTCAGGATCGAGCTCACTCAAGACATATCCCTCCATGCCGACCATGGGGCTGGTCTTCTGGCCGCTACCCCAGTCATAGGCTTGCCACACGAAGGGAAACAGTGCGACATCTTTTGCGATCCACAGGACACACAGGACAATCAGAAGCCAGACAGGAAGCCCGATCCAGATTCTGATGAGAATCAGAACCCCGGCAACTGCAACAAGCCCCAGGAGCTGAATGAGTACGTACCGTCTGACCACACCGGGCGGAATCACGGTTATTCACCAGCCTTTCGTTTTCTTTTTACCATAGTAGGCGTTCTTCCAGGAAGTTCAAGCTGGAAGAAGGACTGGGAGGCCTGGAATGTACTAGGTCCAGGAGAAATTGACGAAATACGGACAGGAGGATCACCCCGCGTTGTCCATGGAGCGCGAGATCCACTCCTCGTACCACGTAGGGGCCGCCATTCCATTGAGGAACCCGTTGTGCCCCCCATAGTCATGGATGCACAGGTTCGTGATCCTGTTTGTCCTGAGGGTATGGAAATCTTCCACAGGAATGGCGGGATCGTCCTGAGATGTGATGATCGTGGTGGGGATGTTCAGATCCTTGAGTGCATCATCTGTGATGGTATAGATCCTGAAATAGTCCTCCGTTTCCTGGAATACGCCGAAGTGGTGGATGAGGGCGTCGGTCATGGAACGGATGGTCCTCTTTGAGAGGATTTCCGTGAAGTCATACAGGTGGGGATAGAGCTCCTGGTTTCTCCTCAGCGATCTTCTCCACTTTATCAGGAAGTACTCCCTGAGAAGCCAGACACGGTCTATGGCATCCGTGGACCGGGATGGGTTGATCACCGGGCTGATGGCAAAGATGTGCTTCAGATTCTCGATAGGGTCGTGGCTGCACTTCCTGGCAATCCTGAGGGAAAAATTACCACCGAGAGAGAACCCGACCAGGAATGAACGAAATCCCCCCGGGAGTTGTGAAACACATTTCACCGCCTCAAATACCTCATCCAGGAGGGTGGCGTAGAAGATTCCCTCGTTGAGGTGGTGGGTGCCTCCATGATCCCTGAAATTGAGTCGAAAGACTGCATAGCCCTGCGAGTAGAAGTGCCTGCCTGAATGCAGGGTATAGGTTGAATGCGCACTTCCTTCCCACCCGTGGAGGAGAATGGCGAGGCCTTTGGGGGCACGATTGAGTTGCGGGGAGAAGAACCCCTGGAGCCGGATATTCTCTCCAACCTCCAGAATCATCTCCTGCGAGACATCCTCCATGGGATTGGCCCCCAGTAGGCGTACCCGGCTGCTTGCCAGAATCGTCTGCACATACGTACCGCGCAGCCATGCGGGTGGTATGAACTCCCTATTGGTTGCCGTCCTTTCATCTGACATGAGTGTTCTGCATCCTTCCCGAGCACAGGGCCAACTGGCGACCCGTGTCCAGGAGTGATCCTGGCAGGGAGACCCTCAGACCATGAGGTTCAACGGCTCGATATACGTCGGATCCTCCTTCTCGATGGTCTCAAGAATGTGCTTGTGAAGCCTCACCTTGTGCTGTTTGAATATTGCCCGATTTTTTTTGAAGCTCTTCGCGAATGCCACGGCCTCCTTCATGAGAGCCTCCTCGTTCTCACAGGCCTTCACAATCACGTGGTGTTCTTCGAGTTCCTTGGCACCTACCCGTTTCCCGGAGTACACGAGATCTTCAAGCTTGTAGTAGGGGATCGCCTTCTTGACGATTTCAAGCATTCCCGGGAGAAAGGGGATATTGATGTCGACCTCAGGAAAACAGAAGTATCCGCGATCCGCTTTCATGAACCTGAAATCGGAGACGCACGCCAGAATGGTCCCATCCCCGAAGGTATGTCCGTTGATGGCTGCAATGACAGGCATTGGGATAGTCAGGATCCTCTTGAAGACAGCATTGAGGCCGTACATGAAATCTTTGATCGCCTGGGTCTCGTTCCTGGACACAGCACCGGTAATCCACTCGAGATCAATACCCAACGACCAGTTCTTTGCATCGGTGGAGGTGATCACCACCCCTGAGATCTCTGCGTGTTTTTCGATCTCGTCAAACACCTCGAGCATTCCCTGTACAAAATCCGGATTGTGCCTGTTCTCAGATGTGTTCATGATGAGCAGAGCCACGTGTTCATCCTTTTTCCATTCCACAATCGCCATTACACCCTCCTCTGATGTAGTCTCTCTGATATTTTCATAGCACAACTCGGGATAAAAATGAAAATTCATTCACACCCGCGCACATTTCTGCCCCGGCCGTATCTGTCCGAGATTCCCAGGGAATCAGGGGATTTCCACTGTTGCGGACCGTTTCCTGCCACCTCATGCCGAGGTGTCCTCCTCCCGGTGCAGGGCGGTGAAGGGACCGGCTGAAGGGATTTACCTGCTGAGTGCGAGTTCTAGGCGCCGTACAGCGAGAGAACAGCTGAAGGTGAGCAGAAAATAGAGCGCCATGATGGTGATCCAAACTTCGAATGTAAGGTAGGTGGCGCTCATAAGCTCCATACCCTGAAACGTGAGCTCCTGGATGGAAATAACAGAGACTATGGCAGAGTCCTTGATCGTAGAGATCACCTGACCGGCAAAGGGCGGCAGAATCCGGAGGATGGCCTGTGGAAAGATGACGTGCCGCATCTGCTGCCACCTCGTGAACCCCAGGGCGCTTGAGGCTTCCCACTGGCCCCGCTCGATGGACTGAATCCCCGCCCTGACGATCTCCGTGATGTATGCACCCTCATACAACCCGAGGGTAATAATGGCAGAAAAGAAAACCGAGATCTGCGCGGGTGGAGCGCAGCAGATGGAGAAGAAGGTCTGCACCTGTGGCGACAGAGTCCTGAAAACGGCATCGATCCCAATGACACGCAGAATCTGATCGCTGACGAAGTAGTACATGATGAACACGAGCACCAGGGGCGGCATGTTCCTGACGAGTTCCACATACGACCTCCCGACCATGCGAAAGAACAGGCTCTTGCGTATCCTGCACAGGGCCATGATCGTACCGATCAGGGTTGCCAGGAGTGTTGCCCAGATGCTCAGCCGGATAGTCGTCAGGAACCCCTGGATGAGGAGATTCGGCACCCAGCGATCCGTTTCTGCATCGTATCTGAAGAGATACTGGGGGATGACCGCCCAGTTCCAGCGGTAGTTCAGGCCTGTCTTGATACGCACCACAACCCAGATTGTGAAGATGATGAGGGATGCGATGACGAACACATCCAGGTATGTGATCCTCAGTCTTTTTTCCACCCTGTTTCCAGTTTCGACTGCGTCTGGGAGCTCCCGGCTGGGTCATCCCAGGAAAACCATTTTTCCGTTCTGACCTGCCCGCAGGCTATTGGATACGGTTCTCCCAGTCCCTGGTCTCGAACCAGTAGTGCTTTCGCTCCTGAAGCCACCCTTCAGAATCCACCACGATGATCCAGCTGTTCAGGTAGTTGAGGAAGTCAACGTCTCCTTTCGTAATGGCAAATCCGATGGGCTCCCTGGTAAAGTTCTCCTTCAGCGGCAGGAAGAGTTTGTCCGGGTATTTGAGAGCCTGGAAAGCCGGAAGCGGGGCAGATGCAACCAAGGCATGCACCCTGCCGTTGAGAAGTTCCTGCACGGCCTGGGATTCATCGTCAAAGAGCTTGAGCTGTGCCCTGGGCATGTACTTCTGCGTTGCGGGTGCAGCAGTGGTTCCAATCCTGGCTGCAATGGTAACATCCGCTGAGTCGAAATCTTTCAGGAAGCTGAACCCTCCCGCGAGGTCCTTGTGCGCGACAATGGACATCCCGGTGTAATCGTAGGGAATGGAAAAGTTCACCTTGATGTTCCGCTCAGGGCGTATCCCCATGCCTCCGATGATGATATCGAACTTCCCGGTCAGGAGAGCTGGTATGATGCCGGACCACTTCGTGGGGATGAATTCGACATCGACACCCATGTCCGCGGCAAGTCTTTTTGCAACATCGATCTCAAAGCCGATGAGATTTCCCTCCTTGTCCTTCATGGCCCAGGGTACAAAGGTAGACATTCCCACCTTCAGCAGACCGCGTTCACCTCGAGTGAGAACCTGTTCGAGGGTGCTCTCTTTCGAGAGATCCCCCCTGAGGCCCCGTGCAGAGGCATCCATCCCCAACCCTGAGAGAAGGATCACAACAGCACAGAGTAAAATGAGAGCTCCACCTGTCCTCATATCCACATACCCTCCTTTCTTTCCTGTTCGAACGCGTTGATGTCAGATCACTTCACTATTGTTCACACAATAGCGCCATCTCTTCCGTTGTCAAGTTTCTTCAGTAACTTCGGTGAGTTCTCATCTTACCTTCCCCGCCAGACCGGTTCATTCCTGAGCCGGGATTCCATGACATTCACCAGGGCCGAGAGGCTGATGGTGATGACGAGATAGATGGCCGCCACGGTGAACCATATCTCGAAGGCCAGAAACGTCTCTGCAACGATGGTCTGACCCCGCATGGTCAGGTCGTAGATCGCGATGGTGCTCACCAGCGCCGAATCCTTGATGAGGGAGATGGCCTGACTGGTCAGGGGGGGGATGATCGTTCTGAGAGCCTGGGGAAGAATAACAAACCGGTAGACCTCGAAGCTGTTGAGGCCAGAACTGTACGCCGCTTCCCACTGTCCTTTGGGCACAGAGAGGATCCCTGCCCTGAAGATTTCAGAGATATACGCACCTTCAAAGATGCTGAGGGCAAGGACTGCGGAAAAGAATGCACTGATTCCAAAAATGGGTGAAATCACGAAGTAGAGAAAGAACAGCTGGATGAGCAACGGGGTATTCCTGATGAGCTCCAGGTAGACCCTTGCAAGGGCCCGGGCGGAAAAAGAACTTGAAAGCCGGAAAAGTACTGCGACAAGACCGAAGGAGAATGCAAGGAAGAGACTCACCCCCGTGATCTGGAAGGTGACCAGCAGTCCCTGCAGCAGCGGGCCTGCAGTAAATCCGCTTTCGGTAAGCCGGAAGATGTACCTCGGTACACGGTACCACTGCCAGTGATACCCCAGGGCCCCTGTTCCGGAGACGATCAGGTAGATCAGTAATCCTGCAAAAACGAGAAATTTCAGGACATCGATCAAAATTCTCGCACTGAACAGGGTTCCCATTCTTTTCATGGACCAATCCACAGAGTTCGTCGACATTGAGTGTTCACTTCACATTCGATTCTTCAGTTGTTTTTCTTCCCAAATCACCTGTTCACGGCACACCCTGTATGGCGGAGCTCATCGGTGTTCCTGGGAGATTACCGAGCTGATGAGCTTTTTCGCCTCGTCCTGGAGGGCCGCAAGGTGATCCCTGCCCCTGAAACTTTCTGCATAGATCTTGTAGATGTCTTCTGTGCCGGATGGACGGGCGGCAAACCACCCCCCCTGCGTAACCACTTTGATGCCGCCGATAGGCTCTTTGTTCCATGGGGCTTGGGTAAGGATGGTGAGGATACGGTCCCCTGCAAGATCCCGATCCCTGATCTGATCAGGGGTAAGCTGTTTTATCCGCATCCTCTGTGATGTGTCAGCTGGCTCGTCCAGCCTCTCATACACAAAGCTTCCGAACATATTCTCCAGATCCTGGTAATGTTCCGAGGGGTTTCTCCCGGTTACTGCGGTAATCTCAGCAGCGAGCAGGGACATGATGATTCCGTCCTTGTCCGTTGTCCAGACCGTCCCGTCCTTTCTCAGGAACGATGCCCCGGCGCTTTCTTCACCCCCGAATCCACAGGACCCGTCAAGGAGATTCCCGACGAACCACTTGAATCCCACGGGCACTTCGATGAGTTTTCTCCCGAGGGAATGAGCAACCTTGTCGATCATGGAGCTGCTCACCAGTGTCTTGCCCACTCCTGCATCACTCTTCCAGCCGGCCCTGCTCCTGAACAGGTAACCGATGGCGACCGAGAGGTAGTGATTCGGGTTCATGAGCCCCTCTGTGGGGGTGATGATTCCATGCCGGTCAAAATCAGGATCATTTCCAAAGGCGATGTCGTATCTGTCCTTGAGTGCGATGAGACCTGCCATGGCATAGGGTGAAGAACAGTCCATTCTTATCTTTCCATCTCTGTCCACGGTCATGAACCCGAAGGTGGCATCCTGAAATCCGTGAATCACGTCGATATCCAGCCCATAGCGCTCTGCAATGGCCGGCCAGAAGGCAAATCCTGAGCCCCCCAGGGCATCCGCCCCGATCCTCAGGCCGGCTGACCGGATCAACTCCATGTCCAGAATCGCGTCCAGATCCCTGACATACGGTTCGATGTAGTCGTACTGCATGGTTGTGGATGATTCGAGGGCCTTCTCATACGGGATGCGCATAATTGCAGAGACGCCGGCAGCCAGCAGTTCGTTGGCCCGTGATGCGATCCACTCGGTAATCTCTGTGTCTGCAGGACCACCCTGGGGTGGGTTGTACTTGAATCCGCCGTCCTGTGGCGGATTGTGCGACGGAGTCACCACGATCCCATCCGAGAGGTGATCCTTCCTGGATCTGTTGTGGCACAGAATCGCATGGGAGATGACCGGGGTCGGCGTGCATCCATCACTTTTCTGGATCATCACTGGAACAGTATTGGCTGCAAGCACCTCCAATGCAGTCCTGTGGGCAGGCTTCGAGAGTGCGTGTGTGTCCATGCCAAGAAAGAGAGGGCCGTCGATTCCCCTGATCTTCCTGAAATCACAGATCGCCTGGGTTATTGCGACGATATGGTCTTCGGTGAAGCTCCCGTCCAGAGAGGTCCCCCTGTGGCCTGAGGTACCGAACGAGACCTTTTGGGCGGTGGTGGAAACATCAGGATGCATGGAATAATACGAATCGATCAGCCTCGACACATCGATGAGAATCTCTCGCGGCGCCTGTTTCCCAGCCAGTACATGAACAGCCATGACACCCCCTTCAGTGCGGGAATCCCCTCCACGGCTTCCCGTTGATGATAGATCATACTACCCAATTATTCCTCGACGGTAAATCTCTTCCCACCTGGGAATTGATTTTTTCCCCACATTTGCCTGTGGACAGTGTATCGATGACTGTTCTACTATCTGAGGACTGGACGTACCTCTGATGGGAAAAATGAAGACCCCAGACACGATCTTGAATCACGGTACGTCAGGAACAGTACGTGATCACTCAAGGTTCGGTGATGATCACACACGTCACCAGGGGGGAGGAACCTGATGGGTCAGTGGAAAAAGACAAGCTGCGTGCTCTGCGCCCAGAACTGCGGGCTTGAGGTGTTCATCGAGGACAATCGGATCACCAAGACCAGGGGGGACAGGGACAATCCCCGCTCAAAGGGCTATGTATGCCGCAAGGGAGCGAATATCGCCTTTCACCAGCACCACACAGCCCGGCTCACCCACCCCCTCAAGCGCGTGGGGGACCATTTCGAGCAAATCTCGTGGGACAAGGCCATCAGTGAGATCGCTGCACGGATACAGGAGATTGTAGGGACGCACGGCCCCAGGTCCTTTGCCTATATGGGCGGCGGAGGCCAGGGGTGCCATTTCGATGCGGCCTTCGGGGTGCGGCTCATGAGGGCCCTTGGATCACGGTATCATTACAGCCCGCTTGCACAGGAGCTTACCGGTATTTTCTGGGCGAGCGGCCGGTTCACGGGAAGGCAGTACCTCTTTGCCATTCCCGACGAACATGCCTCGGACATGATCCTGGCAATCGGATGGAATGGTATGCAGTCTCACCAGATGCCCCGGGCGCCCCTGGTGCTCAGGGAGTTCTCGAGAAATCCAGACAAGCTCCTGGTGGTCATCGACCCCCGGCGTTCAGAGACTGCGGAGATCGCCGATATCCACCTCCCCATCCGTCCCGGAACCGATGCCCTGCTCACCAAGGCGATGATCGCCGTCATCCTCGAGAATGGATGGCACAACAGGGAGTACATCCACGATCACACCAGTGGTTTTTCACGAATCGAGAACTGGTTCTCAGGCTTTGATGCAGAAAAAGCCATCGAGGTGTGCGAACTCGACTACGACAAGGTCCATGAGATATGCCGCCTACTGGCCACCAGGAAGTGGTCCATGCACACCGACCTCGGGATTTACATGAACCGCCACAGCACTGCTGCATCCTACCTCCACCTCCTGCTTGCTGCAGTCTGCGGAAGGTTCTGCGTGAGGGGCGGCAACGTCATCCCAGGGCACCTCATGCCCCTGGGCTCGCACACGGACGAACGCGATCCCAAGACATGGCATACGGTTGCAACCGGATTCCCCGCACTCATGGGTGTATTCCCTCCCAACGTACTGCCCGAAGAGATCCTGAACGATCATCCGGAGCGGACCAGAGCGGTGCTCTGCTGCCAGTCGAATCCCCTGCGGTCGTATGCCGATACAACGGCGTACGAGGAGGCATTCAGGAAACTCGACCTGCTGGTGACCTGCGAGCTGGCCATGACCGAGACAGCCGTCCTGTCTCACTATGTACTCCCTGCGCGATCGGGGTATGAATCGTGGGACGGAACATTCTTTGCGTGGACATTCCCGGAGATATACTTCCAGATGCGGCACCCGGTTGTCGATCCCGTGGGAGAGCCCCTTGAGCTGGGCGAGATCATTGTCAGGATTGCGGACGCCCTCGGCCTCATTCCCCAGATCCCATCCTCCCTTTCTGCTGCAGCAGAAAAGGACCGGATGACCTTCGGCATGGAGCTCATGACGTTCGCCCAGGAGAATCCCGATGCGCTCAGGAATATGCCATTCGTGCTTGCACAGACCCTGGGGAAATCCCTCGGCTCTGGAAACCTTGCAGCCCTGTGGGGTCTCCTCCAGGTGACGCCGAAAGCCTTCAGGAAGGCAGCTGCCCGAGCCGGCTTCACCCCGGGCATCACCCTTGGTGAAGAGGTTTTCCAGGCCATCATCGATCACCCGGAAGGGGTCATCATCGGAAAGGCCGACCCGGACGACAACTTCAGCATGCTGGCAACCGATGATGGCCGTATCAATATCCACATTCCCGAAATGGAGGGATGGATACGCGGGATTGACGCCGCCTCAGAACAGGCTGCTCTTGCGCCTGACCCCTCGTATCCCCTTATTCTTCAGGCAGGGCGCCACATGAGCATGAATGCGAACACCCTCATGCGCGATCCCACATGGAATGAAGGGAGGCGGGCCTGTACGTTGGTCATGCACCCGGATGACGCACAGTCCCGCGGGATCACAGACGGCCAGAAGATAAGAATCACTACCCATGCAGGCGAAGCCGAGCTCGAGGTGGAAGTGACGCAGGCTACACGAAAGGGCCAGGTGATCATTCCCCATGGGTTCGGACTGATCCATGAAGGAACGGAATACGGCGTAAACGTGAACCGCCTCACCAAGAACACCTACCGAGATCGACTCGCGGGGACACCTTTGCATCGGTATATACCCTGTCGGGTAGAGGCGGTCTGATCTCCGGGGAAAAGGAGGGCTCATGAACGTAGGTCCGTACACCTTCTCCGAATTCATGGACAAGGTGAAAGAGTTTCATGGCAGTCCGGCGCCCGGTGTGATTGCAGGGGGGATCATGGTGGAGATCGCGAAGAAGAATCTCCCGGAAGGAGAGTTCTTCGATGTCATCTGCGAAACCCCGAAATGCCTTCCCGATGCCGTACAGCTCCTCACTCCGTGCACCATCGGCAATGGGTGGCTCAAAATCGTCAATACCAGTCGCTATGCACTGACATTCTACAACAAGCACTCCGGTGAAGGGGTGAGGGTGTCCCTGGATGTGGGGAAGCTCGGAGACACCGGGGCCATACGGGCTTGGTATCTCAAGGAGAAACCCAAGGACAGGCAGGATCTCTCTCAGATCCTGAAAGAACTTGAGGAGGCTGGGACACGGATCTACAGGATCGAAGCGGTCATGGTGAGACCCGAATACAGGGCCACATCTGAAAAGACACACTCCAGAATCGTGCTGTGCCCCTCATGCGGAGAAGGATACAGGGTTGAGCTCGGGGAACAATGCCCGTCCTGTCAGGGGCTGGGACCGTATCTCAGCACAGGGGATTGAAACCCGGTAGGGTCTCAGTACGTGGCTCCCCCCTCGTCGTAGATCTGACGTAGAAGTTTCTTGTCCACTGTCGCGCCGTCGACGAAGTGGTTCGGTTCGGCTCCGCAGTATGGACAGTTCGACTCGGGATCAGTAATCACCTCTCCGCAAATTCCACATACGAGTTCTTTCATAGCGTACCCTCCAGTGTGTAAGTCTCAGTTTCAGGTTGTCTCTCCACCCCCACTGCACGGGCATGACCGATCATGCTTGATTCTCTACATAAATCTCCCCCTGATCCACGTAAACCATGTCCTGTTCCATCGCCCATGCAACCCTCTCTACTCAGATACGCCTCTTGATCCAGGTGATGACACTCCCGATGATAGGAAACCGCTCAAAGAGGGAGAGGGTCTCCCAGTAGTCGTGGTGAAAAACCACCTGTCCCGTATTATCGAATCGTACGTGGGACATACCGGGAAGTTCCAGGGGGGAATCACCGTAGCGCTTGAGTTTCAGGTGCATGATCCACCGGAAGTAGTAATTCCCGGAGCTGTAAGCAACGTCCTTGACATCGAAGGTGCATTCCTCGAACGCCTCGGTGGTGCTGAGAAAGTATGCCGTGATGTTTTCTCTCCCCCGAACCTGCCTGATGCCGTCTTCAAAGTATGCATCATCGGCATAGAGAGCCTCGGTCAATGTCCTGATCTTCTCTGCAGCGAATACTGCATAATACTCTTTGAACCGTTCGATGGCCCTTTTCTCGATATCACTCCCGTGCTCAACAAGTTCGATCCTCCCCGGGTCCGTATCATCGAGGGCGCCATAGGTGATCGAGATATCGTGAACGCCCCGGGAACCGCCCCCTGCACAGCCTGAAAAAGCGAACACTGTCATGCACAGAACAACTCCTATCCCTCGTCCGATCATAGTCTCTCCTTTTCCTCTCCTTCGAAATTCTCATCCCTGGAGAACATGTACTGCCCCCGCTGTATTCAATTCCGTTCTGTCGTTGGTGAATTCATGTATTC
>JBNGDS010000052.1:0-22618 GCA_049975365.1 Desulfomonilia bacterium | reverse complement strand
AGATAACCCATACACTGATTCACTTCGTCAGGAAGGGGATCTCTGTTCCGCGGTGGCCTGCATTTTAGGATATTGGCGATGTA
This sequence comes from Desulfomonilia bacterium, assembly GCA_049975365.1. Classification (GTDB taxonomy): domain Bacteria; phylum Desulfobacterota; class Desulfomonilia; order UBA1062; family UBA1062; genus DSBG01. The sequence continues at coordinate 22,535 of JBNGDS010000052.1, read as the reverse complement.
TACGTCTGTGCGTTTGAGACCCATTCCTTTTTCTATGATGTCTGTCAGGAGTCTTCCGGCCGGGCCGACGAACGGTTTACCTGTATCGTCCTCAACAGCCCCTGGAGCTTCCCCGACAAACATGATTCTGGCACGGTAATCTCCTTCACCGAACACCACGTTTTTCCGTATACTCCCGAGAGGGCATCGGCGACATTGTTGTACTACGTCATTCAGATGCTCGAGTTCCTTCTCTGGATTCACGGATTCCGATATACCGGGCAGTATCAGAAAGGGGCCGGCCCAGAGGACCTCGTCACGCAAGAGCTGGATTACTCGATCCTTCACAACTTTTCTTTCACAAAATCCAACAACTTATGCGCCAGGGTGTCCTTTGACATGTGTTCAAAATCGTACAGAACACCCTCAGGAGAGAGAATCACGCCGCTGTTGGTTTCGGACCCGAATCCGCTGCCGCTCACCCCGACACGGTTGGCAACGATCATATCAAGTCCCTTTTTGCGCATCTTTTCCTGGGCATAGTTTCGAATATTCTCTGTCTCAGCGGCAAATCCGACAAAGACCTTCGACTCCTTCTGGGGCAGAATAGTGGCAAGGATATCAGGGCTGAATGACAGCTCAAGGGTTGTACTCTTGCTTCCCTTCTTGATCTTGGTGGAGCTGTACACCCTCGGCACATAATCCGCCACCGCCGCGGCCATGATGAGTACGTCTGTTCCCTGAAGATGATCCTGCACGGCCTCGAGCATCTCAGATGCAGACCTCACCTGTATGATCTCTGCCCATGGTGCATAGGAAAGTGCTACTGGTCCACTTATAACCCGCACCCGTGCCCCTCTCAGACATGCGGCTTCAACAACAGCCTTGCCCATTTTACCAGTGGATCGGTTGGTGATGTAGCGTACGGGATCGATATCTTCGCAGGTAGGGCCACAGGTCACCAGGACATTGATCCCTGTGAGATCATTCTTGGTGATCAGTTTCTTGACCTCTGCAACGATACGTTCGGGATCAGGCAGTCTGCCCGCACCTTCCCAGCCGCAGGCAAGCTCACCGGAATCCGGCTCAAGAACCTGTATGCCTCGCCTTTTCAGCGAATCCACGTTTTCTTGAGTTGCTCTGTTCGACAGCATGTTTACATTCATGGAAGGGCACACGAGGATCGGGGCCCTGGTCGCAAGGCATGTACAGGAAAGTAGATCATCAGCGATACCACCCGCGAGCTTTGCAATGAAATTCGCCGTGGCAGGTGCAATGAGAAAAAGGTCGGCCTGGTCTGCCAACGCGATATGTTCTATCTCATAGTCCTGTGCCGGGAGGTTTCCGAACATCTTCCAGTAAACCGGTTTTCCCGAAAGAGTCTGCAGGGTCATTTCAGTGACAAAGTGCAAGGAAGCCTCGGTCATGACGACCTGAACATCTAGGCCAATAGCCTTGAGTTCCCTGACGATCAGCGGGGCCTTGTATGCTGCAATCCCCCCCGTGATGCCGAAGACAACGGTCTTGCCTTCTAGATCTTCTCCTGAGGTACCACCCATATCTCTACCCGTGTCCCGAGAGGATTTTCTGATATCAGGATCGATGCGATCCTCTCGCGCTTTTTGAAGAACAGCTTTATGGAGCCCTGGAATTTGTACTGATTGAGCGAAGTCCACCCGTCTGAGTACAGAGAGGTGACAAAGAACTGAGCAAGAGACTCACTCTCTATCCGTCCGCTCAGAACCAGCCTTCCGTGACCATTGGTGATGTAGGATTCCTTCTGCACACGGAGAAGGTCGCCGGGGATGAGAATGTCATTGAAATCAAGGTACCGGGATGAAGGCTGGATATCCGTTTCAGGGGAGGTCCCCGAGAACGTCTCCTTGATCCGTGCACAGCCCGGCAGCACCATGGATACCACCATGGCACCTACCACAGTGAAAAAAATCATCCTTTTCATCTTCTACCTCCCCTATAAGAATGGATTATACCGGCGCTCTGACCCGATTGTCGTCGTTGGACCGTGGCCGGGCAGAACCTTCACATCATCTCCAAGGGGAATCAGTTTTGTCTTAATGGAACTGATGAGTGTGTGATAGTCCCCCCCTGGAAGATCTGTCCTTCCGATGGAACCGGCGAAAAGAGTATCGCCGACAAAGCAGTATTTCTTGTCCGAAGTGACCAGCGATATTCCCCCCGGAGAGTGACCCGGCGTTTCGATCACAGAGAGAGATATCTTTCCACACGATATAGTATCGCCCTCGGAAAGAAACCGATCCGGGTCCGGCGGCTGGTCGATGCTGATTCCGAAAAGCCTGCCCATCCGGGAAGCATTCTGAAGTATCGACACCTCGGAAGAATGGATCATGACCTCTGCATCGGTGGCATCTTTGACAACCCTGATCGCTCCGATATGGTCTACATGGGCGTGCGTGTTCACAATGCCAATCACGTTGAACCCGTTTTTATCCACTTCCTGTAGTATCCTCTCCCCTTCTCCTCCCGGGTCGATGACGAGAGCTTCCTTCGTTTCCCTGTCTGCCATGATGAAACAGTTGGTCATGAATTCAGTGACAACAATCATGCTCAGCAGCATCGAATCCCCCAATGGCATCTCGAACAAAATACACATGCGGGTTTTTCACAACCTATCTCCATGCCCTCACAATAGTATACCAATAGGCTTTGGTCAACTGGCATAACCTCTCATGGGAAAAGGGGTATCGGTATTGATTTCCCTATCCAGCGAACTGATGAGTCAGTGTTCGGTATGAACCTGTCAGGGAGACATTCCCTGCTACCACGGATATGTCCACAGAAGAGCTATGGAAAACCCGAAGGTGGCTATTATAATTCTTGATAACCCTGATAACAATGACAGATATGGAGGTAAAGGTGAATATAGGCATCCCTCGTGAGATAACTCACCAGGAGTATCGAGTCTCCCTCACCCCTGATGGGGTGAGGGCATTCCATGATTCTGGACACAGGGTCTTCGTGGAGCACAACGCTGGATCAGGGTGTTCGATCCCCGATGAAGACTACCTGAATGCCGGGGCAACGATTCTCGACACACCGGAGGAACTCTACAGTGTCTCGAACATGATCTACAAAGTAAAAGAGCCCTTGGCGCAGGAGTATGACCTCCTGCAGAAAGATCAAATCCTGTTCGCTTTCCTCCATCTGGCCGCCCACACATCCCTCACCACGGCCCTCCTGGAAAGAGGTGTCACAGCCATTGCGTTCGAGACCATCCAGCGCGCGGACGGTCACCTCCCTCTCCTCGAACCCATGAGTGAGATCGCGGGGAGACTTTCCGTACAGGAAGGATCCAGGTACCTCGAAAAGATCCACGGAGGGCGCGGAATCCTGCTTGGCGGGATTCCCGGTGTGGAACGAGGCACTGTGACAATCATCGGGGGGGGAACCGTCGGGAAAAATGCCGCGCTCATAGCCCGTGGGATGGGTGCCCGGGTTTTCATACTTGATATAGACAAATCAAGACTTCAATATCTCGACTCTCTCTTCGGATCGAACGTGGATACATTGTTCTCCACACAGGAAAATGTATTCAAGTGCCTGAGAATCGCTGACCTTGTAATCGGGGCAGTGCTCGTACCAGGTGCTTCGGCCCCGAAAATCGTCAAGAGAAAAGACCTGGGCATCATGAAGCCTGCCTCTGTTGTCGTGGACGTCGCCGTGGACCAGGGCGGGTGCTTCGAAACATCTCGTCCCACCTACCATGATGATCCCGTATTTCTTCTCGATGGAATCATTCATTACTGCGTGGCTAACATACCCGGGATCGTGCCCGTTACATCCACCTTGGGTCTTGCCGGTGCCACGCTCCCGTACGCCCTGAAAATCGCATCACTTCCCCTCAAGGATGCGCTCAAAGACGCCTCCATAGCAAAGGGCGTCAATGTATACAAGGGTTCCATAACCCATCCTGCCTTGGCATCGAGCCTCTCGCTGCCATACACTCAAATCGAAGTCGAATAGCGCTCCAAGGATCCCGCATATGTGATGCCTGCATAGCAGGCATACCCAGGCCCAGGTTAAGTTTTGCCTGCAGAAGACCGATTACATGAAGAGCTATGGCACACATACTCGTTGTCGAAGATGACATCAATCTTGGACAGATCCTCTTCCAGGAGTTGAAGAAGCACAACCACGATGTGGGACTCGTGGAAGATGCAGAGTCAGCTTTTGTGAAACTGGAAAAGTATGCCTACGACCTCATGCTCACCGACCTCAAGCTTCCAGGCATGGACGGGATTGATCTCCTGAAGAAGGCAAAGGCCATGAACCCGACGAGCATCGTGATCGTTATGACTGGATATGCATCTGTCGACACTGCTGTTGAGGCCATGAAAAACGGTGCGCAGGACTTCATTCAAAAACCGTTCGGCCTGCACGAAATAGTTCAGAAGATCGACGACGCCCTGGCCATAAAACGCATGAAGAACGAGATCGACTACCTCAGACACACACGGGAGGACATCATCTACAGGACTTCAGACATCATCTGCGAAAGCTCTTCCCTGAAAAAGGTCCTGAAAATGGTGGAGAAAGTTGCAGGTGCAGACTCCACACTCCTCATAACCGGAGAGACCGGGGTTGGCAAAGGACTAATCGCCGGCGCCATACACCACAACTCTCATCGAGCTGTGAACAACTTCGTGCAGGTCAACTGCGCTGCTCTTCCACAGAACATCCTAGAGAGCGAACTTTTCGGCCACGAGAAAGGTGCCTTCACCGGTGCCATCAAAATGAGAACCGGCAGGGTTGAGCAAGCTAACATGGGAACTATCTTCCTGGACGAGATTGGGGACATGGATCTCTCGCTCCAGTCCAAGATCCTGCGAGTCCTCGAAGACAGAGAGTTTGAGAGAGTGGGGGGCGAGCGAACCATCAAGGTGGATGTCAGGGTGATCGCTGCAACCAACCAGGATCTCTACAGCCTCGTCCAGCAGGGAAAATTCCGAGAGGACCTCTATTACAGGATTAACGTTGTGAACATTCATATCCCCCCTATCAGACAGCGGAAAGAAGATATCGAACCCCTCGTGAACTACTTCATCAGAAAATACTGCTGGGAATTCAGCAAACCATTGTTGGAGATAGATCCATCTGCACTTTCCGCCATGCTCGAATACGACTGGCCGGGCAACGTCAGGGAAATCAGAAACTGTATCGAGAGGGCTGTCCTGCTTTCAGAGGGCTCCATCCTCCAGTCTCAAGACGTTTCGATCCTTCATGCACAGAATCCTTCCCCTCAGACACAGGAATCAGGGAACATGTCATCTCTGGCTCTGTCCGAAAGGGACATCATTCTTGAGGCGTTACGGAAGAACGACTGGATCCAGAAGGACGCCGCCACTGCACTGGGGATCAGCAAACGTGTGATCCACTACAAGATCAGGAAATACGGCATCACCCACCCGAGATGGATCAGAAACCGATAATATCCACGTAGAGAGAAGCTACATCGGGATCCAGGGTCTTTCCCGACATGGAGCACAGCTCCCTCAGCGCGTCTTCATGGTTCATTTGTGATTTGTACAGCCTGGGAGAGGTCATGGCATTGAAGGTATCCACCACCCTCATGGCCCGTGCGGACTGAGGTATTTCCTCTCCTTTCAATCCTCTTGGATAGCCGCTTCCGTCAAGGTTTTCATGATGGTACAGGAGGAGATCCGCATCCATGTCCAGGACGGTAAAATCTCTCAGAATCCTTGATGTAATGATCGGATGTCCGTTGAGCTTTTTCTTTTCGAAGGGAGTAATCTCCCCCTTGGTGAATATGCTTGTGGCAATCCCGAGATACCCGATATTCGCACTCAGCGACGAATGTGCCCACTGCTGTGCCTGAAGGTCGCTCTTCCCCATCTCTTTCGCCAAGGTGTACACCTGGTCGGAAACCTTCATGGAATACCCCATGGGATATCCTGCACGCAGATCGCTGAGGATTGATGCTGTGGTCAAAATGCTCGTGTACCAGTTCCGGATATCCGTGTCGAACCCGGTAGCCACAGCCCATGCCGGCGCGACATAGGAAACGATCCACTCGTAGATGTCATCGGGAAGCCCTTCGTGGATGATGTACCCGAGATCATATCCCTCCCAGCCGACAGAGGTTCCAGGAGGTACAGTCCTGATGGCCACGTCATCTGCATTGCACTGCATTTTGAGCATATCCAGCAGCTCATTGATTGCCTTTAGGGACGGACATGACTGGAGGAGGGTTCGGACCCTCAGCTCTAAAGAGAGGTTCATGGATTTCATGGCCCCTGACTGTGAAAAGCTTGCAATGTGGAGACCCTTCTTCTTCGCGTGCGACAAGGCCTGGTGCCCAAGATTGATGAGGCTCTTGGCATCCTGCGCCTCATCGGGAAGGGTGGCAATACCGATCTTCACGTTCTCTTCGAGGTCGGGGCCCAGCTTCACTACGGCATTGTGAACAGCCGTGAATGCATCCTGGGTGGTACACCCCGGAAGGATAACGAAGAAGCTCAGCTCATCATACCGTACGACCTTGTCGTAGCACCTCAGCCCTTCCTGTATTCTCCGAGGAAGGGATTTGAGCGCTCTGATTCTCTCTGGAATCTGGTGAAAGAGGCCGAACTTCTCCCGGTCCTGAATCTCGATGATGGCGATACTCACGGGGAATAGAAGCCGTTTGGATAATTCTTCGTACTGGTGGAGCACATCAAGGAGCACGTGCCGCTGTGGGATGTCGATGCGAATATCCAGTGCACCATCGAATTCCCACTCAGGTTGCGTGTTGAGCACTTCTTTGAGTATGTTTTCTGAGCTCAACAGGAGATGCTTGATAAGGATGATATCATTGATACTGAATGGTTCGGGCTCCTTGCGGAACAATTCAAGGCATCCGATAATCTTGGTGTCCTTGTAGATCGGCAGACCGATCATTGAAGAAAAGGTGATGGGAAGATATTCCTGGGAAAGATCGGTTTTCCCCAGATCGGGGACTAGGACAGGTCGCGCGGTATCTCTGATGGCACAGGTGAAGATGTCACCTTTGTCGATGTCTCTCGGAATCTCGCCCTGTAGTCCTCTGCAGAACCATGCATCTTGCGGGTCCCAGATGTATACCAGGGCAGCGTCGTATGGAGTGATGTGCTCAATGAAATTGAGAAAAATATCTGAAACCTTCTCGACACGGACATCCACATCCGAAAGAAGGGATACTTGGAAAAGAAGCGGGATGAGAGATGCGTTGCTTTTGATAAACTCGGGTGAAAGCTCCAAGGTCTGATCGACCAGATAGTCATTCAGTTTCTCTAGCAACATACGATCACCCGTTAACCTCCCATGAACATCAACGTCAAAAATTTCTTTATTGCTCTGTATGATCACTCTATTCTGTAGCAGGCATGGTCCCAGTACGCTTCAAATTCTCTGCATGCCTTTTTGAGTTCGCACATTCCTCGAACCCCTAACCTTCCCAACTGTTCGAGGATCTCTCGGCGTGTCAGTCTCACAGCTGCCCCCATGAACTACCGGAGGTAAAGTGCAAACATGGTGCCAGTACAACTATGGTATATAACTTATAGATATCATAATTTAATTTGACTTTACAGTGTCAGCTCTGTCTGGGAATTGCTTCGCTGATAGCACTTTTCTTTCTCTTTATAAGAAATTAATTTCATACCTCTCCCTGGAACACTATAAATTGAAAATCTATGGAATTCCTCGGCTCTATGAAGAGGCATCTCCTGCCCGTGAGAAGCGGACACCCATGATCCAGAGCAGACCAAAGTAGACCCCTGCACCCAGGACGATGCACATCGTCAATACACATGCACTGAAGAACGTGAACCCCTTGTCCCAGAACGTCATGTTCAGGAAGGGAAACAAGCAGGCTCCCATGATCAAGGAGGCCACTATCATCTGCGCAAAGGATCTCACATGCTTTCTGGCGAGGTTCACACCGCTTTTGGTAAGGAAACGGTAGAGGACGATCAGCTGGATCAACACCGAAAGACTGCTCGCCAGGGCAATCCCTGCATGTTCCATGAACTGCATGAGAATGAGACACAGAATCACGTTCACCCCGAGACTGATCCATGCAACCTTTACCACGACCCCGGCCTGCTGCATTGCATAGAGGGCCTGGGTGAAGATCCGTGACCACCCTACGGCCCACAGCCCCAGCGTATACATCTGAAGGGCGTAGGCTGAGGCCAACACATCTGCATTGGTAAACTGGCCACGCATGAACAGTATTGCAAAAATCGGTTCAGCCAGAACGCAGATTCCCACGGTCGCGGGAAAAATGAACAGGGACACGGCGGTGATCGATCTCCCCATGAGGGAGGAGAATCTTTCCGTATCCATCTGGGCGGAAGCCTGACTCATGGCGGGCAACATGACGTTCCCCACTGCAAAGGCAAAAATACCCAGGGGGAGTTCTGTGATTCTATTCGCATAGTACAAGTAGGAAACACTGCCCGTGGATAGCAGTGATGCAAGAAGTGTTCCGATCAGGACATTGATCTGATAGACAGAGGCCCCCAGAGCAGCGATCCCCATGAGCCGTGCCACCTGTTTCAGGCGAGGATTTCTGATCACCCGGCTGAATCCTATAGGGATCCTGTACAGCCTCAGCGGGATTATCTGGATGGCGATTTGGGAAATCCCCCCCAGAATCACTCCCCAGGCCAGGGCATCTGCCGGAGAAGAAAAGACCGGGAGGAGGACATGGAACACAATGGGAACACCGATCATGAAGATGTTCAGCAGGATCGGTGCCGCTGCCGGGGTGGAGAAGTGGCCGACCGAATTGAGGATTCCCATGAAGAGCGCTACGATACCGATCAGGAGGATGTAGGGAAACATGATCCTCGTGAGATGCACGGCCACATCAAATACAGGCTGGTGGAGAAAACCAGGGGCAATGAGGGCCACCAGGGCAGGAGCGATCAGTTCACCGAGGACAACCACCCCAACGAGCAGGAGAAACAGCAGGGTGAAGATACTTCGTGCCATGGCAAAGGCGTTCTCAATCCCTTCGCGCTCCTTCACCTCACTGAATACCGGCACGAAGGCAACGCTCACCGCTCCTTCTGCCATAAACCTGCGGAGAAGATTGGGAAGTCTGAATGCAACGATAAAGGCATCGGCCAGCGGCCCTGCCCCCAGGAGCCACGCCATCACCACATCCCGGATAAACCCCAGGATCCTGCTGATACCAGTGAGCCCGCCGACCGTGGCAATATTCCGTTTAAAGCTGTCTTTCCTACCTCTGGTCTGCGGACTGTCGGTCTTCACATCGAAAGAGTTATTCGGTAGAGATTCGCGCTACAACGCGAATGATCTTCGTGGGCAGGAACTCGAGGTCAGTAGCAATGCTGAGGTAACCGTGGAACCGATTTCTCGTTGATGCAGGTGACAGCGAAATATCCAGTGTGTGACTCTTTCCCGGATCGAGAACGATTTCAGGTTGATGTGCCACAATCACAAACTGCGAAGGCTTTCCTTCAATCCCGGTGATGGTGACCGGGGTCTTGGAGGAATTCGAGATGGTGATCTGCTTCGTGTAGGTCAACCCCTCTTTTACACTCCCGAAATTCAGTATGGGGGGGCTCACAGAGAGCACCTCAAGGACCTTCGCCTTCAAAGAAAGTTTCACCTGAGGTGCATCAGGATCATTCGTCTGGATCTGGATGTGTTTCTCCAAGGTGTTCCTATAGCCCTTGCTGGACATGGAAACGGCTAGTTTCTGGCTCTCTCCAGGTCGCACCTCCTGCCCTCCCGGGGCAGCAATCTTCACGCCTCAGCAGGGCTTTACCTTGAGAGAAAGGATTTCATCTCCGACATTCTTGAGCAGAAATTCATGGGATATCTCCGTTCCCTCCAGCACCTCACCTGCATCATGCACCGGTTCGGCGATCTCGATACGAGGCGCGGCACTGCATACCCCTGGGAGTACACTCAGACATGCCGCAAAAAGCACGAGTGAAACACGAAGAATCCAGGACATTCCATCACCTCCGCCACTGAGCTATCACACTTTTTGTGTGTTTGCCACAGGCATTTTCTCTCCATGTGACTGCTCAGGGATTGAACTTGTTGACTTTTCACGCCCCACGGAATACATCTTTACCATGCGTGGAAAGTTGGAACAACCTAAGGGACTTATCGATCTCATCTCCGTGGAAGTTGAACGAATCGATCCTGAATACAGAGAATTGTGGTTGAGTTTCGAGTATACCTGTCCCGGTGGAGAATATAAGTCTGCAATGGTTCTGGCCATTACAAACTCGAAAGATATGACCAACACCTTTTTCAAGGAACTCATCGGTGAGGCGAAGCATCTCTCCGAGATCGAGAAGAATGAGTCATTCGGAATTGGCCTGTATGTCACAAACAAGACCGATACCGTGCTCCCGATTAAAAATCTCTGCCAACGGGTTATCGAGGTCATCGAGACCGAAGAAGACCTGGCAGAGAATAGAGAATACATTGATCTCTGTACGTCGGGGTTCCACTTTTATGACACCTCCAAGAGCCTGAGCAGCAGAGATTTCGAGGAACGTTTCAAAATCTTCATGTCCCGGGCTACAGACAAGATGTCACAGGGATTCTACACGATCGCAGCAGATGATCTGGAAAAAGCGAACATCCTCTGCTCGACGAGTTCCCTCATCTATAAACTCATCGGGGTCTGCCACCGGGAACTTGGCCATCTGGATCTCGCACTGGAGATGTTCACACAGGCGCTTGAAATGGGGGAAACGGACAGGGACACATTCCTCTACCTCGCGGAAATTCACTTTTTCCTGAACCAGATGGAAGAAGCGGGAATCATTCTGGAACACATGCTCACTCAGTATCCAGATGATATCCGGGCCCTTGTCGAGTTTGCAAATATCAGGTATCAGATGGACGAGACCTATGTGGACATGATGGACAAGGCATTCAGGATAGACCCTGATTCCACCCAGAAGGCCATTCTTCAGACCTTTGTGTTCAAAAAAGTAGGAGGAGGGAAAAAATCCCGTATTTCTCTTGAGAGAGCCTCTGCCCTGCTGGAAATCCCTCTCAAGGCCATGAGGCTCCTGGCGAGCAGCAACAGGATACCTGTCAGGTCACTTGCTGACAGTGACGACCTCATCCTCGATGAGCAAGAGCTGCGGTCGTGGGCATTTGTGTATAGAAGATATAAACTGCTGGAAGATGAGATCGAGAGAGTTTCAGCTCACCCACCAGGGGACAAGCATCAGGGTATGGCACTATTGCCCTGAGACACCGAGAAGGGGACTAACCCCGGCGGTCGTCTTCTGCCACGGAATCCCTGGATCAAGACCAAACCCGGATGACAGGGGATACCTCCCCCTCGTAGAAGAGATCACCTCTGATGGGTATTTCTGTATCGTGTTCAACTTCAGGGGGTGTGGGCTCTCGAGCGGGAACATCGATATGAGAGGATGGCAGCGAGATCTCGCCATGGTTGTTGAGAACATATACGATACCCCAAAAATCGATCCTGCCTCCATCCACTGTATCGGATTTTCCGCAGGAGGGGCCATTGCTGTACACTATGCCTCCTACGAGAAAAGAATCGCCAGCCTCATGCTTATGGCCACCCCGTGCCGCTTCGCCGATGTCCTTCCCGACGATCCTGCCCTGATGGCAGACCACTTCAGACAGTTAGGGACTATCCGCGATCCGGAGTACCCCCCGGATCTCAGGGGCTGGCACAAAGAATTCCTTGCCCTGAATCCTGAACAGCACATTCCCTTTCTTTCCCCGAGATCAGTCCATATTGTACATGGCGACAGTGATGAGACCGTCCCGGTGAACCATGCACAGATCCTCTACGATGCCGCGAACCTCCCGAAGAAGATCACGATCTTGAATGGAGCGGGGCACCAGCTCAGGAAGGATGAGAGATCCCTGGAAATCATCAGATCCTGGCTGAGAGAGGTGGCCTGAGTCCCATGGCATATCCAGAAAACATCTATCATCCGGTCTTTCTCGACCTCAGACAGAAACAGGTGGTGGTCGTCGGAGGCGGTATGGTGGCTGCGAGAAAAATTGAATCACTCCTGAATGCCGGCGCAAAAGTGAAGGTTATCGCTCCGGATATCATCCCCCAGATTTCAGCCATGGAGGATGTGGAGATTCTGAGAAGATCCTATTCCGCGACCGATCTGATCGATGCTGTCCTGGTGATCGCAGCCACAGACGATGAAGAGACCAATTATGCGGTCAGCCGGGATGCCCAGCGTGCTCGACTCTTCTGCAATGTGGTGGACAGGCCCGAGCTGTGTTCCTTTATCGTTCCGTCTGTGGTGGAAAAGGGGCCTATCAAGATCGCCATCTCCACAGGGGGTGTATCCCCGGCGCTGTCAAAGAAACTGCGCACGGTGATCGGCACCCTGCTGGGCGACGAGTATGCAACCCTCTCCGTGATACTTGGGAAAATCCGACCCGTCGTTCTCTCACAGGAAGGAGGGCACGAGAACCACAAGAGAATATTCGATGTGCTGATAAACTCTCAGCTCTTGGACGCAATTCGAAGTGGCGATCGTGATCTCGTTGATGCTATCCTCTTTGAGGCCTTGGGAGTCCATGTGGATCTCGAGGGAGTATTCCCATGATTGGGACGCTCGTTCTGATCGCCTACACGATCACGGGCCTTGCATCCATCTTCGCCCTGCTCATCAGGACCGGGGCGTGGATCATGATTTCCAGGTTCCTCTTTTCTGTCTGTGGCGCCCTCCACCTCGTCTTCATCCTTTCCCTGGCCAGGAGCATGCACACCATTCCCGTGTTTTCTCCCGCACTGGGCGTCAACATGATGATCTTTCTCGCATCCATCGTGTTTCTCGCCCTTGCCTGGAAAAAGAAAACCGCATCACTGGCAGCATTTTTCCTTCCCCCTGCAACCTTTGCCATAGCACTCGCCCTCCCCCCCATCCTGCAGCATCCTGACATTTTTGTAAAATCATACCAGTACTGGTATCCCCTGCACACCTTGAGCGTCATCGGCGGTGAGGCTCTGTTCGTAGTGGCATCCATAACCTCAGTGGTCTATCTCATACACGAGAAGATCATCAGGAAAGGATCCATCCACTCGCGGGGCTCCGGTCTCCCTCCACTCTCCATCCTCGACTCCATCCTGTATATGTGTCTGTCTGCAGGATTTATCGCTATCACCGTCGGAATGATCCTCGGCGGGCTCTGGGCATCATCCCTTGACCTCAGCTTCGGAAGCATTGCCCCCAAGGTGATTGCAGGAGCCCTCTTGTGGTTCATCTTTGCCTTCAGTCTCCACCAGAGGTTTGCGATCGGGTGGAAAGGACGCAGGACCGCCATCATAACGCTGATCGGATTTTGCGTGATGATCCTGCTTTTCCTTGGAATGAACTTGGTATTTCCCCATGCCCATGGAATAGGTCTTCTCTGATGAACCGCATCAGCTGCATCACCATCAACCACAAGAATGCACCTGTCGACGTACTGGAGAAGATCCGCATACAACCACAGGACATGCTCGCCATCATGGGGGAGGAGTCAGAGGTATACACGCTGAATACATGTAACCGCACCGAGGTCTACTGGACAGCAATCGAGACATCGGTCGTAATGGAATTCCTGGGGAAGATTTCAGGCATGGAGAGAAACACACTTGAGGATGTTACCGATGTCTTTACTGGCAAGAATGCCATCCGCCACCTGTTCACGGTCGCATCGGGGCTCGACTCCCTGGTTATCGGAGAGCCGCAGATCCTGGGACAGGTGAAGGATGCCTACCGGCAAGCCCTGCGAGCATCGAGCACATCCATCCTGCTGAACAAGGCGCTGCACAGAACCTTCCGGGCTGCAAAACGCATCCGGAGTGAAACCGACATCGGTGCATATCCGGTATCTGTAGCATCCGAAGCTGTTGAACTTGCAGAACACATTTTCGGCGATATCTCAACGAGTTCCGTGCTCGTCATCGGGGCTGGAGACATGGCAGGCACGGCCGCAAAAAGACTCCAGAGCAGGGGTGTCAAGAGACTGTGCATAGTCAACCGCACACATCGCACAGCATGCGACCTAGCAGCGGAGCTCGGCGGTATTCCCAAGCCCTTTGAAAGCATGGAGGAAGAACTAGTAGCCAGCGATATCATCATCACCTCCACGGGTTCCCCGAGACCCATTATAGGCCGCGAACTCATGGAGAGGGTCATGAGACAGCGGAAGAACAATCCCATCATCATCATCGATATAGCAGTACCCCGTGATGTAGACCCCTCGGTTTCCCGCTGCTACAACTGTTACCTATACGACATCGATGCGCTCAAATCCATCGTGGATCGCCATTTCACCAACCGCGAGCATGAGGCAACAAGGGCCTTGGAGATCATCGAGGAGGAGGTTGAAAAATTCGATCAATGGATTCTGGCCCTGGATGCAACCTCCACGATCAGAGACATTTTTTCCCTCGCAGAGCAGGTGGTGGATGATGAAATCTCCAAGATGACGCTGAATGGTGAGCAGAAGAAAAGCCTTGAAGAATCCCTGAGACTTACCATCAGGAGATTGCTCCACAGACCGGTGAGCTTTCTCAAGGCCCATCCGGATATCGAATACATCGAATATGCCCGGAGGATATTCCAACTCGATGAAGACTATCAGGATCGGCACAAGGGGTAGTGCTCTGGCACTGGCCCAGGCGGAGATGGTCAGACATGTGCTTACTGCCGCTGTCCCCCAGGTTGCCACAGAAATTGTTGCCATCAGGACCACTGGCGATATCCTTGCAGAGGCTCCCCTGGATGCCATTGGCGGCAAAGGCGTATTCGTCAAGGACATCGAACGGCAGCTCCTTGGGAGCCACATCGATATCGCGGTCCACAGCCTCAAGGATATGCAGGCACTCCTTCCCGAAGGGCTTGTCATAGGTGCATACCTTGCACGGGAAGACCCACGAGACATGCTCTTCTCCCGTGAAGGACACAGCCTGGAAAGCCTTCCCCCCGCCTCCCGCATCGGCACGTCGAGCATACGAAGGAGGTGTCTGATAAAAGCTGCCCGCCCTGATCTTAACGTGGTGGACATCAGGGGAAACATCTCGACGCGTCTGAACAAGATTGGGTCCTCTGTGGACGCGGTCATCCTGGCTGCTGCGGGGATCATCAGACTCGGCCTGCCCCAGGGTATTGCCATGGATCCCCGAACAATGATACCGTCTCCCGGCCAGGGAATCATCGCTGTGGAATGCAGGATCGAAGACCGGGAGATCATGGAAATCATCGCTGCCATCGATCATTCGCAGACGCGTTCGTGTGCAGAAGCCGAGCGATGCTTCCTCGCCACGCTGGGTCAGGACTGTAACCTCCCGGCAGGCGCCCTGGCCGAGATTTCTGGCTCAGAGGTCTCCATTGCCGGTATGCTGGGCTCGACAGACGAGTCTGTTTGCGTACGGATGTCTCTCAGAGGACCATCTCCTGAGGTGGGGAGTATGCTGGCGAGGAATCTCCAGGAGAACGTGCACAGGGGGAATATTTCATGAAAATCTACCTCATCGGGGCAGGTCCCGGCGACCCGGAGCTCATCACCCTCAAGGCCCGGCGCATCCTGCAAGGGTGCGATGCAGTGGTCTACGACGATCTCATCCCGGGAGAAATCCTGGGCCTGGCGCCCCGGAATGCACAGAAGATCTATGTGGGGAAACGCAGCGGAAAGGAATACATGAAGCAGCCCCAAATAAACGAGCTCCTGGTGGAACTCGGACGGAAGGGCCTCACCGTAGCCAGGGTCAAGGGTGGTGACCCCTGTATCTTCGGCCGCGGAGGCGAAGAGGCCCTCTACCTTCAAGAACACGGCATCCCATTCGAGATCGTGCCGGGCATTACATCTGCCATTGCAGGTCCTGTAAGTGCGGGGATCCCTCCGACCCACCGCGGCTTGGCAGCGTCTGTCACCTTTGTCACAGCCCATGAAGACCCCACGAAGGAATCTGGTTTCCTCGACTGGTCCCTGCTCGCCAGGGAACCCGGTACCATCATCTTTCTCATGGGAGCCGGACGGATATCGTCCATTGCACAGAAGCTTGTGAAGCAGGGCATGTCCCCTGATACTCCCTGTGCCCTGATCCAGGATGCCACAACACCAAGGCAGCGCCATATCATCTCCTCTCTCTCATCGGTAGGCCCGGAGGCCGAGAGACACGGCATCGGATCGCCATGCATCGTGGTGGTCGGCCAGGTCGTACACCTGAGCAAAACACTCTACCGTGCGAGGGACCTCCCTCTGAGTGGCATGTCTGTACTCATTACACGGCCAGACCACCTGGCCTACGAGACATCAATGCTCTTTGCTTCCAAGGGTGCCCGGGCAGTGGTCTATCCCCTTATCGAGATTTCGGCGCTCCCCTTTGACATCCCGGAGTTGAAGACCTACGATATACTCATATTCACGTCTCAGAATGCGGTGAGTCTCTTCTTTGAAAGGCTCTTCGCGGAGGGGAAAGATGCTCGGGAACTGGGCGGCCTCGAGGTCTTCTGTATCGGCCCCAAGACAAGGGATGCGTTAAAAGAGTACGGGATCGCGGCAGACGCCATGGCCTCCGAGTTTCGAGCCGAGGGAATTGTGGAACTGTTCAAAGGCAGAAATCTGAAAGGCATGAGGGTGTGCCTGCCTCGGGCACGAGGGGCTCGGCCGGTGCTGGTCGAGGCTTTGACACAACAGGGGGCCACTGTTGATGAGATCCTGATCTATGACACCATCATCCCGAAACAGGCAAACCCGCAGACATTCGCCGCTGCCCTTGACGAGGTCGACACAGCAGTGTTCACGAGTCCTTCGGGAGTGCGCCATGCCGTGACCCTCCTCGAGGAAAACACGAAAAAGCTCCTGTCGAAAAAACTCGTGGCCATTGGTCCGGTCACAGCAACGGCATTGGAAAAGTACGGGCTCAGAGCCTTCCTCACGGCATCAGAATACACGGACGAGGGAATCATAGCGGCACTTACGGGAGAATCACCATGATCGGCATTTCCAAACTCTACTGCGGCACCGTGGAGGCCTCCGACCCTCTGCGATACGGGCGCTCTTCGAAAGAGCTTCCTTCCCACCTGCTCCAGTTCTCTGCAGACAAAAAACCCGTTATCGTGTGGAACATCACGAGTGCGTGCAACCTTCGCTGCGTACACTGCTACGCATCCGCAGGGAAATCGGAAGGAGAACTCACAACAAAACAGGGGCTTGATCTCATCTCCACACTGGCCGATTATGGTGTTCCCGTAGTCCTCTTCTCGGGCGGTGAGCCCGTGCTCCGCAAGGACCTTCCTTCTCTCATCGAGGCTGCAGTGAAATCCGGAATGCGGGCAGTCATCTCCAGCAACGGAACCCTCATCGACCGAGACATGGCCATGAGATTCGCAGACCTGGGACTCTCCTACATCGGGGTAAGCCTGGACGGACTGGAGGAAGTCAACGATGCGTTCCGCGGCGTTCAAGGATCCTTCAGACAGGCCCTGAACGGCATCTACACTGCCATGCGCGAGGATATCAAGGTAGGTCTTCGCTTCACCATGAACCGCCGCAATGTCGCTGAGATTCCGAAGATCTTCGACCTCATGGAGAACGAAGGCATCCCACGAATCTGCTTCTACCACCTGGTGTACACGGGCAGGGCGAAAGAGCTCATGGAAGAGGACCTCTCCCGCGAACAGACCCGACAGACCCTAGACTTCGTCATGGATAGGACGCAGGGGATGATCGATGCCGGGAAGGAAGCGGAGGTGCTCACCGTGGACAACCACGCAGACGGCCCGTATGTGTACCTCCGCATGAAAAAGGAAGGAAGCCCTCGAGCGGATGAAGTCTTGAAGCTCCTCAAGATGAATGCAGGCAATTCATCGGGGCTTGGCATCGGCTGCATCAACTGGGACGGCGATGTCTACCCGGATCAGTTCTGGCGCCACCGGGTAATGGGCAACGTGAAAAGAGAGCCCTTTCCCGAGATCTGGGACAACCCTCAAAATGATTTCCTCATGAAGCTCAAGAACAAGAAGGACTACGTGCAGGGGAGGTGCAGGACCTGCCGATGGCTCGACGTGTGTGCGGGGAATTTCCGGGCCCGGGCCGAGGCCGCTACCGGTGACCCATGGGGTGAAGACCCTGCGTGCTACCTGAGCGATGAGGAGATCTCCTGATCCCTGTTCCCATGAAGACTCTTTGGTTCGAACACTCGAACTGCCTTCTCTGAACGAGGCTCTCCACGAACTCAGCCACGCTCGATCACCGTCCTCTGAATCAGAGAATCTCGATGACCCTGTGCTGAAATGCCGTGAGTACTTCTTCGATGTTCAGGCTGTCCTCTTCAAAGATCCTGGAGAACAGAGCCATTCCTTCCCAGAAGGCGACCATGGCGACGCTCACCGTGGCTGCGAACTGCTGGTCATCGATGGAGTGTGCGAGATACGTGACCAGTTCATCGATCCAGCTCGTGTAGGCCTCCTTGAGCTTCTGACGCACCTTCTCGTTGTACAGGGCGATCTCCCAGATCTCCACGAATATATGCGAGAGGTCCTTGTTCAGGGTGATGCGGCTGTTCACGAAGCAGAATATCTCCTCGATGAGATCTCTCTTCCCCAGCTTCTCAACGTCCTTCTCTCCAAGCCACTGTCTGACCTGGGCCTGGTAATCCTGTATCACATAGTCGATATAGCTCAGGAGGACATCCTCCTTGCTCGTGAAATAATAGTGGAGCACACCATGGTTCACCCCTGCCTCGCGGGCGATGTCCTTGATGGAGGTCTTCTCGAAAGACTTCCGCTGGAGGCAGGTGCCCAGCGCCTTCAAGATCTGCAGCGTACGTTCCTTCTGTATCCTCGTGCGAGCCATGCGCAAGGTCCTCTCACCTGTGGGGATGATTCATCGTGTGGTTGAAACCCGTCACCTCCCCGGCCTTCGCTTCGTGCGGGTTGCCGCTCGCTCGGCGGCCTTCTTTTTGAAGACCGGCACCACGAGGAGCGTGTACATCGTGGTGAGCACGGCAAAGGCACCCATGACGATGGCGACCAGGTAGTTCGGGAAGAGGATTCTACCAGCATAATCTTTGCTCACGTCTGCAAAGACCCCGATGGTAAGCCCGGCAAAGACAACAATGGTGACAATGGGGATGACCTTGCCGAAGGGCACCTTGAAGGACCGCTCGGCATCGGGAAATTTCTTCCTGAGCCGGAGCACACAGAGGGCCATCACCACGTAGATGATGCACTCCAGGGCCGCTGCCATCACAATGATGAAGAGGTACTTGCCGGTCAGGAGGATGATGAGGCTCAGGACAACGGCGAACGACATCAGTGCGAGGATTGCCACCCATGGGGTTGCATAGTCGAGGTGGAGCTTGCTGAACACCCTCGGAAGGACATTGTCACGTGCCATGGCATAGATGAACCGCGATGTGTTGAGGAGCCCGGCATTGAACGAGCTGACCGAGGCCAGCACGCTCATGATGACAAAGAAAAAGACGCCGGTCGAACCGAAGAGGTTCCGTGCAAAGACGATATGGGGGATGGGAGTCCCGGAGAGAAGCTGTTCCCTGGTAAGTCCCGAGTACATGGCCACCACGAACAATGAATAGACAATAGAGAGCAGGCCGACCGCAATCAGCATGCCCCTGCCGATGAGGCGGTAATCCGTGGTCTCTTCCGCGAGCGGGGTGACCCACTCGAACCCCACGTAGAGAAAAACTCCCACCCCTGCAGCCTTCATGACATTCACAAAGGTGAACTCAGGACTCACAAGGGCTGCCCCTATTGCCACCTCATGGGTGCTGAAGGTGTAGATGGATACAGCTGCCAGGAAAGAGAGCATGGTATAGGTGAGGATGTCCTGGACAAGCCCGGTGATGAACACCCCACGGTAATTGATGAAACCGATGAAGAGAATGAACACAAGCATCCAGAGGTATTTATCGCTCGCAGGGCTGATAATGGTGTAGGTGCTGGAGAGAACACTTGAGAGCAGATAGCTCTCGGCACCCACCATGGAAATCCCCAGAATCACATAGAAAGATCCGATTGCAATAGCCGCCTTTTCGTTGAACGCATTCTGAATGAAGAGCTTTATCCCCGCCGCTGTCGGGTAGAGAGACGTGAGCTCTGCAAAGCACATGGCTGACAGCAGGCAGAAGAGACCTGCCACAAGAATGGATATCCAGGCAAGTTCTCCCACGACCATGATTGCTACCTGCAGACCGGCCAGATAACAGGATGTTGCCAGCGCCATCCCGGATGATGTCGATACGACCGTACGGAGCTTGATGACCTTCTTGAGAGTGGTCATAGACGCACCTTACACATCGGGCCAGATGATCATGGTGATGGCATCCAGTCTCATGATATCTTCCTGGCTCGCCTTTACTTTAATCTCTCCATCCAGGTATTTCTGCGACGGGTTGAGATCCCCCCAGAACATGTCGCACAGGTTCTCGCTCAGTGTGGTGACGATGATGTCAGGCGTTCCCCTCGTCCCTGCCTCGTATGACACGATCTCGCCGTGTACGACGTCCATGGTGAAGTAATCACCCGTATCCTCTGCAAAAAAGTGGATCAGCTTGGACCAGTCCCTCTGCATCCGCCTCAGGCGCGTGTTGTTGTTGCACTGAACCTGATAATCGGCCAGGGATTCAAGGATCTCCTCTTTTGTTGCCATAGCTCTCCTCCTCAATCGTTCTTGCCGATGCCGCCTTCTTTTGAAAGCTCCTTCATCGAATTCTCCAGTGCATCCAGGACAAAATCCACCTCTTCAGGCGTTATGACCAGCGGGGGCATGAATCGGCATATGCTCGGATCATTGCCTGTATACACAGCAATGACACCGCGATCAGCGAGCTTCTTCGTCAGCCTCGGGCCTATGGAAGAGTTGGTGTACTGGAGCCCCATCATGAGCCCCTTCTGCCTCACCTCCAGCAGGAGCTCTGCAAAATCCCTCAGGAGACCATCGAACCCTCTCCTGAATCGATCACCCATCTGTTGTGCATGCTCAGCGAGATGGTTCTTCTCTATGTACTCGATGACGGCAAGCCCTACCAGGCACCCCAGATCAGAGCCTCCGAATGTAGACAAGTGAATGAACGGGTGGGGAATGAAGAAATCCATGAGCTCCTCGGTAAATATGGTTGCCGAGATGGGATAGATCCCTCCCCCAAGGGATTTCGCCACAGTCATGATATCCGGCGCCACACCCCAGTGCTCGGATGCGAACATCTTCCCTGTCCTGGCAAAGCCGGTCTGGATTTCGTCCAGAATCAGCAGCGCCTCGCACTCGTCGCAGATCTTCCGCACCTCCTGGAGATACCCATCGGGAGGAATATTGATTCCCCCCTCCCCCTGTATGGGCTCCAGGATCACCGCTGCGGTATCCTTGGTCAGTGCATCCCGGATGGCCTGTACACTGCCGAACGGGACCATCTTGAAGCCGGGAACCAGCGGTTCGAACGGCTCCTTGTAGGCCTCCCGTCCAATGGCGGAGAGGGCAAACCCGGTGTGACCGTGGTACGCCCTTTCGGCGTAGATGATCTCTTTCTTCATGGTATAGCCGCGGGCAAGCTTTATGGCGGCATCATTCGCCTCTCCCCCGCCGGTCCCGAAGATCGTGCACTTGAGATTCCCGGGGGTAATCTCAGCAAGCTTTTTCGCAAGGTCTGCCTTCTGCTTGGAGCACAGGAGAAAAACCCCGATGTCATAGGTGTCCAGGGCATCCTTGAGGGCCTGGACGATCTCCCGGTTATGACGGCCCACGTTCATGATACCGGAGCCCGTCTGACAGTCGATATATTTCTTTCCTGTCAGGTCCCAGACCGATGCACCCTCGCGTCTGTCCTCGATGATATCCAGGCCGGCACTTTTCATCGTGCGCGCCTTCATTGGACTGAGATACTCGCTGAAATCGGCCAGTGCCTGCTTTTTGATCTTCTCGCTATCATGTGTCATACACCCTCCTTGCCTTAGACTCTCACTCGCCTTCGTGTGTTCACGTTTTCAGGCAATCTCGAAACACGTTCTCCAGCAACCCTTCTCCCCGTCGATCCGTGTCTGCACGACCCGTCTCGACGCACGAAACGGGTTTCTGTCGGGGATACAAAAGAGATACCGTCCGGGTTCTTCGCCCCGAGAAGACCCCCCTCAGATGGATATCGTTGCAGTGAAATTCAGTTCAAACGCAGTGGAAACGAACAGCCACCACTTTCTTCTTCCTGCAGTAGTGTCTGATGCCTTCCTCGATGTCAAATGTTTTTTAGTCCTTCAACTAACTTTTCCCAAAACCGGACCCTGATTTGCGTGTTTCGCTTCGGCACTGAACCGGGTAAGATACGGCACATGAGCGGCTTTCTGAAGATGGTCATCACTTGTTCACTCATGATCGCTCTCATGGACGTGTTTCCCCCATGGACGCCGGCTGCGAGGGAGATGTCGGTCATGGAGACAGAGCTTGCCGTCGTATATTTTGACCGATTCATGGAGAATACCGCCCGCGATGTTCTTTCTCTCTATCCCGGAGTGAAATTAGATCTCGAGGAG
>JBNGDS010000051.1:8582-24516 GCA_049975365.1 Desulfomonilia bacterium | reverse complement strand
CGATCATAGAACTCGAAGAGAAAACCCCGGAAATCACAACGGAAGAAATGGACGTCCCGTATGCCATCACCTTCGATATCAAACCGCAGGTCGACTACTGGAGCGGACGATTCTCCAATTCCGACAGGAGGTACTTCCAGCAATCCCTACGACGGTTTGACACTGTGCGCCCTCTCATGGAGACCATCTTCGAACAGCATGATCTTCCAAAGGACCTCGTATACCTGTGCCTCGTGGAAAGTGGAGGAAACCCTCACGCCGTCTCCCGTGCAGGTGCAACAGGGTACTGGCAGTTTATGCCCGGCACGGCCAGAATCTATGGTCTCACCATGAACAGGTGGGTGGATGAACGCAGAGATCTGGAAAAATCCACAGTGGCTGCAGCCCTGTATCTAAAACATCTTCACTCGATCTTCGATGACTGGCTCCTCGCGATTGCAGCATACAATGCAGGAGAAGGCACCATCCACAGGATCATGAAAAAGCATGACAACGTCCAGACATTCTGGGATATCTCCCATGAAATGCCCATCAAGAGCGAAACACTGGATTACGTCCCAAAATTCATTGCCACGCTTATCATGGCAAAGAACAGGGAAGAATACGGCCTCATGATGCCTTCCGATACCATGAATCCTCTCCAGTATGATGTGGTGAAGATCGATGCATTTGTATACCTCGATGAAGTCGCCGAAGCCCTCGGGGTATCAGAAGACTCCATTGTGCAGCTCAATCCCGAACTCATCAGGGGGTGCACGCCGCCGCTGAAAAAGAGGTACGGTCTCAAAGTGCCAGAAAACACCAGCGAGAAACTCACCTCATACCTCGAGAAGGTATCGGATCCCAGGGACACCTACATTCAACATACGATATCGCAGGGAGATACCCTTTCCCACCTGGCGAAGAAGTACAACACATCCTCCCGGATGATCGCTCGGATAAACAGGATGTCTGTGGGCGATATCCTGCATCTTGGGAGGGTTCTCATCATCCCGTACGGTACGACCCGGAGTACTGTTCCGAGCAAGCACACCCACACCGTGGCAAAGGGGGAAACCCTCAAGAGCATCTCCAAGCGATATGGCATCGAAATTCAGGATCTGGTGGAGATGAACCGGATTGAAGACCCGGATACCATCTATCCAGATATGGTGCTCAGCATCCCACCCAAAGGACAACCCCGGAGTTCTTTCCTTGCACGGTCCACCCAGTATCGGGTCAAGAAAGGGGATACACTCTGGGGAATATCAAAACAATTCGAGGTATCCACCGGTGACATCATCCGCTGGAACCAGCTCAGACCGACCGCTCAGATCTATCCCGGTGACAAGCTGACCATCTATCACCGGTAAATTCCGTTCCCTTCCCTGTGAGCCTCCATGATCAGTATCTTCTCGCCGTACCATCACTCTTCATCCATGCATACAGGGCCCTGTCTCCTGCAATCACCCCTTGACCTTCCCGCGGGATCAGAAATGTTTTGAAAAAGAACACAAGCTGGATATAATACGAGCATCGAGCCTCTCCCTGGGTGAGGAGGTAAAGGAGATTTCTATGAAATACCAATCTCTATCCCGGACTCTCATATGGATTTTTTCTATCTTCCTGACCCTTGCTTTTCCTGCTTTACGAGCGGCATCACAAGACCAGTGGCAGCCTGCTGAAAGCGGTGTCCTCAATGACCTGTTCTCGCTCTGGGGACCAACCTCATCCAGAATCTATGCAGTGGGCCAGGATGGGATCGTTCTCTCCTTCGGAGGTGCATCCTGGACAACAGTGAGATCAGAAACAGGAATTGACCTGAAGAGTCTGTGGGGCTCTTCTCCGTATGCCATCGTGAGCGTTGGACAAAGCGGCACAACTCTGTTCTCAGACGGGACCACATGGCAAAAATTTTTGAGTGGAATACCTCAGAATCTCAACGGAGTATGGGGTGATCCGTTCACGAAGGTTCACGCGGTGGGTGAACTCGGCAGCATTCTGTCGTACTCCGGGGGAGTCTGGTCTCAGGTTGACAGCCCGACAGGGCTCACTCTCACGGCAATCTGGGGAAGCGCTGCCGACGATATCTATGCAGTAGGGCAGAACGGGATAATTCTCCACTATAACGGGGATGCGTGGGTGACTATGGACTCTGGTGGCGGAATATCCCTCAACGGTATCTGGGGGGCTTCTGATCATGCGATCTACGCAGTGGGAAACAACGGCAGGATACTCTTTTCAGACGGGGATACGTGGGTGCCGGTGCCATCGCCAACCGGTTTCACCCTCCATGGAATCTGGGGCAGTTCTCCGGAAGATATCTTTATTGTGGGCGAGTCCGGAACAATCCTTTCTTACGACGGTACATCTTGGGAGTCCTTGGACAGCTCCACCGGTCTGGACCTCTACACCGTTTGGGGAGGCACTGACGGGAATGTGGTTGTTGCAGGGGAGAACGGCATCATCCTGACAGCGGCCAGACAGGATCTCATCTCCCCGATTGTCGTCCTCACAGCACCATTCGGAGGGGAAGACAATGTCTGGGTGGAATCGACCATCTGGGTGCTCTTTTCTGAAGATATGGACGGCACATCCATTACTGAAGATTCCTTTCGACTGACCTCAGAAACAGAATCAGTTGCCGGTGTTGTCCAGTATGAGTCCGACCAGGCCATCTTCACCCCTTCGGCTGCCCTTTCCTATGCAACCACCTATACCGCCAGTCTTTCCACTGCAGTTGAGGATGCTTCAGGAAACACCCTGGAGCAGAACTATACCTGGACATTCACGACCGAGACCGAACCGTCTTCTGACGACGGGGAGAGCGACGGGTCCTGTTTCATCTCAGCGGCATTCCCTGGGGATTAGCACACCGCCTCTTCAAGGTGCACCCGAGGCTCTATCTGATCACGTCAGTCATGCGGGGAACACGTCACCACAGGATCACGTCCTTCCCCGTAGAGGCGAGGTATGAGGCGATATCACCGTCAACAGACCTGGTGAGGAGAATGCTTGACCCGACCTGAAGGGCAGGAAGTTCCACCTCTGTCCTGCCCTCGGCAACCGTGATTGTTACCGGCGGACCTTCACGTGGTAGACCAAGGTCCTGGAGCACCGTCTCCAGATCCTTCACCCGGGTATCCACCAGGCGGTACCCTTTTTTCTCCAGAAAAGAGGACATCGTCACCTCCGGCATGGTTTCTGTAAGAATGACATTGCCGGAAATCATCGGCGCCGTGTAGACGATCCTGACTGGATCGCTCTTCACAAGCTCTATCTCCTTGTCCCGTTCGTAGGGGACCCCGAGGCGATCGAGCAGTGCCGGGTATGATCGGTTGAGGGATGTCAAGGTTCCCTCGGCTGGTCTTGATGACTCGCTCTTCCTTCCGCCCAGTTCAATGATGTCTATCCCGAATCGCGATGCATACTTCCTGATGGGAGTGGGCGTCCGGATGTCCTGACCGTCGAGAATATTGATCACGAAAACACTCCGGCGGGAATACTCTTTGTACACGATCCATTTCCCGAAAAACCTCACCTTTTCCTCTTCACCTACAAGAAGAGGACTCGCATCCTTGTTGACGGAGAAATATCCTGAAACGCTCAGGACCCGATCCATCATCTCTTCCAGGTTCTCCGAAGGGCCGGATATTACCTTGAACGACGGGAAGGCCTGCTCCACAAGGTCTCCGATCTCGGGGGAGATCTTTGAGTGCATATCGAAGACAATCCTCTTCCCGGTATCGAGCTCAATCACCGGGATTTCGTTCGTGTCGATGGTTATGCTGCTCCCACCTGCCATGGGCATGAAATATGATCCTTGATTCTTCTGCCTGCCACCCATACTCTGGAGAGCAGGAAGTATCGACTCTTTCACGATCCTCACGGTCTTGCCTTCTCCTCCCTCATCCCCCGTCTCACCGTTCACGGTGGAAATATCCTCTGCTGCGGGAGGCGGCGGGGTCACTGCTTCCTGGTGGCGTGTTTCCTGCAAGGAAGGTGATTCAGAGGGAACAGGGGGCTGTTCTACCATTTCCTCCTCCTGCGTCAGACCTTCCTTCTCCCCTGTCTCTTCATCTTCCGGAAGTGCTTCCTGGACAGGTGGTGCAGAGGCCACCTGGGGCACCTCTACTGGCTCCGGGGATATCTCAACAGGCTCGACATCCGGCGTCCTCTTCTGCTGTTGCTCATAGGCGGCCCGTACTTCATGGATCTTCGGCATTCGAATCTCCTGCCCGGGGACGACATGGTCGATATCCTCGATCTGAGGGTTCAGCTCTTCCACGAGATCGATATATTCAGTAAAAATCTGCTTGTCGGGGAGTCCATAGACCTCCCGCAGGACCATGGCGATGTGTTGTCCCTGCTTGATCACATACACCTCCGGGGTAGCGGGCTTCACAACAATACCCTGCTCAGTCTCCATCACCTCGGGGATCACGATCTTCTGCCCAGCGAGAATCCTGTTCAGATTCTGTATGCCAGGATTTGCTTCACGGAATTTTTCATAGAAATATGGCAGATCATCCGCCTCGGCGCCGAACTCGTCCATGAAAATTTTCCACAGTGTATCGCCTTCCTTGACCGTATACGAGACTGTTCCAGAGGGTTCAGGCCTGCTCGCACGCTTGACAAGAGTGATTTCCTCTGCACGAGCTGATGTTATTCCGAAGACAAGAAGGACAAGTCCGAGAAAGACGACATTCCTCATCAGTAGACCTCCTTGAACATAAGCTCATCGTAGGCGGTTTCTTTCATGAGTGGAAGGCTCCCTTCCTTGAAACACTCAAACCTGACATCCTTCGAGTCATCGGAGGCGAGCCTCCCTGTCCTGGTATCGACCCGTGCAAACACCACACCCTCAGGGACCCGAAAATCTCTCACCGGCCTGTCGGCGAGTGCAACGCTCATGAAATCCACAAATATCGGACATGCCGCCCTGCTCCCGGTCTCATGCTCTCCCAGCGGGATCATGTCATCATACCCAACCCATACACCGCAGAGCATGCCGGGGGTAAACCCGATGAACCACGCATCCCGGTTGTCATCGCTGGTGCCGGTTTTTCCAGCAATAGGCCTCTTCAACGCCCGAGCACGCCACCCGGTCCCATCCTGAACCACCTCCTGGAGAATATTCGTGATGATATACGATGTCTGCTCAGACAGAACGCGGGAATCTCCTGTCGGCGTTTGATTCTCCATCGCTGAGATGCTCCCTTCCCGGGAGGTAAATATGGGCCCCAACTCGCTGGCCACGATATACTCGATCAAGTGAGGGTCGAACCGTAGACCATACCTGGCGAAGGTTGCATATCCCTTGAAAAGGTTGATCGGAGACAGCACTCCCGATCCCAGTGCAAGGGAGAGGTCCCGCGGGAGTTCTGATTCCATGTCGAATCTCTTCAGGTAGTTGAGCGTGTATCCGATTCCGATATTTTCGAGGATCTTGATGGTGACCACATTCCGTGAAAGGACGAGCCCTGTTCTCAGGGTCGTGGGGCCATAGAATCTGTCTTCATAATTTTTTGGTCTCCAGGCCTCCTCATTCTCTTCAGCTTGAAATGTAATGGGTGTATCAAAGATTATGCTGGCTGTAGTCATCCCCTTGTCTAGTGCAGCAGCATAAATGAACGGCTTAATGGCTGATCCGCTCTGCCTCCGGGCATATATAGCCCTGTTGAACTGGCTCAGAGAATAATCCGACCCGCCGACAAGGGATACAATCGCCGATCTTTCCAGATCGAATGCAACCAGGACCGCCTGAACACGCGGCTGTTGGGAAAGAATGAATCCACCCGGGGTGGCACAGATCTGGACAAGGTCACCTTGTCTGAGAACATCAGCAGGATTCCAGCTTCCCTTGGGGTTCACCCATGCGTAGCCCTCTTTATCGAGTTCAACATTCTGGGTACCGATATTTACCACCAGCGGGGTGGTCTGGACAACCTCGCCCCAGTAGAGATCATAGTCCTCAAATCCCTGCCATGTAAT
Source organism: Desulfomonilia bacterium (assembly GCA_049975365.1). Lineage (GTDB taxonomy): Bacteria > Desulfobacterota > Desulfomonilia > UBA1062 > UBA1062 > DSBG01. The sequence goes on along the minus strand of JBNGDS010000051.1, from coordinate 18,543 downwards.
TTGGTTTGCCTGAAATGCGAGCACCCTCTCCTTTGACGTCTCGGAGACGTCCTTGGCAGGTCCCCGGTAGTCACCCTGCCGCATTTCGAGATCGATGAGGCCTTTTCGAACTGCCTTGACAGCCCTCGCCTGAAGCCTGGGGGATATTGTCGTCTGAATGCTGACTCCCTTTGAGAGAATCTCCTCACCGAAGCGCTGAGTGACCAGGGTTTTCACGTAATCCGTGACATACGGCTCATCCGTGAACAGGGCAACATCTTTTGCAATGATGCGCAGCGGTTCCTTGTACGCATCAAGGGCTTCTGGCTCGGTAATGAACCCCTCTTGGACCATGCGCCCGAGAACATACCACTGACGCCTCTTGGATGCAGTGAAATCATTCAGGGGAGAATACCGTGCAGGGGCAGGAGCAAGTCCTGCAATCAGTGACATTTCGGAAAGGTCGAGTTCTCTGCACTCCTTGCCGAAATATCTCAGGGAAGCTGCCTGAATACCGTATGCACCACTTCCGAGGTAGATCCGGTCTAGATAGAGGTTCAGGATCTGGTCCTTGGTCAGGGCTCGTTCGATACGCAACGCCAGCACGATTTCCTTGATCTTGCGCGGTATGGTTTTCTCGCGTGTCAAAAGATATGAACGGACAACCTGCTGGGTTATCGTGGAGGCACCCTGTACATAGGATGCCGCTCTGATGTCTGCGATCAGGGCGGAGAATATCCGTTTCAGGTCGAGACCCGCATGCGTGTAGAATGTCGCATCCTCTGCAGCCACGAGGGCCTGCCTAAACAGCAGAGGGACGTTCTCTCCATTGAGTATGATCCTGCCCTCCGGCGGGAAATATCCCAAGGTGCTCCCGTCAGAGGCGAGAACCTTGCTCAGCCGTGTCGGTTCAACATTCCGCAATTCCTGGACAGAAGGGAGATCCCGGAAGATGAACCAGTAGCTCCAGGCGGTAATACACACAACACAGAACACGAACAGGAGAGCTACGATCTTGAACACTCTCATGCCCTACACATACCTATCAATGCTTTCCAAATGCAAGGGAAAATACCGCTCTGATTCGGTGTTCCTTCGCTACTGGACTCCACGAATCCTCTGTGATAATGAAGCAGCCATCATACACCGGGAGGAAAACATGGCTGCCGAGTACAACCCTCAGGAGATTGAATCCAGATGGCAGAAGAAGTGGGAAACCGAAAAGCTGTTCAAAGTTGATGTACATACTGCACAGGAGAAGTATTACCTCCTGGAGATGTTTCCCTACCCGTCCGGTCGGATTCACATGGGCCATGTCAGGAATTATACCATCGGTGATGTGGTTGCCAGGTTCAAGAAAATGAGGGGCTTCAACGTCCTTCATCCTATGGGTTGGGATGCTTTCGGCATGCCTGCCGAGAATGCCGCCATCGCCAGTGGGATTCACCCTAAAAAATGGACCTACGAAAATATCGAATATATGAAAACCCAGCTCAAGAAAATGGGCTTCAGCTATGACTGGGACAGAGAATTTGCAACATGCGATACCGAGTATTACAAATGGGAACAGCTGTTTTTTATCCAGATGTACGAAAAAGGCCTTGTATACAGGCACCGCACCTTCCTCAACTGGTGCGACAGCTGCAAGACGGTTCTCGCGAACGAACAGGTCGAGGGGGGTATGTGCTGGCGATGCGGTTCTCAGGTATTCCTCAAGGAACACGACCAATGGTTCTTCCGGATCACGCGATATGCACAGAAGCTCCTCGATAATATCGAGAGACTGAAAGAGGGGTGGCCGGAGCGTGTGCTTACCATGCAGCGAAACTGGATCGGCAGGAGCACAGGAACACTCATTCGATTCAGGATCGAGGATACGGATCAGGACATCGAGGTCTTTACAACGAGGCCAGACACGCTCTACGGTGCGACCTTCATGAGCCTTGCTCCTGAGCATCCTCTCGTGAAAACACTCTCCCGTGGAACGGAACATGAGCAAAAGGTCGCGACATTCGTGGAGAAGACCCTGTTAGAAGATAAACTCACCAGGACCTCTGATATGTACGAGAAAGAAGGTGTCTTCACAGGGAAATACTGTATCAATCCTCTGACTGGATACCGGATGCCGATATTTGTCGCGAATTTTGTCCTGTATGATTATGGAACCGGTGCAGTCATGGCGGTCCCTGCCCACGACCAAAGGGATTTTGAGTTCGCACAGAAGTATGGCCTCAAGATCATCGTGGTGATTCAGCCCCCCGGCGAGAACCTTGATGCTGAGACCATGGAATCAGCGTACGAGGGAGAAGGAATCCTCATCAATTCAGAGACATTCACGGGGATGACGAACGACACTGCCATGGACAAGATCACCGCATACCTCGACGAACTGGACAGGGGGTCTGCGACAGTGAATTTCAGGCTGAGGGACTGGGGGATATCACGGCAGCGCTACTGGGGTGCCCCCATACCCATGGTTCACTGTGCCTCATGTGGAACAGTCCCGGTCAGAAAAGAAGATCTCCCGATTCTGCTCCCTGAAAACGTGACATTAACCGGCACCGGCATGTCACCGATTGCCCAGGCGGAATCATTCGTGAACACCACCTGTCCGAAGTGTCATGGCCCTGCAAAAAGAGAGACCGACACCATGGACACCTTCGTTGAGTCATCCTGGTATTTCATCCGGTACTGCAGCGTGAATCCGACCGACAAGCCTTTCTCCGATTCCGACGTATCGTACTGGATGCCTGTTGACCAGTACATCGGAGGCATCGAACACGCAATCCTCCATCTCCTCTATGCCAGATTCTATACCATGGTCCTCCAGGATCTGGGATATATCGACATTGATGAGCCCTTCGAGAGGCTCCTCACACAGGGCATGGTGATCAAGGATGGCGCCAAGATGTCCAAATCGAAAGGCAACGTCGTGGACCCGGAAGAGCTTATCAAGACCTATGGAGCGGATTCGACGCGGCTCTTCTGCCTCTTTGCCGCCCCACCGGAAAAGGACATGGACTGGTCAGACAAAGGGATAGAGGGGGCATACCGCTTCCTGGGCAGACTCTGGAGGCTGGTCCAGGATCTCAAAGTTCGCCTGAAATCTGCTGAATACGTCTCTGAAGCTGTCCCTGAACATCTCCAAGAATTGAAGAGAAAAACACACCAGACCATCAGGAAAGTTACAGAGGATATCGAGAAGAGATTTCACTTCAATACCGCTATCGCGGCCATGATGGAACTGGTGAACGATCTCTACAGAAGAAAGGACAGTGTTACGGAACCTCAGGAGTTTGCGGTGATGAGGGACTCCATCGATTCACTGATTACCATGCTCTCCCCCTTTGTTCCCCACCTTGCAGATGAACTCTGGTCATCCATGGGAAGGGATGGCATGCTCTTCAATGCCGCTTGGCCAGAGTATGACCCACAGTGGTGTGAGCTCAGCGAGGTGACCATTGCAGTTCAGGTGAACGGAAGGCTTCGTGCCACCACTACGGTGCCCACTGATGCCGGTCAGGACCAGGTTGAGAGTTCTGCGCTGGCTGATGCCAATGTCCAGAGATTTCTCGAGGGCTCAACGATCAAGAAGGTCATTTATGTCAAGAACAAGATCATCAATCTTATTGCTGTTCCTCGTTAGTCTCTCAGCATGCGGATACAGCTTTGTTCTCGACAAGAATACCTCGAGCATGAGGGTCTTGCTGGGGCCAAGCATGAACAGGACATCTCTAATCGAAGCGGGAATGATCCTGGACTCCCAGCTCGAAAAGGAGCTGGCTTCCATGGGACTCCTCTCTTCCTCGGAAGATGTCCCCCTCCTCGAGTGCACCATCGTATCAACGTCCCGTGAAAGAATAACCTCCTCATCTCTCCAGCAGACGGATCGCTACCGGCTCATCATCTCCGTCCTTGCAGAACTCAGGGATCGAAGCGGAACGGTACTGTGGCGGTCTCGTTTCACCGACGAGGGCGTGTACCTGGAGGGAGGTCAGGATGAAGATGCACTGGAGGAAGCGTGCAGAGCTGTCGCTCAACAGATCGCGCGCACTCTTGCCGCGGTGTCCCTATGAAATCGAAGAAGAACCGTGCTGCTGGCAGCCCGGTCCACCTCTTTACAGGGCATGAGACATTTCTCATCGAAGAAGCACTCTCGGCAATCCGCTCTGAATTGGGTGAGCATGAATCTATGAACTATGCGGCATATAACGCCGAAGAGTCTGTGAATCTCGACGAGGTGCTCAGCGTGTGCAACACCTTGCCTTTTTTTGGAGATCGCAGACTCATCGTCTTAAGAAATTTTCACAAGATACCGCAGAAACCCCTCCAACAGCTGACGAACTACATCCGTAATCCATCACCATCAACCACCCTGATTCTCACCGTTGAAGGAGATAAACTTCCCCAGGAAATCAAGAAGGAGATCTCCGGCCTGGCGCAGATCACCTCGTTCGAACCGCTCAAGGGTCGGGATCTCATCGACTGGACCCTTGAGCGAGCACGCAGATGGGGCAAGGAAATGGACCGTGATGCGGCCTATCTCCTCGCGGAGGTCACCGGCTCGAACATCTGGTTCATGGCCACGGAAATCGAAAAGCTGAGCCTGTATGTGGGTACCCGCAGCTCGATCAGTCTCCACGATGTGGAAGAACTCGTGATGAGATCACATGAGCCGTCGATATTTTCCTTCATCGATGCCCTGTTTGAGAGAAAAAAAGATGTCCTGTTCAGGCTCTATGAAATAGAATACTCGGGTATCCCCGAACTCGAGATCATCAAGCGAATCGAGAATCAGACCATTCTCCACTACAGGCTCCTGTTCGGTGATGGGAAGAAGAAACCCGATGTCCATCCGTTCGTAGAGAAAAAGATTCTCTCAAGGAAAGGAGCCCTGAGTGGTGCCCAGCTCAGATGTCTGTTGCATGATATCAGACACATCGAGCATCAAGTGAAGACTGGAGCACGCTCGCAGCCGTTTGTGGCTCTTTCAGAGGTAATCGGGAAATTTCTCTCTTCTGAGAAAATCGGAATGCAGCGCTGATAGAAACCTATTTCAGGAGATTTCTGTCTGAAATGTCTTGGTAAGCTTCGATATCCTTCTGGATGCTGTCTTCCTGTGAAGAATACCCTTGTTCACAGCACTTTCCAGCTTCTTGATGGCGTGTTTGAAATTCTCTGTTGCCTCTTGGGGGTTCTTCTCCTCAAGAGCGGTATATATCTTCTTCACCGATGTATTGATAGCCGATTTATAGCTTTTGTTTCTCAGGCGTCTCTTCGTGCTCTGTCTCTGCCTCTTCAGTGCAGATGGATGATTGGCCATTGTGTACGGTTCCTCCTCCTGAAATCTCTTTCCGGGTGACTTTCTATAACGGGGGTTCTTTCATATGTCAAGATCTTTTCCATCAGGGCCTCTTTGCGTCCACGACATCCCGTTGAGAGATCATAGAGATCTGTGGCATGCGACGAAGTGTCCAGTTTCCCGTTCAGTGAGATCAGGTGCTCTGGCATGACAACGATCCTCAACATACGGACATGTGGAGGAATATGGGCACCCTTCATCAGCGAACCCCATGGCATGATCTCGGAAACTGTTCTGGACAGTGCCTGTTCTATGCTGAGGGATCGGCTCTGGGACAGCCTCCATAAGACATCGGGTATACGGGTGCTGTGGCGAGGAAAACAGGGTCTGGGCATCTGACAGTTCCACGATCCTGCCTCGGTACATAACAGCTATGCGATGAGAAAGGTACCCGACCACCGCAAGATCGTGCGAGATAAAGATGTAGGACAGCTTGAGGTTCGTCTGGAGGTCGACCAGGAGGTTGATCACCTGCGCCTGTATGGATACATCCAGTGCGGAGACTGGTTCATCGCAGATCAGAAGCCTTGGATTGACTGCAAGCGACCTTGCTATGCAAATTCTCTGCCTCTGACCCCCTGAAAATTCATGCGGATATCTGGACAGCATATCCTCACTCAATCCCACCATCTCTATGAGCTCCACCGTTCTCTGTACGATGTCCTCCCTCGACCCGAATCCATGGATCATCAATGGTTCTGCGATGATGGGAAAGATCTTTTTCCTCGGATTCAATGATCCGAAGGGATCCTGGAAGATCACCTGCATCCCCTTGTGGATTTCCTTGAGGTCGGTTCCCCGGGCCTTGGTGATGTCTTTTCCTTCGAACAGAATCGTCCCTGCATCCGCCTTCTCCAGCATGAGGATCAGCTTTGCAAACGTCGTCTTCCCACATCCTGATTCACCTACCAGACCCAAGGTCTCGTTTGGAAAGACATCGACATCAATACCGTCAACCGCATGAATCATTCCAGTGGTCTTCCCGAACACCCCCGACTTCAAAGGGAACGCCTTCCTCAATCCCCTGACCTCAAGAACTTGAGTGCTCATGGTGCATACCTCCAGCACTTCACGAGATGGGATGATTCCGGCCGGAAAGCTGGGGGAAACTCTCGCCGACAGATCTCCATAACCTCAGGGCATCTGTTGTTGAAGGTGCACCCCTTCGGCATGTTTCGAGCTGTGGGTACGCTTCCTGGAATCGCATAGAGCCTCTCACCCTGGCTCCTTGCTCCAACTTTGGGGATCGACTTCATGAGCCCCCTGGTGTATGGATGCAGGGGATGAGAGAAGATTTCATCAATTCCAGCCTGTTCAACCACATGACCGGTATACATGACTGCCACGTTCTGACATGTCTGTGCAACAATACCGAGGTCATGGGTCACGAAAATAACCGAAGTGCCAGTCTCTTCTTTCAGGTCATTCATGAGGTGGAGAATCTGGGCCTGCGTGGTCACATCCAGGGCCGTGGTGGGTTCATCAGCGATCATGAGCATCGGCCTGCATGCCAGCGCCATGGCGATCATGACACGCTGGCACATCCCTCCGCTGAGCTGGTGGGGGTAGTCTCGAATTCTTTTTTCAGGAGATGTGATTCCCACCTTTTTCAGCATATCGAAAGCCACCTCATACGCCTGTCTCTTCGTTGAGACCCTGTCTTTCTGATGGAGGTTCACCACCTCTGCAATCTGGGCTCCCACGGTGAAAACGGGATTGAGTGAGGTCATCGGCTCCTGGAAAATCATGGAGATCTTGTTTCCCCGGATCTGTCGCATATCTCGCTCAGAGAGGCTCAGGAGGTCCGTTCCCAGAAATTGTACACGCCCTCTCACGATTTTCCCGGGAGGGTCAGGTATGAGCCGGAGAATGGAGAGCGCAAGCACAGTCTTTCCGCACCCGGATTCTCCGACAATACCCACGGTATCTCCCTTCTTGAGTACAAGATTCACTCCGTCCAGTGCCCGTACAATGCCTTCAGGCGTAAAGAAATGGGTGTGAAGGTCTTCGATTATGAGAAGATCCTCTCCATTCATCTGGTGAACCGAGTGAGGGAGACTATCTGTCTGATATTCTTCAGGGTTCATCTCGTTTTGTCTTCGTGTCGCCTCAGAGATCACATGCCCTGCATGTTCACCTGGTCCAGGTGCCTATTGGACAACATACACCATCTTCTTTTCACCAGAGGGGAGTACGAAGTGAACCTGGGTCACCCCATCCCTATACGCGATCTTTTTCGCGATTTCCTCATAGAATGTCTCTTCAACGGGGTCAACCACAGAAATGATGCGCTCGTCAGCCGTGTATCCTGACTGGAACGAGATGACATGCCCCGCAACGATACCATAGCCGCACCCACTCAGTCCGCAACACGATGATTCTGTTACCGCATGCCCTACAAAGTACAGGATTTCTCCCTTGGGATGAGGGATTCGATCGAGCCTGGTAATCATATAATGTCCACCGATAGCGTTGACTTCCTCATTCAGAACAGGGTGTATGAATTCCATAAGCAGAACACCGTCCTTTCATCATCAAATCTCCATTTCATAATCGAACAGCTCATACAACTTGTCAAGCAGGGGATTTCCAGGTCGCAGGGAACATTTTCTGTTTCACAATACCGTTAAAGTTTGTATATCAGACCACCGATGAACCATATAATATGAGGAGCCGAATGGGAATGTATCGAACGAGGAAAGGTATCGGGAAATGAGCCTGTTCAATAGTCTGTTCGGGAGGAAAAAGTCCTCAAAGGAGATCCACACCTGCGAGGCGGCACTTGAGAAGCGTCCAAACGATACAGTGCTCCTGAAAAAGCTGGGAGACCTCTATCTCAAGGCGAACAAGCTCGATCACGCGTCCGAGATCTACGTGAGACTTGGTGATACCTATAGTGCAAAGGGCTTCTATCCAAAGGCCATCGCCCTGTACAAACAATCCCTCAAGATCAATCCAGGCTGGGAGACACCCTATGAAAAACTGGCTGATCTCTACCAGGTTCAGGGCTTTGCGCGTGAAGCGGCAACGCAGTATGTCAAGCTCTCAGAGATACTCGAGAAAAGCGGCCAGAGCGAAACTGCAATCATGTACATGCAGAAAGCCGCAGAGCTCGACCCAGTACATGTGCAGATCAACCGAAAGGTCCAGAGTTTTGATGTCCGTGAAAAGGGGATGACAGAGCCTCTTCCGAAGAGGGTAACTGCACCTGCTGTTGAGAAGACCGACTTCTATGATCTGAATGAGGAGCTGGATATCGAGATAGACGACCTCACGATCGATGAATCTGCCGAAGAGCAGGAAGACACGACAGGGGTGGAGTCGATTTTCAAGGCGATTGAAGAAAGCGCCATTGAAGAAGGCAGGGACGATCCCCTGTTTCTGTATAATATGGGGCTGGCATATCGAGAGACAGGTCTTCTGGACGAGGCAATCGAATCATTTACCCGGGTGATCTCCACCGGCCAGAAGCTGTTCGATGCCCATATCATGCTGGGAATCACCTACCGGGAAAAAGGACTCTTCGCGGAATCCCTCCAGGCCCTAAAAGACGGTGCAAGTCTGGATGAGGCATCAACCGATATGAAGGTTGGCATCCTCTACGAAATCGCCCAGACCTATAAGGCCCTCGGAGACAACCAGAGTGCACTTTCCGTATTTCGTGAAATCCAGAAAGAGCACAAGGACTTCAAAGACGTGGAGCTAGAAATCGTCAGACTGGCAGGCGGAGGATAATATGGCTGTTATCAACTATTCGAAAAAAGAGATCTCTGCAAAGATCGTATACTACGGTCCCTCTCTCTGCGGAAAGACGACGAATATCCAGTCCATCTATGCCAGCATTAAACCGGAACAAAAGGGGAAATTGGTCTCCCTCGCAACCGAAGCCGACCGGACCCTCTTCTTTGATTTTCTCCCCATCGAGATTGGGAATATCCGTGGATTCAAGACTCGTCTCCATTTTTACACTGTCCCGGGACAGGTCTACTACAATTCCACGAGAAGGGCCGTGCTCACGGGAGTTGATGGCATCGTGTTCGTCGCGGATTCTCAACGTGACAAGATGGAAGAAAACATCGAGAGCCTCAACAACCTCGAGGAGAACCTCAACTACTACGGGAAAAGTATCAAGACCATTCCCATGTTGATTCAGTACAACAAGAGGGACCTCCCCGATGTCACCCCTGTCTCCGAGATGGATCAGATCCTGAACCCGGATGGGTATCCGTCCTTTGAGTCCATCGCCACAACCGGTGAGGGAGTTCTCCAGACACTGACAGAAATCACCAAGATGGTGCTCAAACATATCGAGATGGGAACGAGTGGCAAACAACACACCCCAGTGAAAACCCCCAGGGAGAAACCAAAGCCTGAGCAGGAACCAATCCCGAGCGAGAAGACCATGCCCAACACCGAGCCCGGCACAGCAAACGCGCAGAATCCTGCTCCGGACATCCCCATGCCCGATGAGATCGAAGAGCGCCATCATGCACCGGCAGGGATATCCGGTGGGCATATCCAGATTGTGGGCACAGAAAATGCAGAAATCATCTCGGTCAACGCTATCAGTCTGCCGATTCAGTTGAAGATCGAAGGTGATGACCGTGTGTATCGGATGAC
>JBNGDS010000051.1:0-8572 GCA_049975365.1 Desulfomonilia bacterium | reverse complement strand
ACTCTAGCCATCAAACTGGACAGCATTCATGTAGAGGACGAGTGAAGTGCAGCCGACAACACCAGTTACAGGATTCTTTCCCGTTCACCTCCTGAACGATCTTGATATCTTCTGGCCATCTGTCACAACGACCCTGGGAAACGGTTACTTTTTCGTGATCTCCACTACGATCCTGACTCTCTTCATAATCGGGATCTGCATGATTGTGAAGTACGCACCGCACTTCCTGAATGATCTGAGGACGATCTCCAACAATGAACTGCCTAACCTCGGCCTGATATTGTGGATAGCCCTCATACTGCTCATCCCCATCTTCTTTAATGCAGGGCCGATGATATTCGTGTTGTGGTGGTTCCTTGTGCTGTGGGGATATCTCCTGCGGTCGGAAAAGAGAATTGTTTACGTGTTCATCTCGCTGATCTTTCTGTCCAGTTGGATTGCACTGCTCGGCGCAGGATTGCTTACCTATTCTCAGACTCAGGTGAACAAAGAAATCTTTACCGTAGAACACGATATCGAATCCACAAAAGACATCCTGGAGCTTTCTTCCTGGATCCAGAAGAACCCAGCAGACGCAGAACCAATGAACACCATGTCCCTCATGGAGATCAGACGGGGAAATTACGGTGAAGCGGTGAGATTGCTTGGGAGAAGCCTCGACATTGAACCTGGCAATCACAGATATTACAATCACATCGGGATAGCGCTCACCGGCATGGGAAATACAAAAGAAGCAATGAAGGCCTTCCAGAATGCCGCTGCCCTGGATCCCGGCAATATGCTCTATCACTACAACCTGAGCCGCCTCTATCAGGCAACCTACAATCTGTATGAGTCCGAGCAGGAAATAGAAAAAGCCAGCAGCCTTGATGCAAAGGGTGTGCGGATCCTTCTTGAAAATGAGAATAAGAATGGGGTGAAGAGGTACATCACTGAACATGTGCCCCTCTTCCGGCAGCTTGCCCGGCAGATGCACCCATCAAGGGAACTGAAGAGCATTGCTGATGCACTATGGTTCACGGCATTCGGAATCATTCCCAGGAACATGACCCTCTACCTGGTTCTCGGCGTCATTCTAGCCCTCTTCATCATCGGCCATATCCCCGAAGAAAAGTACACTAAACTCTGCCACAGGTGCGGGAACTATTTTTATTCCGGTACGGTGTCGAAAAGCGGATTCCCCATGTGCCTGCAGTGTCATTGGATTGACACAAAAGCGAAAAAGCAAATGTCATCGATCATGCACGCGAAAACAGAAGAGATCAAACAATACAGATTAGACCTTTTCTCGAACACATCGAAGCTCGAGCTCATTCTCCCTGGACTAGGTTCCTTTACGGGGAACAGGACATCCAGAGGAGTTGCCCGGATCATCGCTCTGAGCGCAGCACTGGTTATGGTCGTAACCGGTGGCCAGTTCATGTTTTCCATCGTACCTACGGGAATTGATCTCTCCAACGAGGTGAGGATCTTCGGGGCCATTCTGCTGGGATTCCTGTACTGGAGAGCCTACAAGTCGCCGCCTGTGCGGTATGGGGTGTGAGATGGCACTACTGGGAACCCTCAAGGGATTTGGAGTCACCGAAATCTTTCAGCTCATCTCGCAGCAGATGAAAACAGGCTCTCTGATCCTTGCTTCATCCAAGGCCAATGTCACCATCGCCTTTGAGAATGGTGTCATCGTGGGGATCACCTCTGACAAATGGGAAATGGATCCACGTGCCGATGTCCTTCTGAAGGCCGGGGTCATCCGCGAGAGAGAATTAAAGGCTGCATTCGAGCACCAGAAAAAGAACACTCAGAAATGGCATGAAATCCTGATTTCACAGGGAAACCTGAATAAGATGTTCCTCAATAAGGCCACGAACGTGGTCATCAAGGAGATTCTCCTCGACATTTTCCAGTGGAGGGAAGGCAGTTACCGGTTCGAGGACTGGGATCTCGAAACAGAGAACATGCTGAACTGCCATATCCAGACAGAGGGAATTATCCTGGACACGCTGCGCATGATCGACGAGTGGCCGATCATTAAGCAGAAAATCCCTCCCGTTGATTACTGTCCCGTGACCATCATGCCCCTGACCGAGGAGATCGTCCGGATGAACGCCCTCTCCGAGGTGGACACGCGCATCTTCGATCTCGTCGATGAAAATAAGACGATCGAAACCCTCGTGAAAGAATCCTTGGAGCCTCCCTTCGAGGCCCTGAGCTCCATTGTGCGGCTGATAGATCTCGGTCTGGTTGAGGTTTTCCCCAAGGGAACAAAGGAAAAAAGGGACTTTTCCGTTGCGAAAAACGCCTGTATCGGCTTCGTAGCCCAGGCATCCGTGTTCATCCTCCTGGGGCTTGCCTTAGCTGGACTTTTCCTTGTCGGGGATCCGAGGATAACCAAGGAGATCATCCCTCAGGAAATTCGGAATTCCATTGAACACCAGAAGGCACTCTCTGAAGAATTCACGAGACAGGAGATAGTGCTTTCAACGCTAAATAGAGATAGCAGTGCCCATTGAGGCGTATCTTGACCGGAGTGAAGGCGACATCAACACACATCCTGGGAGCGGATACCGTATCATCAAGGCTGCATTTCAATGTATGAAACGTCCTGTTTGAATGTCTGAGGATGAGCTTCACCTGTCCAGTCCCGTACCTTTTCCTGCCGACGATCTCCATCCTGGGCATGAAGAACACAGGCTCTGGATTTCCCTCTCCAAAGGGAGCCAGCAGTTCAAGTTCGTCCAACAGGCCTGGAGTGAGATCCAGGGGAGATATCTTGAGGTCCACTTCACACCGCTGTGTCGTGTAGGTGGGCATTTGTGACACAACGTGATCCAGTGCGTGGGAAAACGTCACGATGTTCTCCTCTGCGATACTCAGCCCCACTGCCATCTTATGACCGCCATAATCTCTCAGGAGATGAGAAACCTCGGCAAGACAGGCATGAAGATCGATTCCGCTGACGGATCTTCCCGAACCGATACCCACGCCGTCTACAATGGACATGACAATGGCTGGTCGGGAAAACAGTGACACCAATCGGGAAGCGACGATTCCCAGGACTCCAATGTGCCAGTCTCTCTGAGCGGCCACCGTAACAGTATTCAACGGATGTGTTTCTTCCAAGGTTTTCAAGGCCTGCTCGATTACGTTCTGCTCGTGGATCTGTCTTTGACGGTTGAGTCTGTTCAGTTCCACGGCGAGATCGAATGCCTCATGTTCATCCTCTGTTGTCAGTAGAGAAAACGCTTTCCGTGCATCAGCAATACGTCCGGCTGCATTGATTCTCGGGCTGAGGATAAACCCAAGATCCCTGGACAGGACCTCCTTCTTGATGCCTGAGACCTTTACGAGGGCCGAGATCCCGGCTCGTGGCGACGAATTGAGTACATTCAACCCTTCCTTCACGAGGATGCGGTTTATTCCGGCCAGGGATACAGCATCGGCGACTGTTGCCATGGCAACAAGATCAAGCTCGTCCCTGAGGTTTGGGAGGTTCTTCCACCCCCGCTTCCTCAGAAATGCCCGAAGCGCAATGATAAGATGAAAGACCACACCAGTGCCACAGAGATCCTCATCATTGAAGAAACATCCGGACTGCTTGGGATTGATGATGGTGAGCGCCTCGGGCAGTACACCATCCAGCTCGTGATGATCGGTGATGATAACAGACATACCGAGAGATGTCGCGTAAGCAACTTCCTCCCTGGCAGTTACACCGCAGTCGGCGGTAATGAGCAGGCTCGCTCCCTGTCCATGGAGCTCATCGATGCCACGATGATTCAGGCCGTACCCCTCAGTTATCCTGTCCGGAATGAACACCACGGGGGGCCTGCACCCGATATGGATGAGAAAACGGTGCAGCAGTGCGGCGCTGCACACACCGTCAACGTCATAGTCCGTGAAAACGCCGATTGTCTCATCGTTCTCTAGTGCATTGGCAATCCGCTGGCAGGCATCCATCATTCCTTTCATGGCTGACGGGTCCTTGAGCTGACCGAGGTGAGGACAGAGAAAGCTCGTGAGCTTGTCTGGATCTTCAATCCCCCGTCCCCACATGAGAGACCTGAACACCGGCGAAAACTTCACCCCTGGGAGCAGCGTCGGATCAACATGCCCTCGTATCACCCATTGGGGAGAAATGGATACCATGGCCAATTACTTACCCCCCGAATCACATGCACGTCAAGATGGGAGAGACGGTCGAGGGGTCACATGGGGTTTTCAGTGGCTCCCTACGTATGGACTGTCCAGAAAATGATCCCCTGCCGTGTGCATGGTTTCCTCACCCGAACACAAGTTCGAGTTCATCCCGAGTCCGTGGCATGTCGTGGGGTTTCACCTCCATGGTGATGGTGGATGAATACCCCTTCTCTTTCAGCTGCGAGAGGATGTCCCGATAGTCGACAATGCCCATTCCCAACGCAAGATGGAGGTCATCCTTCACGCCTGTTCCCCCCCGGTTGTCATGGACGTGTACGTGGCGTATCCGTGGGAAGTAATGTCTGATGAAATTGTACGACGTATTTTCTTTCGAGAGCAACTGGCCGTGCCCGATGTCCAGGGTCATGTACAGGTCAGGGATAGCATCAAACGCACGTGCAAAGCTGTCATAACGTTCACTCAAGTTCTCGATGCAGAGATCAAGGCCCCTGTCCACGGCACACTCCACCAGCTCCTCGAGAATAGGGAGTTTGCGATCGATAAGACCTGGGGGCGCCCACCTCTTGTCTATCCAGAAATGAATAGTCCCCTTGTCGATGCCGAGTTCAAGGGAGAGGTCGATGAGTCTTTTGATCCGTGGGACAAACCTTTGTTGAAGGACATCCACATCAAAGGGATTGTCCTCATTGGGGTAATGGGCGAGATATGAGATTCCATACTCTTCCTTGAGAAGGAGGTACCGAGCAAGACTCGATTCCACCTCGTCAGGGTCATTCAGGGAGATCTCTGCATAGGGATAGCCTAACGCGCCAACTTCATGAATCTGCTCGATGGTATGCGCCCTGCCACCGATAATAACCATTTCTTCACCTCTGTTTCCCCGTATCGAGGATTCTTCCTTCAGGATACGTGCCTGCGAATGATGGGCTCCACTATAGTAATCCGGTATGAAAAGATCAAACTTTTCCTGAGATACACCCGTTCCCCGTGATTCTGATCGAGCCGGGGAGTCATTGAACCGATGCAGTCATCAAGGGGGTATTCCGCCTCTAGAATTCCCCGGACTTCTGTCAATCTCCGGGTGTGTTTCCAGGGTGTCTGTCATGTGAACCGGTGTGTCTTGAACGAATTCCCCTCGCGAGATCCCCCTCCTCTCTCCACACCCAACAGGTATCTATGAGATACCCCTCATCGAGACCATGAATCGCTTCTTCAAAGGTGTGGGGTCTACTCACCCTCAGTGTCCAGAATCCCTGCACAGTTGCCGGAGCCATTGCCAGGAGCAGGGAATTGAGGTGGGTGCACCCCCGGGGCCCTCCGAATGTCTTCCTCACCATCTCCGTGAATCCAGGGGCGATCCGCTGGCCGATGAGTGCCTGCAGGCTCTCCCGTGTCTGCAGGCATTCAGCATGGGGGATACACGTCATGTCCACTTCGAGATCTCGCACGGTAAGCATCGGGCCCTCCACGAGCAGTCTGAGAGAAATCTCGTGTACAGTGGATGCGGGTATCTTCTCCCCGGTTTCCACGGAATAGATCTCCCCACACCGCTCATCCTTCAGTATACCCTCCACCAGTATGACATCATCACTCACACGGTATGTGGTACTCGTGATATTCCGTGTGTGAAGCTCAGTATTTCTGTACAGTGCAAGATTACTCATCTTGACACCTCCTATGTTCTTTCTCCCTCTCTGAAGCGGCCTCCAGGGGATATCCCTCTCTCACTCCGCCGGGTATCATAGAAGAAGTTTCAAACAGTGAAGAGTACGCACGGTCATGGATTACCACCCCTCGTTATGTCCCTGCCCAGGGCTGTGCGGATTGGTGACAAGGGTATCAATGATTCCCGCGGCAAGAATTGCATTCTGGCGGTCATAGAATACGGCGAGCTGTCCCGGCGCACATATCCCTGCATAGGCCACCTCAAACGTCCGTCCTCCTGCAGGTCTGATATGTGCGCGTTGTGGCTCCTGCCGATACCTCACCTTGGCACGTACAACGAGTTCATCCCGTATCGATGCCGCCCTCATGAAATTCATCTCCCTGACAATGAATCCCGTATAGGGCCATTGTGAACGATCCCCGACAGTAATGGTATTGTTCTTCGTGTCTTTCGTGAATACATACACTTTTCTGCCAAACCCCGTGCCAAGCCCTTTTCTCTGGCCCGGTGTGTATCGAACAACACCTCGATGCGTTCCGAGGATTCTTCCTTCAGGATCGAGGATGCAACCCGGAACGGGTTCATGTCCTGTGGAAGAACGAATAAAGGATACGTAATCTCCTCGTGGAACGAAGCAGACGTCCTGAGATGAGTGTGGTCCCGGTATCTTGATCCCGCATCCATTTACCAGTTCCTGTGCCTGGGAACGGGGGATCTCCCCGAGGGGAAACAGACAGTGCAGAATCGATTCCTGCGGGAGGAGTCCGAGAAAATATTCCTGAGAGTTCTTTTCTCGAGCCCGAAGGAGATAGTGTCTCCCATTGCCAAAGACCCTTCGTACGTAATGCCCGGTTGCCATCATATCTGCGCCCAGTGAAATGGCATGGTTCCTGAAATGTCTGAATTTTATATCTCTGTTGCAGGCAACACAGGGGTTCGGGGTTCTCCCTGAGAGATATTCCCTGGCAAAGTAGTCTGTAATGGAGGCAAACTCCCGTCTGGCATCAAGAACATGGTGGGTGATGCCGAGGTGCCTGCACAGCCTTCCTGCCCGTTCGAGCTGTCCTCGAGCTGGAATCCCCTCGTGGAGATACAGGGTGACCCCGATGATCTGCTCTCCCTGTTCGTGGAGGATCAGTGCCGCCGCTGCAGAATCTACCCCTCCGGACAGTGCGACCGCGATCATCAGGAAATTTCGCGTCTGTCTGTATAGGGACTCACGACAAGGTCCATGCCGCTGACACCACTGACGACGACGACATCCCCCTTCTTGAGAGTAGTCGGCCCCAGCGCGTTCCAGTATTCGCCGTGACAGAAAACCTTGCCGATTCCATCCTCATTCCAGCTGAAGACCGTAGCCCTCTCACCCTTCAACCCCAGGGAGCCCCCCTTGGGCACAGTCCTGTGGACCTTGACAACAAGATAGAGGCACACCACGAAGAACGCAGTGAAAAAGAGCGTCACCGGCAGGATCACTGCAAAGGAGACCTGAGTGTAGAGCTCCGGCGTTCTAAACAAGAGGATGGACCCGAGTATCATAGAGATTACCCCTCCTATGGTAAGCAGCCCGAAACTGGGGACCTTGATCTCCGCTATGAAGAGGATAACCGCGAGGATAATGAGAGCCACTCCGGCGAAATTCACGGGCAGTGTCTGGAATGCAAAGAAGGCAAGGATGAGTGAAATTCCACCTATCACTCCTGGCAGGATCGCTCCCGGGCTCGAGAGTTCGAAGTAGATGCCGGCAAGACCGATCAACATGAGGATATAGGCCACATTCGGGTTCGATATGGCCGAGAGCAGACGGTACCTGAGTCCCATGGGTATTTCGACGAGCCGTGCATCCTTTGTGTGGAGTTCGAACGTGGTGGAGTTCTTTTTCACTGTCCGCCCGTCCAACTGATTCAGGAGATCTTCCATGTTGTCTGCAACAATATCAATCACTCCTATTTCCAGTGCCTCACTGGCAGGTGTCGATATACTCTTTTGCACCGCGTCTTCTGCCCATTGCTCGTTCCTGCCCCGCTCACGAGCTATGCTCTTGGCATAGGCCACCGCATCATTGGTGACCTTTTCTGTCATGGTTTCATCCTGCCCCTCTTGCCCCTCGGCCTTCCCTATACTGACTGGATGCGCAGCACCGATGTTCGTTCCAGGAGCCATGGCAGCGATATCAGACGCGAGGGTGATGATTGCCCCGGCAGAGGCGGCACGGGCACCCTTCGGAGAAACATAGACAACCACTGGAATAGGTGCATTCATGGTCTTCTGGATGATGTCCCTCATGGCTGTGTCGAGGCCTCCAGGAGTATCGAGACGGATGATGATGGCCGTCATGTTTGATGCAGACGCTTCATCAATATTCTCAATAATGTAGGATGCTACCGGAGGGGTGATCGCATCTTTGACCACGATCACGGTGACCTCTTGTGCCGCAACGGGAATGGATAGTGAGAACAGGATCCCGATAAGGAGCAGAAAAGTCCTCAGCCAGGTCGCGGCATTCCGAGATAATCCATTACGTTCTTTATGTCTTCCCATACTTCCCTCTTCTTTGCTGGATTTTGTAACAGGTAACTTGGGTGGTATGTCGGCATGAGATTGATCCCCATGTATGAAGAGAATTTCCCTCGGAGACGGCTGATGGGGACCTTTGAATTGAGGAGATTCTGCGAAGCCACCTTGCCCAGCGCAATGATGACTCGAGGCTGTATGATTTTTATCTGCGTTTCGAGAAAACCCATACAC